>OZ271836.1:1501888-1802265 GCA_965601745.1 Alkalispirochaeta sp.
TGACGATCGCTTCAACCGCTCGTCGCCGCACTGCGCGGATATAGGGGCTGGACGCCGTTTCAAGGAGAACGTTGAGAACCTCGGGATCGGCGAGTCCTCCGCTCGCTTCGGATAGACTCTCAAGGGCGAGGATGATCGCAAATGCCAGGTTGTTGTCAGGTGTCGGGTTGGCGTTCTCGACGAGCAAGGTCTGAACGAGGCTATCGGATACCTCGCTATTGTCGTTAATACCGATCTCCCCGAGGGCGTAGGCGGCTTCCGCCAGGACCATCGGTTCCGGATCGGTCAACATGATGCGGACGAGTGAATCCTTGGCTTGTTCGCCTCCAACTTCGCCGAGTAGCTGCGTTGCCTGGCGGCGAATCTCAGGAAAATTATTTATCACCGCTCCGTTGGACCGTACCTGACGCGCACTACCCTCGGTCGCGAGGGACTCAAGAATCGGGTAGACACCGTCCGCGCTCCGCCCACCTTCGACCATATCGCGAATCGTCTGCAGCGCCAAAAGCTTCATTTCACGATCGTCGGCAAGAGCCTGTGACCTCATGATCTGGATCTCGAGATCCTGGCTGAGATAGAGTTCCTCTATCGTCCGACCCGCCGATTCGTCTTCCTGCGCCGCCAAACCGGTGGTAAGTAAGCACAACAACGCGATCAGAGTGAGTAGAACAGGTTTTTTCATCGTTCGCACCTCGTTCACGACTATATCCTAAAACGTATCGATCTTCCAGCGATCGTTGGATTTGGTCAGATTGTAGATTAAGTACCTTTCTCCCTGGATAACCATTATCGCCTCAACGGTAGACTCGTTGATAAATACAATATCGTCCAAACGAACGTTTGCCCGACTCGGAACGACGACAAAACGAAAATAGTCTTCCAGGCTGCGGAGGGTGATGTTTCTGTTTTGGAGCACCGCGCTCTGTGAGTTCTCTTCCAGAACACGAGGATCGGAGAACGTGTTGCGATAGCTCGTCGTGAGAAACGACCGCCAACGATCAAAACTCTCCTCGGCAATAATCTGGTTTAACTCCGCTATCGTCGATTCGACCTCACTGAAGGTCTGGTCGTAGAACTCTTCCGTTATGCTCTCTTGGGAAAACTCCGTCTCGGCGAGCTCAACGGTCTCCTCATCGTCGCGCGTCGGCGGAGCGTCGGTTGAGCCGTCGGCCGCCGCCGTAGGTACTTCCGTGCTGTCGGCGCTGCTCGGCGGGCGTTCCACAACCTCGGGAGAGCCGGCACACGACACGATGAAGACCACGATCGCTACATGCATGCCTATACGGAGGTACACGGCGGACGATTTCATAGCGTCAGTGTACTCGTCCAAATCGGGCACTGTCAATTTGCCGATTGCCGTTGTGAGCCTCCATTCGTACAATAAAGATCAAGGTCAAGGAGAAAAGATGATTTCGGCCCGCGACGTTCATAAGATCGTCCACTCGTTTGTCAAACACACCGGCAATCCGCGCGGATCATGGGAGAGCTTTGAGAACTTTGCGTTTCGCTATGCCAAACGCTTTTCGGATCAGATCCCGGGCTCGGAATCGCTTCTCGGTGAGGAGCGCCGGACGATCCTGCGTACCTCACTCAAGGAGCTTGAAAAAGGCGGGGCCGTCACTCTCGATCGCGATTCCGTCGGCGAAATAGACGCGTTGTACTATCCCGGGTTTTACCCCGCTGAGATCGGACGCTGGTATCGGAGAATGAACGACGAACGGAGCCTGCCGTTTCCGTCCGAACAAGAGATGGCGATGACGATCCCGACTAATCTCCTGCGTACCGTTGAGGTCGAGAACGACTTGATGCACTGGCTCAAGGACGAGGAAGTTGATCCCGATCAGATCCTCTTGATTCGCTATCCGAACAACGTACACGACGTTTTAGCAACGGCGCGACTCCTCCGCGACGCGATGGTACCGATCGTTGTCGGCAAAATTCGCGATTACCTGCGTACCGACAAAAACGCGGGCTACGCGGAAACAAAACTCCGTTCGATCTTTCGGACTCGAGAAATGCTCGTTCACGATCTCATCGAGACGGCTCAGACGCGCCCGGACGAGGCGCTCAAGTCCATCCAAAAGCCAAACGAGTTCAGCTTCCATTTCTGGACACAGCTTTCGAGTATGATTATCCAGGATTACGCTCAGAAGACGGAGCGCCTTGAGATGGAGCATGGATTTATGCAATCGGCGTACTTCCTTGGGTACTACTCCGTCTATTTTAAAGGAGAGCACCAACGAGCGCGCGAATCCGAAGAACAACGCAAACTACTTGACTCCGGATTTAAAAAAGCGCCTTGGGCGTTTACCGTTCAGGACGTTTACAACTTCAAGGACGACAAGGGCGTCACGCTCCTAAAAAAAGCCCCGAAAGAAGATATCAACCTTTGGATCACGGAGATGATGAAGCGCCCGAGCGAATCTCAGATCTCCGAGCTCGTGACGATCAACACCCCCGAACGAAACGGCGTGATGGTTCACGCCGAGCAATACGTGCCGCTGGTTCTCCGCCAGGTCAAGGCGGCAGGCCCCGTGATCGAGCGCGATCTGGTGAATCAAATGGCCCGCATCCTTTTGAACGACCGCGACGAGGTCTGGCTCCACGATCCGGATGCGTTTGAACAAAAAGTCGCCGACTCGGTAAAGGCCGACTTTTCTCTTCTACACGGTCTGGCCAACTTTACCACCCTCTTTTTGGTGATCGACGGACAAGAGCTACCCGCCGGGATGCGGGACGCCGGAATGAGCCTTCTCGACCGCGGCGCCAAGGAGATGCGTCGCTGGTCGGAGATATTTCAGCTCGATCGCGCAAAGATGGTAAAAGATGCGAAACTCCGGCTTCCGGCCTGGATGCTGATTCCCGTATTACGAGGTATCGTACGGTTGTTTCGTCGTATGTTCTCGACCGATTCCAGCGCTACTCGTCACAGTTCCGGCGAACGACGGACACACGCGCGGGCGGAAACGGCGACACGACCACCAGCGTCAAAAAGCGAGAACTCGCGGGAAGCGGCGAAAAAAGCGTTTAAGGCCACGCTGTCTAAAATGCAAGAACCGTATCTCAACAGCGGCCAAACCCCCGATCAGCGACTCAAGGAACTGCGCAAGCAATGGAATCCGCTTATCGATCCCGGCGCGGCCGAGAATCTTGTCGAAGACGTAAACTCACTATGCCGCGACGCGCTCCGTCGAGCGCGCTACGCACGAACCCTTCGCGCTCCCGATCCCGCCGCGATCGAAGAGATGGCGCGCACGATCGCCGTTAACTCCACATTCGAACGGATTCGTCGCCGCAAACAGTTCGAGATCTATCTCAAGCTTTACATGTTGACCGTTCTCCAGCGAGCCTGACTAAATCGTTTGCAATTTCCGCTGATTTGAGGTATCGAACGAGGTATGGAAGAACGGGTTCGTCAGTGTTATTGGAACGAAGGGATGCTCGTCGTCGAAACCGATACGGGGACGTATCGAGTTTCGAGTACGGTGGGCGTGAAGGCACTCAAGTCTAACCGTCTACCGGGCGGTGAGATTTCGGGATTGACCGACGACCTCGTGTTGTTTACGACCGACGATCCACGTCGAATGGCCCTCATCCAGGAGCAGATGTCCGGCCTCAAGGACTAAAATCAAGCCGATGAACGCCCGCCCAATCCTCATGACTCTGCTACTTGCGCTTATTCTCCAAACATATGTCGCTGCCCAAAGTGCGCTTCAACCGGTCGACGAGATCGAATCGGACTGGAACGTGGCCGTCGCGACCGACGCAACCTGGCCACCGATGGAATACGTCAACCGCGACGGCGAACTCGTTGGATTTGACATCGATCTCGTTCGCGAGATCGGACGGCGAGCGGGATTTCGTCCACAGTTTATAACGGTCCCGTGGGACGGAATTTTTATCGGTCTTGCCGCACGGCAGTACGATATGGTCGCATCCTCGGTCACGCTCCTGGAGGAACGCCGAAGGCACATGCGATTCTCAAATCCATACCTCGCAGCTGCCCAGTACCTCGTCGTATCCGACCGACACCCCGCAGTTACGAGCCTCGATCAACTCGTTGGTGGCGAGGTTGGGGCCCAGATCGGGACGACCGGCGCTCGGCTGGTGGACGCGACTCCGGGCGTCACCGTGCGCAGCTATGACGACCTCGGACACGCCGTCGAGGATCTCGCGGCCGGTCGTCTCGACGGTATCGTGGCTGATATCGCGATAATTGAGCATTACATCCTGGCGAATCCACGCTATCGCGACACGCTTCGCCGCGTTGATCGACCATACGCCGTCGAGCCGTATGCGCTGGCGATTCGTCTGGACCTCCCCGATCTCCACGCCGCAGTCCATGAGGCACTCGAACAGATGCGGGTCGACGGGACGTTGCAGGAGATCGCCGATTTCTGGTATCGGTACACGGCTGTTCAAATACCGATGAGTCCGTAGCGACAAGAACATGCCCGAACTTCCCGAGGTAGAAACGGTCGTCCGTTCGCTGCGTCGTCAATCGATCGTCGGACACCGCATCAGCGCGGTCGAGATCGGCTGGAAAAACTCGGTCGGCGGTGATCCTGATCTGTTTACCACGCGGGTACGCGGTGTCCAGTTGACCTCGATCCGCCGCCGGGGAAAGTACATCGTGATCGGGACAGACGGAACGCAAACGATCGTCGTTCACCTGCGTATGAGCGGCCGGCTGTGGATCACGCCGTATGATCATCAACGGAGCGGCTACGAACGCGTAATCCTGACCCTCGACGATGGACGCGAGATCAGATTTCACGATCCCCGAAAGTTTGGACGATTTCTGGCGACGGAGCGTCCGGAGGTGATAACGGACAAGCTTGGATTTGAACCGCTTGGAGGTACGATAGCCGACCGGGAAGACAAGTGGCGAAAACTTGCCGCGCGCCGGCGAATGATAAAGGCCCTGCTTCTCGATCAACACGTCATCGCCGGACTCGGCAACATCTATGTCGACGAAGCGTTGTGGCAAGCCGGTATCCATCCGGCGCGACGCGCCAACGATTTATCCGAACAAGAGGTTTCGCTTTTACGCCTCGCTGTTGAAACCGTACTTAATCTCGGGATCCAAAACCGAGGAACGGCGCTCGGTGGCGGTCTCTCAAACTTTGTTCCGGCAGACGGAAACGAGAGGTCTACAAATCAAAACTATCTCTCGGTCTTTCGCCGGACCGGACAGGCCTGCCCTCGATGCGGCGAAACGGTTGATCGCTTACGCGTCGCCGGTCGATCGACGCACATCTGCCCGCGATGTCAGCCGACGACGGAAGAGATCCGCCGCTCGAGCTCAGCGTGACGGGTTAGTCGCGCCGACCATTCTTCCGGTATACCGGCGTCACCGCTAAACATCAACGCTGCGATCGGACCGACGACCATTGCTCGGCCACAGGAGTCTCCACAGGCGAGTATGTTCCGCCGAACGGCCGCAACGTAGCTTTCCGCCCCGAGTAGGTTGTGTAGCGCGGCCGGAACGCCGGCGGTAAGCTCGCACGCGGGACCGTGTTTCATCGTGTAGACTTTATTGTCGGTCCCGCGGAGCTTAAACATGCCGTCGATTTCGTCCGTAATCTCTTTTGGTGCGCCGGCCGCGGCGGTCTCAATGCTCGCCGACAGGCGATCCGGTTCGCCCGGATTCTCGAGGAGATCCTTAATAAGCACGGCGACAAATTTCGCCCAGGCAAGCGCTTCGTCGTTGTTATGCGTGACCCGAATCGCGGCCGAAAACTCGGACGAGTGGGGATCGATCGCCGGGTCGTGGGCGAGAAGAATCGGCGGGCGCGTGAGCGCGGGCAGCTGAACGTCGCTCGTCGAACCGGCAGGTCGACGACGAGACTCAAAGAGATCGATAATCGCTCCGGCGAGCGCAAGCTCGGCGTCGCCGCCTTTTGTCAGGCGCACAGACTCGAGGACCTTTTCGCGGAGCGCATCACCGCCAAGCAACTGTCCATTTGAGATGACTTTGTCGGCGATACTCTTCTTTTTTGACGCGCTTCCTTCGTAGGGGATCTCCATTGCCGCCTCGCGGAGCTCTTCATCGATTTTGATTTGATTGACAAGCGTCTCGCGCGTGGGTCCGTCGATATAGCCGACGTATTCGCCACCGAAGCCAAAGTGGTCGTTAAACGCGCGGGCGTAGTGTTGCTCCGCAAACTCTCCGGAATCGTCCAGCGATCGTAACAGTACCAACGCTGATTCGCCGTACATCGAGAGATCTCCGGCGTGTTTTCCGGCGTGGGCAAAATAGGCCGGGACTCCCTCGTAGTTTGCCGGATCGGGCTCAGAGAACTCGGGCGTTTCGCCACCGGCTCGTCTCACTCTCGGTTGGGCGTAGATCCAGTGAAGTCCCAACGCGGCTGCATCGGCAATAAATGTACCCCATGCCATGCGCGCACGCGGGTTTTTGTATACGGTGTTCATTAAAAGAAATTACTTATTCATGCATCGCGACGACAACGGAGGCTCACGAGGCGCTATCGCGAATCAGTTGTCGAGTATCTGTATCTCGACTCGTCGGTTCTGTCGTCGTCCCGCATCCGTACCGTTATCGCCGATCGGCTCCGTCGCGCCCAGACCGCGGTAGTACACGTCGGCCGGAGCACGAACACCCTGGTCGATCAAGTACCGTCCGACGGCGCGCGCCCGTTCGATCGACAAGATACGCCGCCCCTCGGCCGAGCCCGCGAGTGCGGTGTGGCCGGTGATAAGAACCTCGTTATCGGGATATCGCTGGAGGATTTCGGCGATGTACGCCAGGCGACGTTGTTCCTCCGGTAGAATCCGCGCCGAGTCGGGCGGAAAGGCGATGTTCTGAAGCGAGATAGAGATGCCGTCTTCCTCATTCCGAACTTCGGTGTCCGCTATTCCATCGCGGTCGATCTCCGCCTGCAAACGGCCGACGACACCGCGATCAAGCGGACGGGCCGACTCGGTGGTCGTGACTGCCCTACCCTCATAGGTGATCGTCTGGCCGTCGTTGAGGAAAAACTGAATAAGGTAGTCTTCTTCGATCCGATCGATTCGCCCGGCGATCTGGTCCCACCATATCGTCTGTTCGGAGCGCCCGACGATCTGCTGGGGGTACAAAGGCGCCAGATAATCACGTCGATGAAACACGTTGTACTCCGCTTCGATTCGATGGAGTTCTCGCCCGTTCCGTTGTTCGCTGCCGGCGTACCGATAGGAAACCGGCATTTCGAATGAGATCGGCTCGGCGATAGCATAACCCTCGGACAAATCGTGCAGTTCCCAGGCCCGCGCCGACCAGGTCGCGCCATGGTCAACCTGATTGTCCGGAAAAACGGGAAAGTTGCGGGTGACGGGCATAATATAGGCGGGGTCGATCTCCATCCGCCCGGCTCCATCGCGCAGGAAACTGCTCGGATAGCGCTCGGTGACCGGCACTGGATCGCGGGCGGATCTCGTGGATTCGGTCAGATAAAACAGGGCGTCATATGCGGCCCGACGTTCGTCAAACGGCCGGCGATGAATCTCAACGCGGGTCACAATCTGGGCATCGCGCACAAACACGTCGTTGAGCGATATACGCTGATCGTTTATCGAAATCAGGCGATAGGTATCGCTACCGGTGATCGGATGCGCGAGGGTAATCGGCTCCTGTGCCAAAAGGGAAGAGCTTATCAGGAAGACAAACGCAAGCGCGCGTATCGTTCTCATATCATCTAATCTACCGCGAGTGTGCGTGAGGGTACATCATCTAAAATCACGACTTCGTGGCGTCGCAGCCCGCTCGGGGAGTTTTGGCTTCCAGGCATCGGCAACGACAAGGTGAACCGTAGAACCGTCGCTCTGTAGATTGCCCCGAACACCGAGAATCGACGCGGTCACGAGGACAGATCGCAAACGCTGATAGCACTTAGGCCACACGATGAGATTGACGTACCCAGTCTCGTCCTCGAGCGTCATAAACACCGTACCGGAGGCCGTTTCGGGTCGTTGTCGACAAATCACCATTCCGATATACGCCACACCCGTGCCATGGGGGCTGCGCCGTACCTCCGCGGCCGGCGGGTGGCCGTGTTTTCGGAGCCAATCGCGAAACGGTTCAAGCGGGTGTCCTTCCGTGCTGTGCGCCGAGGAACGATAGTCCCAGAGGATTCGCTCGGCAAAGGTGAGTGGGGCAAATGAGAGTTCCTCGGGCTGCCAGTTTGCAGAGGCGACCGTTACCCTGGCCCGATCTTGGTCGGATAAACGACTCCCGGTTATCCGAGCCGATTGCTTCCCGCCAGGTCCCGAAAGCATCAAAGCCGGCGCTACTTCCTCCGTCTCTGCTTCGCTCCAGTATCGGTCAAACACTTCCCACGCGGTCTCGCGACGACCTCGACCGAGGGAGGCAAACGCCCCCGCCTCGGTCAGCGCCGCAAGCGTGTCCTTGTGCAGTCGCGCGGCACGCAGAAACTCGCGGAGACCTCGCCCACCCGTCTTGCGGGCCCGCCTGATGCGGTCCCAGTCGGCCGCAGCGATCCCTCTGACGTACCTTAAGCCCATACGAATCGCAAACATCCCGTCGGGACTCTTGGTCTTTTGCATACCGTCTGTGTCCGGAAACGGTACGAGGACGCACTCCCATTCACTCGCGAGTACGTCGATCGGCAAAACGGTGATGCCGTGTCGCCGCGCGTCCGCAACGATACTGGCCGGACTGTAGAACCCCATCGGCCACGCCTGCAGCAACGCGCACACAAACACCACCGGATAGTTGGCGCGCATCCACGCCGTTGCGTAGGCAATAAGGGCAAAACTCGCGGCGTGGCTCTCCGGGAATCCGTACTCGCCAAAACCGCGAATCTGCTCGAAGACGCGCTCGGCAAACTCAGGTTCGATACCTTTTGCGATCATTCGAGTGACGAGTCGCTCATGATGAGCCTCGATGCGGCCACTGTGGCGCCAGGCGGCCATATCGCGACGCAACTGGTCGGCCTCGCCGGGGGTGTAGTCCGCCGCTACGACCGCGAGCTTCATCACTTGCTCCTGAAAAAGCGGGACACCCAGCGTCTTGGAAAGAACTGCCTCCAAATCCGGGTGCGGGTACTCGATCGCCTCTTCGCCCGCGCGGCGCCGCAGGTAGGGATGAACCATACCACCGGTGATTGGGCCGGGCCGGACGATGCTAATTTCGACAACGATATCGTAGTAGACCTGTGGTTTTAGTCGGGGAAGCATCGCCATCTGCGCGCGACTCTCGAGCTGAAAGACACCGACCGTATCGGCGCGACGGAGCATTGCAAAGGTGCGGGCACAATCGGCGGGTATCGTCGCCATCGACAGCTCGACCCCGAGAGCTTCCCGCAACAGGCGAAACGCGTAGTCAAGATGAGTCAGTGCACCGAGCCCGAGGAGATCGACTTTAAAGAGATTCATCGCCTCAACGGCGTGTTTGTCCCATTGGATCACCGTACGCTCCGGCATGGCCGCGTTCTCGATCGGAACGATGTGATAGACGGGCTCGCTCCCCAGAAGAAATCCGCCGGGATGGATCGACAGGTGGCGTGGCATGTCGAGGATCTCTTCACAGATATCGAGAAACCGCGCTACCGCTGGATCGTTGGTGTCAATCGTGCTCTTCTCGACCGCCTCGGCAATCGTCATCCCGCGGTAGGAAAGGAGCTTGGCTACTTGATCAAGTGTCGTCTCGGGGTACCCAAATGCCTTACCTACCTCGCGGATCGCCGAGCGCCGCCGGTAACGAACAACGTTGGCCAGCATCGCCGCCCGATCGCGCCCATAGCGATCGTAGACAAACTGAATAACCTCTTCGCGACGCCGGTGCTCGATATCGATGTCGATATCCGGCGGTTCGGCGCGCTCACGGGACAAAAAACGCTCAAAAAGAAGATTTACGCGTACCGGATCAACCGCGGTGATACCGAGACAGAAGCAGACCGCGGAGTTGGCCGCTGAGCCGCGCCCCTGGCACAGGATGTTGTGTTCGCGGCAGTACCTGACGATCTCGGCCATCGTGAGAAAGTAACCGGCGTAGTCGAGTTCCTCGATCAGGGCCAGCTCCCGCTCGAGTTGTTCGCGCACGGGTGGCGGCACCTCCTGTGGATAGCGATCGCGTGCACCACGGTGGGTCAACTCGCGCAACCAGGAGCGATCGGAGTAGCCTTCGGGCCGAGTCTCACTCGGATAGCGATACTCGATCTCCGCAAGCGAGAATGAGCAGCGCTCCGCGATCTCCAGGGTTCGCTTTACCCAATCCGGATGATCGGCATAGGTTCGTTCGATAAAATCTCGCGTTGGTAGCGCGTGTAAGGCGTTTTGCCCAAGCCACTCTCCCGCTTCCTCGAGACTGACGCCATGATCGATGCAACGCATAACGTCGTAGAGACAGCGCCGCTCGGGCAGGTGATAGAGTACCTCAGGCAACGCGACGATCGGCAGATCAAAACGATCGGCGATTGCCCGTAATCGCCGCTCCCGCATTCGATCGATCGGCCGGTAATGGCGCGAGACGCCGACGTAGGCGCGTCCGGTAAAGGCCGGACCAATCTGCTCGTAGAGGGCCGCATCTCCCGAGGCGTAGGTCCATATAAGGATCGCATCCTCGGCGTTTTGCAGTATCTCCTCCACCGGTACCCGGCTGACGCCTTTCGGGCTTCGCAGGCGTCCGCGAGAGATAAGCGTACTCACGGCCCGGTAGCCACGACGATTCTGAGCGAGCAAAACAACCCGCGCGCCACCCTCCGTCTCGACGCTTAGCTCGGTACCGAGTATGAGCTGAAAGCGGCGCTTCTCGGCCTCGGCGACCGCATTGGCCTCCTGGTGCGCGGCGACGACGCCGGCGAGACTGTCGAGATCGGTGAGCCCGAGACCGCGAACTCCCGACGTAGCCGCCGCCCGAACCAGTTCCTCAGGATGCGATGCGGCACGGAGGAAGGAAAAGTTACTCTTGCACCACAGTGGGACGTAGTCGGTCATCGCGGCTACTCAACCTTTCCCTGTCGATACAGGCGCTGAGAGCCGGGCGTCGTAAACTCCCACCACAGAAATTCCACCTCGTCGCGGCGATAGCGATAGATACGTTCGAGCTCCGGGCCACGCCACCACCGACTCGACAGGAGGAACGGCCCCCAGAGCTGGCGACGGGCGCCGCCGGTAGAAAGTTGCGGTCCATCGATCTCGATCCGTCTGATGCGAAAGACCCCGTCGACGGTTGACGGCACCTCATCTGTGTCATGGCGGTTTAGTAAGGGACGGCCCGAACCGAGACGTAAGCGCCGCACGCGAAACTCCGGTACAAGGTGGTCGCCCGGTAACATTCGAACGACCGCTTGATCGCCGAGCTCCGCGCGGAGTGTCGCCACCGCCTCCTCGAGGCGGGCGTGGTCGATAACATCGGTACTCAGCGGTGCGTCGTGAGGGATAAGCTCTCCCTGAGCCTCTCGCCCGGGTATACAGAGAGCGACGATCTCCATCGTCGACAGATCCTCCGCCGCCGGCGGTTTTGCCTCAAGGCGCAGCGCAATAAGACGGTGGAGCGCGTTGGCATCGCGCGTCGCCGCTCCTCCCCCGATCTCCTGATGCCATGGTTTGGGCATCTCACCGGTGATCTCGATCCGTACCGACTCGATCCATAGGGCGGCTGCCTCAGCTTCCGCGATAATCGAGGAAATTATCGGTGCCATAATCGTTGATAGCTGTTCTGTGGAGGTCACGCGATGTTCAAAACGATAGTGACGGGCCAGACTTCGCCGCCCGATCGGTTTGACGGACGACACCCGTCTCTCGTCCTGGAGAAACCGATACAGCTCTACCGTCTCGGAACTCATCCGTCGCCGCAACTGTCCCTCGGGTAGCTCCGCCAAATCGCCGATCGTACGGAGGCCGAGAAAACGGAACCGTTCCGCATCGCCCGCCGGCACCGGGAGTGCCGCCAACGGTTGCGCGAGCACCCACTGCCACTCGTCCATCCTGTTCTCAGCCGTAAGCGTGTGCCTGGCGGCGGTTGCAACCGTACCGGCGATACGACTATGGGCACTGGCGACGCACACACGGCGCCCTGAGCTCTCTACCTTCTCCTTGAGGACCAGCTCCGGCTGCCGGTGATAGCGCTGCTCGACGTACTGAGTAATGCCGTCGGTTGGTATCCAAAAAAGGCCTTCCTCAAAGCGCGAGCGCTCTACCGTCGGAACTATCTCGTAGAGCAGCGCTTCTACCTCGTCCATCTCCCGCTTTCGCTCCTCGGGCGTCACCACACCGGCGCGAATCGTCCGATCGAGAGAGAGCGCTTGGGCGTAACGCATCCCCGGACGAACGCCTCGGGACACGGCGGCCGCGTTACAGGCAGTAACCCGGGCAGCCGGACGATCCTCGCGTACCGTAATCAGCGGTAAATCAGACCCACGATTGAGACGACGAGCGAGAATCTGCAGCCCGAAATCGGGAATCCTAATACAGATAATCGGGGCCATACGCCGGTATCTCACAATCCGAAAGCGGATGGCGGCTACGGCGCACTCCTATCCGTATCCGCTGTTCCGTTTCACCGTAAACGGCCTCACCCGTTAGGTGCACCGCCGCCGTTGCAAACGTAGGGAGATCGTGACGCGGGGATACATACACCATCGTGCTTCGGTACCGTCGACAAAGATGCATAAAACGGGACGCAACGCCCGGTTCGGGCAGATGGTCACCGAGGAGATCGACTATCAAAAGGGAGAACTGTCCACTTCTGAGAATAGTGTCCGCCGCCTTGTCAGCCACCGCGTCGTCCCCCGCCAGGACCAGAACGATGCGCTCAGGCGCTGCGCCCGCGTCGCGCAGGTCCACCGGAAACGGAACGGTCTTTTCTCGCACAATCCACGCTGCCGGGCGAGCGTCAGCCGCCAAAACTCGAACGGCAAACGCAACCGCCAACGTCGAGCACACCGGCCCGGAAATTTCCATCTGACGAAATCCGAGAACTTCACGGGGACGATCAAAAAGCGCATAAGCCGGCGGGCGCTGAGAGGAGAAAGACATAGGTAATATTACTTTACAGATGTTTAGTATTCAAGCGTTTTTTAAACCTATGCATTGCATTACCGGCCAAAACGAATTACCGTCATGATCTATCGTGGCGCTGTACAAAGTTCATTTTACGTGGAAAGAGAAAGACCACACCGTTAAAGCTCGCGAGTTGGATCTCACCCATCCCTACTTTGTTTCCATTCGAGGGCTGATTTTTCCGAAGCCGGGAGGCGTGATTATCGATCCAACCGGCGACGAACTTCGCACGGAATTTGGGGAGGCTGAGCACCTGATGATACCAACACAAAGCGTACGCATGATCGAAGAATTGAGTCCCCAGGCCGAGACCGCGCCGGGAGGACGGGTGATTCCGTTCTCGGGAGTGGAGCAGATCGAGGATGAGTAACGCCAACACGAGCGCTCAGGTACTCTCAACGCTTCGCCAGATAATTCGGGCGATGGATATTCACTCACGTTATCTGTCCAAAAAATATGGACTCACCGGGCCGCAGCTCGTCGTGGCCAGCGAGATTGGGCAGTCCGGAGCGATTACGATCGGCGAACTCGCCAAACGGGTGAGTCTCAGTCAGGCGACCGTAACCACAATACTCGACCGTCTCGAGGCCAAGGAACTGGCAACGCGAATCCGTAGTCAACAGGATAAACGGCGCGTCTACGTCGATATTACGGAGAAAACGCGACGAATCCTGGAAACACACCCCAATTTTCTACAAGAAGAGTTTATTCAGCGATTCAAGGCACTCGAAGAATGGGAGCAGACCCTGATTCTTTCGTCGATTCAACGAATCGCCGCGATGATGGATACGTCTTCGATACCGGAGGGCGGCTACGCGGACGGATCCTTTGCGGTCGACGTCGAAGTGTAATTACGCCCTCGGGGATAGTGATGGACCACGAAGAACGCTACGAACTCCTCCACGAACTCGACAACGAGTGGCATACGCTTAAACACGGCAATCCGATCCCGGGACTCTACCCGCAAACGGGTACCGAAACGGTAAAAGTTCGTGGCGACTCCCGCGTCGAGGGCGAGAGATCGATTACAACTTACGAGGTCATCGTAACCGAGGCGGGAACGGTTGTCGGGCGCTATCGCGTTATCGCCGAAGAAGTACTCGCCGAATACGACATCGGATATACCAAAGATGATGCGCACTAGAGCCGTCGCGGAACGAATCGTCATCGTAAGCGGCAGTAGCCGCGGGATTGGCCGCGAAACCGCCCGCTATCTCCTCAATCGCGGGGCGTCCGTTGTCATAAACGGACGATCGTGCGAACGCCTCGAGAAGACCAAGGAAGAGCTTCTCCGGGATACCGGCTGCGATTCTCGATCCTTAATCGCGGTGTGCGCCGACCTTTCCGACCCCGCCGGCGGCAAACGGCTGATCGACGAGACGATCGATCGGTACGGGCGAGTCGACGCGCTCGTCAACAACGTTGGTGTGTCGATGCGGGGCTCGATCCGCGATCTACGTGCTCCGGCTATCCGCGCGCTTATCGACGGCACACTCGTTGCCGCCGCGTATCCGACGATCGCCGCACTTCCACACCTCCTCTCGGAACGGGGCACCGTTGTCTTTGTTTCGACCGCCGCCGCGCTCTGGGGTTTTCCCGGCGTGTCGTGGTATTCCGCGACAAAAGCGGGTCTGCGCAGCTTTGCCCAGGCGCTCGACGCCGAGCATCGGCGCGACGGATTATCGGTAACGACCGTTTTTCTCGACTTTGTTGAAAACGATCCGGACAAGGAGACGGTCGCGGCGGACGGAACTCCGTTTGTCCACTCGCGCCGCGCCCGTCTTACCCAGGCCGCTGCCGCCGAGGCGATCGTCGCAGCGCTTTGCCGACCTCGACTCGAACGAGTCGTGAGCGCGCCCGGACGTGCCCTCAAGTTGGCAACTCGCTTTGCCCCACGTGCGCTCTCTTGGTATCTTTCGCGCTCAGGAGGGGCTACCCATCGCGTCGATCGACGCGACTAAACGGCCAGAGATGTTTGCAGATATCACTCATTTGATCAGAGACAATCCCGCGCGTCTCAGCTACGGCGTCGCGGCAACCGACATCGACGGAGACGGTCTTCCCGAGTTTGTCGTGACCGGGTTCGGTAACAACAACCTGGTCCTCGACTGGGACGGCGGAACGGACGAGATCGTCGATATCGCGCCGGAAGCGATCGCGGATCCTTCGCGACGGTCTATCGGAGTTGCCGCCGGCGACGTCGATGGCGACGGACGCGAGGAAATCTACGTTCTCAACTCGGATACGTTCATGGGCATGAAGCGATTTGGTGATCGTTTTTTTTCGCTTGGCGAGAACGGCACCTGGATAGATCTTTTTGAACTTCCGGCGAACCTCGAGAATCCAAATTTAAACGCCGGCCGCTCGGTGGCGGTACTTGATCTCGAAGGATCCGGCCAGTACCGCGTTGCCGTTGCCAACTACGGCGGGCCGATGAGAATTCACGAGGTCGCCGACGCCAACAAGGTGAATGACCTCGCTCCCGGCCTGGGAATTGAACTGATGACCGGCGGACGATCCCTCTGTATCGTTCCCGATCTCACTGACGTTCCCGCGCTGTTCTGTGGAAATGAGAACGACGCCAACTCACTGTGGGTCAGGGAGGATAGCGGCCGTTGGTTTGATCGCGCCCGCGCCTACGGCGTCGCCGATCCGCGAGAACACGCTCGTGGAGTCGTTGTCTGCGACACCAATAACGACGGTTTGCTCGATATTTGCCTGGGAAACTGGGAAGGTGCACATCGAATTTTCGAGCGATCGCGGGACGCGGCCGGCGGCGTGAGATTTGTTAATCGCGCTCCTGCCGAGTATCAGTCTCCGAGTCGGGTCCGAACGGTAATCGCGGCGGACTTCGACAACGACGGTATGACGGAACTTTTTTTTAACAACCTCGATCAGGCAAATCGGCTCTTTCGCGTCACGCCGGGAGGCGTCGTTCCGCTCGATATCGGGGACGCGCTTGAAGCGGAACTACCGGGAACGGGAGCCGCCGTCGGCGACGTCGACGGAGACGGAGTTCTGGAGTTGCTCGTGGCCCACGGCGAACGATCGGCAGCGCCTCTTTCGCTCTTTCGGTCTTCCGAGGCGGGAAACAACCGCTTTCTTCGCGTAACGCCGCTCACGCGGTTTGGTGCACCCGCGCGCGGGGCGGTCGTCTATCTCTACGTCGACGGCGAGCGCCAGGTTCGCGTGGTGGACGGCGGAAGCGGGTATCTCTGCCAAATGGAGGCAACCGCCCATTTTGGGCTCGGCGACGCGACGCGGGTCGATGCGATCGAAATCGTATGGCCCGGAGGAAAACGTCGACGAATTACCACGCCCCAAATAGACTGTGAAATTGAGGTAGCGCAATGATCGAAAAAGCGATAGACGATTCCGTACTAACACGGCACCTCGAAAGCATCACCGCCGACGGGATGGACTTGTTTCTTACCGAGGGCGGCGGCGAACGCGTAGCCGTTCTCCATGCGACGCGACTCGTCAACCAGATGGCGGTTAATCATCAGATCCGGGGCGCCGACGCCGAGCGACTTGCGCTAGGCTACATTCTCGTACTCCTCGGTGCCTCCACGATTAAGAACGCCGAGCGCGTCCTTCTCGTTCACGAGACGCCTGACGGTGGAGTCGTTACCGAGGCAACCGGGACCGGGAGCGTACGCGGATATCTCAAACACGGCGAGGAAGACGCCGGAACGGTCGCGATGCTGCGATACTCGAAGGACCAGGATCTTCTGCACCACGGGCAGATAGAAACGGTTTCGGATGACATCACAAAAGACGTGATGGCGTACTACAACCGAAGCGAGCAAATCCCAACGACCGTGCGCGCCGGGATAAGCCGGGACACAGACGGACGTATCATCGGGGCGGCGGGTTTTATCGTGCAACGGCTACCAAATGGAGACAACCGACGGTTTACGAGCGTTCGGAACTCTTTGCCTGATGGGAATACGATCGCCGAGTTCTTCGCCCGCGGCGGTACAGCAACTGGATTTGTCCGCGACCACGTTGGGCATCTCGCGCCGCGTTTGATCGCGACCCGCGCTGCAGAGTTTACCTGTCACTGTAGTAAAGAGCGATTTGGTCGATTCCTGACGGCGCTACCGGATGAAGAACGTCGCGACATCCTTGTTAACGGTCCGTTTCCGCTACGCACAACCTGCCATAACTGCAACACGACCTACTCGTTTGAACGCCCTGAACTGGAGCAGATGTTCGCGACGGTGCGCAGCTGAGTTTCGGAGAAGTTGGGATTTTCATCTCATCGCCTCAACTGCTCGACGCCGAGACTCCCGGGAGACGTCGCTGGAAGCGACGGCTTGGGCGAGTGAACGGACGTCCGCCCGTCTCGTGCCGCGATAAGATTCAAGCATGACCACAATCGCCGGGGCCAGTACGGCGCGTTCACGTCGGTTCGCCCGCTCAAAGCGTCGAATCGTCGCGGCGGTCACGAGTGGGTCCGGGATTCCCCAGTTGGCAATAACCCCGATCGCGGCGGCAACGACGCCGATATCCGGGTCGTCACGGATCGCGCGCGTCAGCGCCGAACGCGAGTGATCGTCGAGAAGTGATCCGAGTATCGCGACCGCCCGCCGTCGAACCTCAGGATCGTCGACTCCACTGGACACCCGCGAAACCTCCTCAAGAAGGGCTACGGCACCGCGGCGGACCGTTCCGACATCACCGTACAGCGCCTGTCGATCAAGACGGTCTTCTACGATCTCGAGGAATCGACGGCGATCGCGTCCGCTCGCGCCTTCGACGGCAAGTTGGGCGATCCGACTCAGCGGCGTGGTCGGGCGCGGCGGTAAGATCGCGACCGACGTTCCGACGGATTCCTCCGTCGATTCACCCAAGCGGTAAACCTCCCATCGCCAGTCGGCAAAACGGACGAGCAGCAGACCGAGAGCGGGAAACGGGTCGATCGCGTCGATCGAATCACCAAGCTCAATCGTCGCGGAGACTCCGGCCGATCCGTATGTTATCAATCGATTCGCGGAGTCGACGAAGACCGCGGTCGAGCGATCGACGATCATTCCACCGACTAAATCGTTCTCGGTCTCGTAGCGCCATAGTTCGGCACCGTTACGGGCGATGGCGACGCGTAGACCGTCCGCGCCGACGAGCAGGACGTCCTCCGTGACGTGCAGGATATTGACCGGTCTGTCGAACGACCGTTCCCAGGCGATCGCCGCGCGATCGCTCACGATCCGATAGCGTCCGAGACGACCGCGCCGATCGCTTACAAACATCGATTCGCCGCTCGGATCGGCGGCGATCGACGTCGGGGTGTCGCTAATCTGAGTTACGCTTTCACCAACACCTTCGGCATCAAACCTCATGACCAGGCCGTTTTCGAGCGCCACGTACCACACACCCGAGGACGACGCGGTATCGATCGGCTCGGCCGGAAGAGCTCGTGCCCATAGGACGTTTCCGGCAGAACTTAGATGCACGATCGTTCCATAATCCGACAAAAGGAAGAAATTGCCGGCACCGTCGAGATGCGCTCGGGGAAATCCGTTTGTATCACCGACGACCCATTCCGGTACGCGTTGAAATCTCGTGCGTACCTCAACTCCGCGCTGCTCGTTGAGATCGATTCGCGCCATCCGCAGTCGATCGTCAAACAGCGCAAACACGGCTGGTTCGCGGCGGAACGCGCCAAAATCCGCCTGGAAGCCGATCGGTACAAAAATCTCATCGCCGCCGATAGGATCGATAAAACTAAGCACGCGGTTCTGCGTCGCTATGGCAAATCCGTGACGCGCGAGACTGCGGATTTCCATCGGGGCGAGTGTAACCGCTCCGGCCGAAACACCGCGGGCGATTAGTTCAGCGTCGTGGGATTGTACCTGTGGATAAACCCAACAGAGGAGTACGATAGAGATCGTCGTTACGACGCGCACTCCAAAACTCTAGCGCGGAACGCTATGATTGCGCCAGCCCTGACGACACGCTATACTTCGATACCCCAACACGGAGCGTACCTTCATGAGTGAATTCAGAACCGCAAGTGTTCCGACCATAAAACGGCTACCCTCGTATTTGCACGTTATCGAGAACGCTGCCGCTGAGGGTCGCGAATACATTTCGGGGACTCTGATCGCCGAGGAACTCGACTTGGAGCCGATTCAAGTTCGCAAAGACCTCGCGGTAACCGGAATCGTCGGAAAACCGCGGATCGGATTTCCCGTCGCCGAACTCGTTACCGCGATCAACACCTTTCTCGATTGGAATCGACGACACGCGGCCGTTCTGGTCGGTGCCGGCCACCTCGGTTCGGCGCTGATGGGCTACGCCGAGTTTCCGCGCCACGGTCTGTATATCGCTGCCGCCTTTGACGCCGACCCGGCCAAGATCGGCAGTCAGATTAATGGCGTAACCGTTCACGACCTCGACGAGTTTAGTACCTTTATGCGGGGGAGCGATATCGGCCTCGCCGTACTCACCGTTCCCTCCGAGGAGGCCCAGAGGGTCGCCGATAAACTTGTCGATGCCGGCATCACCGCGATCTGGAACTTCACCAACGAGAAAATTAAAGTCCCCGCCCACGTTATCGTTCAGAAAGAAGACCTCTCTTCAGGGTACGCGGTTCTCTCGGTCAAACTACGCACGCTAGCCTCGGTCGCGAGGTGAGTTCTCAACCATTTAATCAGACGCTCGATCGTCGTCGTGAGTTTTTTGCCAATCGCCTCAAGAAAAGATTTCGGCATCTCTGGAAATACGCCAAGCGCGTGGAGACAAACGCGTTTCGCGTGTATCACCGCGATATCCCCGAGATCCCGCTGACCGTCGATTGGTACGACAATCACCTCGTTGTTGCCGAGTTTGATCGTCCTTATGAGGAGACTGAGTCCGAGCACCACTCGGCGATAGAGGCCCTCGTCGAGACCGCCGCGCGCACACTGACGGTTCCGCGTGAGCGGGTGTTTTTTAAGCATCGCGAACGCCTGCGCGGGTCAACGCAGTATTCGCGTGTAGACAAGCGATCGTATGAGATCATCGTGGAGGAGCGAGGGCTCCAATTTGTCGTCAACTTAAGTGACTACATCGATACCGGCTTGTTTCTCGATCATCGTGATCTTCGCCTTTACGTTGCTCGGATGGCGGCCGGCGCACGCGTTCTTAACCTATTTGGCTATACCGGCGCGTTTTCAGTTTACTGCGGCGCCGCCGGCGCGCGTTCGATCGACACGCTCGATCTTTCGAATACCTATCTTCGTTGGGCGAAACGGACGATGGAGCTCAACGGCCTTTCACGACCAGACTACCAATTTCGCCGCGTCGACGTTCTCGCGGAAATTCCGCAATTGATCGACCGAGGCGAACGCTACGATATCAT
Source organism: Alkalispirochaeta sp. (assembly GCA_965601745.1). Classification (GTDB taxonomy): domain Bacteria; phylum Spirochaetota; class Spirochaetia; order DSM-27196; family Alkalispirochaetaceae. Next base: position 1,522,257 of record OZ271836.1, read on the forward strand.
CATTCTCGATCCGCCGAGCTTCTCCAACAGTAAAAACATGCGGACAACCTGGGACGTTCAACGCGATCACGCCGCGCTGATCACGGATCTTATAAAGCTCTTATCGCCCAACGGACGGATCTACTTCGCAACCAACAAACGCCGCTTTAATCTCGACCAAACCGCCATCGGAAGCGACCGGATCGTCGATATCACTAAACGGACGATGCCCGATGACTTTATAGATACCAGGATTCATCGGGCATGGACGATAGACCGAGCGGATGCCTCTACCAAACGATCCCGACGTTGATGCCGACAAACGCGCTGTTGCCGTCGGCGTCAAAGTAGTACATCACCGGTACGTCGAGTTTGACGGGACCCAGGTTGAGGCCAACACCGGCGGTCAGACGGGGACGGACAATTTGCGGTCCGTCGCCCTCGGTACCGGCGTCGATCGCAACTGAGCCTTCAGTAAACTCAATCGCCCCAAAGGTGTCGTCGACGGTTACGGGGCTGTTTATATCGAGCGAGACGTCGGAATCGCCGAACGCGATATCGAAACCTGCACCAACGTTGACGTCCAGCAACCATAAAATGCGTAGACCGGTCGTTGCTTCAACCGGAATCGACCACGAACTTGAAAACACGGACGCGGTAAGAACCGGGGCCACTTCGAGCGTCACCTCGGCGTCCGGGGTACCGTCAGGTTCAAAATCAACCTCGGTGGTCTGCGGATCGATCGGGATATCGAGTTCAAAATCAGATTCGTTGGTCTGGAAAAGTAAACCACTTCCGATCGTGAGACCCCTCCACCGGAGAAAGCCGAGCGGAAGGCGTCGGGTCCGCAGGAGCTGATAGTCGATCATCCCTCCGACGACGAGAGATTCAAACGAAAACTCGTCGGCGAGAGTCCCCTGGTCGATAGAGGCGTAGCCGACCTTGAGCGTGAGATAGGTTCGATCGACGAATCGGCCGAGGTTGAGACCGAGCGAGGCGGCGATCGGTTGGACCGCGGCACCAAAGTAGATATCGCCCTCGGTCTCAATGTCCAGGACAGCGCTCTCGATCACGGCGGGATCCGGGGAGGGAGCGGAGAGCGCTGCACCCGTACCGACCGTCAAGGCAAAGCGGCGATAGTCGTTGTAACTCCGCTGGGTTCCGACGTGAGCGACGGACGCCCCTGCATTGGCAAATCCGCGAACCAGTTCGTCCTGACCGATATACGGTCCAATCTCGGTGTTGATCTCTGTTTCCAGGAGGTTGGTTGCAAGCTGCAAGGCCAGGTTGAACTGTTGCTCCACGAGAAATCCTAGCCCCGAGCTTCCAGGAACAACGGTAGGTGGATTTACCGTGACGATATCCTGTGCGGCGAGCGTTGCCGGCATCAAAACCATGAGAAAAATGATTACGAGTCTTTGAGTATTGTTCTTCATATGACCCCCCTGCAGCCGAGTCCGGCTGGCGACTCGGTACTGGAATTCTAACGCAGAGGAATCAAATGTTCCAATTTTATGGCTTGCGACCGGTAACGGTGGTAGAGCCGCGGGACGGACGGAGTTCGCGCCTAAACGCTAAAACGGAAATGGCGCTTCTTTCCGGCTTTCAGGAGTAATGCCGGCGGGTCACCAACGAGCCAGCTCGCGTCGACCGTTTCGTCAATTTTTTCAAGCCGGCGATCGTTGATTCGAGCCCCACCTTGCTGAATGAGCCGCCGTGCTTCACCTTTGGAACTCGCCAACCCAGCGCGGATAAACAGATCGACCGCTGCGACCCCTGTTTCGAGCTCGGCGACGTCGATATCGGCCGAGGGAACGGCTTCGGCCGAAGCTGAACCGCCGGAAAAGAGTGAACGGGCGGCCTCCATCGCGGCACTCGCCTCCTCCTGACCGTGAATGAGTGTGGTGATCTCAAACGCCAGGCGCTCTTTGGCGCGGTTGATGTCGGTGATCAGTCCGTCGATCTTATCAATATCGAGGAAGGTGTACATAAGGAGAAACTTCTTTACGTCGGCGTCGGGAACGTTACGCCAATACTGAAAGAAGTCATATGGCGTTACTATTTCCGAATCGAGGAATATCGCGCCTTGCTCGGTCTTACCCATTTTTTTTCCGTCGGCACGCGTCACGAGCGGGAACGTCAGTCCGAAGCTCTCCACTTCACTCCCCTCGATGCGACGAATCAGGTCGGCACCGGCGACGATGTTACCCCATTGATCGTCTCCACCTATCTGCAGGGTACATCCGTAGTTTTTGTAGAGATTCAAGAAGTCAAAACTCTGGAGCAACTGATAGTTAAACTCGATAAAACTCAACCCGCTCTCAAGCCGCTTCTTGTACGCCTCAAAGGTCAGCATTCGATTAACGGAGAAATGGCGACCGATCTCACGCAGAAAGTCGATGTAGTTGAGGTCGGCCAACCAATCGGCGTTGTTGACCATCGTGAACGTGGACGCACGCGTACCGAGAAATCGCTCGATCTGTCCCGACATCGCGGCGGCGTTGGCATCGATCTGCTCAACCGAGATCATCTGACGCATCTCGGTTTTTCCAGATGGATCGCCGATTCGGGCCGTCCCGCCGCCCATGACGACTATTGCGTCGTGGCCAAACTCGGCAAGGTGGGCCATCGCGTATATCGGAACGAGATGTCCGACGTGAAGACTTGCTCCGGTGGGATCGAGTCCGACGTAGAACGTTACCGCGCGTTCATCGAGCAGTTCCGTAAGCCGCACTTCGTCCGTGCATTGCTGGAAGAATCCCCGTTCCTTGAGTCTTTTGAGTGCACCGGGTCTGACGCCTGTCACGTCCCGACCCTGCGATACGACTTGATCGCGCTCCGAATCCGGGCCGCGAGCTCGGCGACCGGCAGGCGGACCTGCTCCATGCTGTCTCGTTCGCGAAGCGTTACCGTTCCGTCCTCCATCGTGTCGTAATCGATCGTGACACAGAAAGGCGTACCGACCTCGTCCTGCCGGCGATATCGTCGCCCGATCGCTCCCGATTGATCGTAAAAGGTGTGAAAGTCCTCACGCAGGTTCTTTTCGATCTCGCGCGCTTTCTCGGCGAGACCGTCCTTTTTTACCAGCGGGAAGACGGCGACTTGAATCGGGGCGATCTCAGGATGAAAACGCAACACGGTCCGGATGTCGTTCTCGCCTACTTCTTCTTCCTCGTAGGCGTCGCACAACGCCATCAACACGCTTCGGGTGAGCCCGGCGGAGGTCTCAACGATGTAGGGAATAAACCGTTCTTTGGTTTCCTCTTCGAGGTAGTTGATCTCCTTGCCGCAGAACTCACTGTGACGCGAGAGGTCAAAATCGGTCCTGTTGTGGATGCCCTCGAGCTCCTGCCACCCGAACGGAAACTCGTACTGAATATCAAACGCTGCTTTCGCGTAGTGGGCGAGCTCGTCGGGTCCATGCTCGGCAAAACGAAGCCGGTCGCTTCGTATCCCGAGCTTTTCGTAGTACTCGATTCTCTGTTGCTTCCAGAAATCAAACCACTTGTCGTCCTCACCGGGTTTGACAAAGTACTGCATCTCCATCTGTTCAAACTCCACGGTTCGAAAGATAAAGTTCTTAGTGACGATCTCGTTCCGAAACGCCTTTCCTACCTGGGCAATCCCAAACGGGATCTTCACCCGAGACGTCTGTACAACGTTCTTGAAATTAACGTAGATCCCCTGGGCCGTTTCCGGCCGCAGATAGACCGCGTTGGCAGTATCCGTCGCGGGCCCGATATGAGTCTTGAACATCAAGTTGAACTCACGCGGTTCTGAAAGTGGATTACCGTTTGGACTTGTTTTGGTCTCGCGCTGCTCATCGCTCAGGTGATCCCAGCGGTAGCGCTCGTTGGTCACCTTGTCCTCGACCATTAGATCCGAGAAGTTGTCGACGTGTCCGCTCGCCTTCCAAACGGTCGGGTGCATAAGGATCGCAGCATCGAGTCCGACGATGTTGTCGTGAAGCTGGGTCATTTCCTTCCACCAGAAACGCTGGACACGGTTCTTTAGCTCCACTCCCAACGGACCGTAATCCCATGCGGAGGCGAGCCCACCGTAAATTTCGGACGAGGGAAAAACAAATCCTCGTCGTTTTGCGAGGCTAACTACTTTGTCCATCGTTTTTGGATCAACGCTCATCAGTTCATCTCCTTCTGAAGTACACTTCGCGCTCCGGCGACGCGCCGTTCGGTTTCTTCCAATCCAAGTACTCTGATCGAGCCAACCAGCGGAGGCGAAATCCGACTGCCGGTTACCGCGACACGGAGCGGCATCATGATATTGCCGAGTTTTGTATCCAATCGGCTCGCCACATCGCGGAGCGCGTCGTCCACTTTCTCTTCGTTCTCAAGGCCCGTTTTTTTGAGCACGGCCCAGGCCTCGTCGAGATAACGTAAGGCGTCAGCCGCGACGGAGTTTTTGGGTATCAAGTCATCGACGCTCCACGCGTCCACAGTCCTGTAGGTAAACGCCAATAGCTCACCGACGTCGGATAGCTTCTTGAGTCGCTCGCGAATAAGCGGGAGAAGCGACGCGAGTCGTTCGCGCTCCGCGACGGTAGGCTCCGCGCTTATCCAGTTCCTCTCTTGCACGTACGGCAGCAGGCGAGCCAGCAAGTCGTCGTCTTCCAGCGAACGGATATACTGTCCGTTGTACCAATCGAGTTTTTTATAGTCAAAAACCGCGGGCGCCTTGTTTATCCTCTCGACGGCAAAAAGCGTCTCGAGCTCCGCCAAGGTAAAAAATTCGCGGCTGTCGTCGAACGCCCAACCGAGCATCGTCACGTAGTTGGTGATCGCCTCGGCGAGGTATCCGCCGTTACGAAACTCGATGACGCTTGTCGCCCCATGGCGCTTTGACAACTTGGAACCGTCTTTCCCCATAACCATCGGTAAATGCGCGTATTGGGGTGGTTCCCAGCCAAACGCGTTGTAAAGGAGTAAGTGAAGCGGCGTCGACGGTACCCACTCCTGGGCACGAAGCACGTGGGAGATCTCCATAAGGTGGTCATCCACCACGTTGGCCAGGTGGTAGGTCGGAAAACCATCGCTCTTCATCAGGATCGGATCCGGCGGCACATCCTTGTTCTTACGCTTAATGCGTCCGAGAACGAGGTCGGTAAACTCGGTCGCTCCATCCGTTGGAACGAGCAACCGCAGTACCGGTTGTACGCCGCGTTCCTGATACTCCGAGATCTGTTTGTCCGTGAGATCGCGTCCCTCGTACTCGTAGGGGCGCCGCGTCTCATCGCCCTCCTGTTTTCCCGAGCTGTAATCCCAGTAGGCATTCCCGTTTTGGACAAGCGTATCGGCGTAGCGCCGATAGACGTCGACGCGTTCAGATTGCGTATAGGGTCCTCGATCGCCACCGGCACGAGGTCCTTCATCGGGCCGAAGACCGAGCCAATCAAAAGTCTCGTAGATATCCCGTAATGCGTCGGGCGCGAATCGGGTTTGATCGGTATCCTCGATCCGCAAGATAAACTGTCCCCCCGAACTTCTCGCAAAGAAGTAATTAAACAGCGCGGTCCGAATCCCGCCGATGTGCTGCATCCCGGTGGGCGAAGGCGCGTAGCGCACGCGAACTTGGTTTGCCATATTCAAATCGCGATTATACCGATCGCTCTACACGCCGTTCAAGATGCGCGATGTGATCAGGTCTGCCGATAGATACTGAGAAAGTCGCCCATCGCGAGGATCGCCTTACGGAGCTGCTCGCGCTCGGGCAGAAAGACGATACGGAAATGGTCGGGGGCGTGCCAGTTAAAACCGGTTCCCTGCACCAATAAGATATGCTTGGCGACGAGTAAATCGTAGACAAATTGCTGATCGTCGACGATACCAAACTTGGCGGTGTCGATTTTAGGAAACAGGTAGAGGGCGCCACGCGGTTTGACCGCCGAAAGACCGGGAATTTCGTTTATCAAACGCCATGCGGTATCGCGCTGTTCGCGAAGTCGCCCCCCCGGAAGTACCAGATCTTTTATGCTCTGGTATCCGCCGAGCGCCGCCTGGATCGCGAACTGGGCCGGCGCGTTGGAACACAAGCGCATATTGGACAACATATCCAAGCCCTCGCGATAGTCGGAGAGCGCGGTAAGATTGCCGCTCAGTAACATCCAACCGGCCCGAAATCCAGCGGCTCGATACGCTTTGCTCAAACCGTTGAGCGATATACAGGGAATCTCCCGACAGTAGTCGGCGATCGCGACGTATTCGGCGTCGTCAAACAAAATTTTGTCGTAGATCTCATCGGCAAAAACGATGAGATTGTTCTCGGCGGCAATTTCGTACAGGCCTTCGACGGTTTCGCGCGAATAGACCGCGCCAGTTGGGTTGTTCGGATTGATCACAACGATCGCCCGTGTCCGATCAGAAACCTTGGAGCGGATATCGTCCAGATCGGGGGCCCATTCCGATTGCTCGTCGCAGATGTAGTGGCGGGCGCGCCCACCGGAAAGATTAACGGCGGCGGTCCACAGCGGGTAATCCGGCGCCGGAATCAACACTTCGTCACCGGAGTTGAGCAGGGCCTGCATAGCGATAACGATCAACTCGCTGACGCCGTTCCCGATATAGATGTCTTCGATTTGGACGTCCAGCATTCCGCGAGCCTGATAATGCTGCATCACCGCCTTTCGGGCGGAGAATATCCCCTTGCTGTCAACGTAGCCCTGCGCCTTGCGTAAATTCACGATGATGTCGTGGAGCAACTCGTCGGGAGCGTCAAATCCAAAAGGAGCGGGATTGCCGATATTCAACTTGGTAATACGGAATCCTTCCTCTTCGAGCCGTTTGGCCTCCTCGAGGATCGGTCCGCGGATGTCGTAGCAGACGTCGGCAAGCTTGTCGGATTTACGTACGGAATCGAACGATTTCATCTTGTTTCCTTTACGACGCGCTTTCTTGGTCGTCGTATATCCATTTCTCAACGTCGCCGAGAAGTGAACTCAAGACAAGCACATGTAACTCGCTGCGTTCGCGGTCTACGAGCTTACGCCATGCACTGCGGTCGTACCGACCGCGGATTACGCGACGATAGCGGTCCGCGATAGATTCCTCGGCGTTGTTGTCCCATGCTCCCAGGAGGTAGGCGCTGAGACCGAGTAGCAAGCCCGGTTTTTGCTTCCCCGCCATCTTTTGAAGCCGTTGGCGGGCATCGTCGAGGCGATCCTGGAGCATCAATCCAAATGCGTGCCCCCATACGATCCACGGCGAATCCGGCGTCTCGCGCTGCCGACGGTCAAAGTAGGCGACGATACGGACACCGTCGCCCGACAGGAGGTGTGGTATCGAGAGAACCATCGCAACCCGCGGCAGAATCTTGGGCCGTTTCTCCTCGACTTCCGCCTCCAGCGCTACGATTCGATCGAGGCGCGAGGTCAGCGTACAGGCATGCGCCATCATTTTTATCGTCGCGACGCTTGGGCGACGGACAAGGCGGCCTTCCAATACGTCGATGACCTCGTTCCATTCTTCCCGTTCAAGCGCTCGAAAAAGGCGCCAGTTGCGGATGAAGTAGGCGTTGAGCGCCGCCAAAACGGCGACAAACAGAACGATCAGGTACCAGTTTTGTCCCCAAAACGTAGCGGCGTAGGCCCAACCCAGGAACACGACCGGCATCATGACGACGAATAGGAACGACAAAACAATGAGCGCGTTAAAAATGATGCAGATCGTCTTAAGTTTCACTAAACTTTTCCGTTATACTGATGTAGCGGAAGTCTAATACGCGCCTATACGCGGGTCAACGGTGAGGATTGATGGAAACGATAGTTCGGTCACAGCTACAAGAGGGATCGTACATAAATCGCGAGGCATTTCTCGACGAAAAGTACATCCTCATTTCGCCTGAGATTCCGATAGCTCAGGAGCTTGTCGACCGACTGGAACGATGGAAGTTTGACTACCTCCTCACCGACGGCCACGTCGTCGAAACACCTACATACGGCTCAGGGACGGCAACCGCCGCGACCGAGGACGCGCCGTTAGCGGCGATCGATCAAGGGCGTCAAGACACGCGCGAAATGAAGAAAGCCCATAAGGAGTTTGAGGATCTCCTTCATTTTCTCGAGCAGATCTTTGGGAACTTCCACCAAAACTCGATTCTCCCGCTCAATCCTCTCCTGACACGTGTGAAGCAGCTCGTCGAGACGATTCGCGCCGAGCGTCGTTACCTCCTGCGGATTCCCGATCTCGACCCGGGGGACGCGACCTATCTTCTCGACCACGGCGTCAAGACCGCGATGGTCGCTATTGCGACGGGAATGTCGCTCAAACTGCCGCCGCACCGCTTGATCGAGATCGGCACCGTTGCGTTGGTGCACGAGATGGGTATGCTCCGGCTTCCCGAACAGTTGTACATGAGTAACCGCAAGCTGACCGAACGAGAACGGAAGGCGATCTCAACTCATCCGGTACTGGGATTTAAAATTTTACGCCAACACAACTTTCCGATGCAGCTATGTCTGGCAGTGCTCGAATGTCGCGAACACGTCGACGGGAGCGGGTACCCGCGAAACCTGACCTCCTCGAAGATCTCCAACTACGCAAAAATACTCAGCCCGGCGAGCGCCTATGCGGCGATGGCGTCGAAGCGCCCATACCGGCCGCCGATCGATGGTCACACGATTATGAAGACGATCCTGACCGGGCAGAGTACAAAATACGATAAAGAGATACTCCAGGCGATGGTTACGACGTTTTCAATGTTTCCTTATGGCACCTACGTATTCCTCGCCTCCGGCCATCGCGCTGTCGTCGTCGACGTCGTCAGTGCAAACGCGCGTACGCCGCTTGTACGGGTTCTGACCGATAGCAACGGCGTGCCGGTTCGTGAACAACCGGTGCTTGAGACAAACGACGAACAGTACAAGATCACGGGTGTACTCAGCCCCGAGGAAATACACAAACTGCGCTCAGCCGTTTAGCTCGAGGAGACGCCGATGACGCGGCCCAAGGTGACGTTCGGCCCCGACAAAACCGCGACTGTCGATGCCGGAACGACCGTCGACGATGTTCTTTCGCTCCATCCCGAGATTGACGCCGCGCGGATAGTCGTTGCCGCATTGGTAAACAACGAAGTACGCCCCTTGTCCTATCACCTGCACATAAACGCTCGAATTAGCCCTGTCTATCTCGATGACCCGATCGGACAAAATGTGTATCGCCGGAGCCTCGGATTTGCCCTCGCGATCGCCGGGCACCGCGCCCTACCACACCATCGGCTCCTGGTTGGCCATTCTCTCGGTAACGCCTACTACTATTCGATCGAGGGCGACGGAGCATTTCCCCAACTCGTAAAGGCACTCGAGAACGAGATGCGGTCTCTCGTTGAGCAGGACCTGCCGATATCTCGGGGCGTCGCCGCCTACGAGGATGCCCTGTCTTACTTCAGAGATAAGGGGATGCGGGACGCGGCGCTGCTCGTGGAACGTCATAACTACGGCGAGATTCCCGTGTATCGCTGTGGAGATTTTATGGATCTCTCCCACGGACCGCTCGTTTCGCGAACAGGCCTCCTCACGAGCTGGGAAATCGAACCTTTTGAAGACGGCCTGCTCCTTGTATATCCGCCGGCGGATGCGCCGATGACGATCGTACCCGAACCACGGAGCGAGATGCTCTTTGGTATCTACCGCGAGTACAAGGAGTGGGGTCGCGTTCTCGGTGTATCCGCGGTTGGACAACTCAATCGCATCATCGAGCGAGACGAAATCAAGGGATACATTCGAATTAACGAGGCGCTTCAGAACAAGAAAATCGGCGCCATCGCCGACCAGATACGAGGTCATGGAGCCGCGGAAAAAGTAATTCTCATCGCCGGACCGTCCTCAAGCGGGAAAACGACCTTCACGAAAAAACTCGCGATTCACCTCCAGGTTGTTGGATTTACCCCGGTTCTGATCTCCCTCGACGACTACTTTGTTCCGCGAGAGCATACGCCGCGCGACGAGGACGGCAACTACGATTTTGAACGTCTCGAGGCGATCGATGTCGCGCTCCTGAACGACCATCTCGTCCAGCTCTTTGACGGTAGCGAGGTTGATCTCCCGGCGTTTAACTTTAAAACAGGGCAACGCGAGTACCACGGCCATACAGTGCGGATTCCCGAGCGCGGAATACTCCTGATGGAGGGAATCCACGGTCTGAACGACAAACTTACGCCCCGGATTCCGCGCGAACAGAAGTTCAAAGTGTACGTGTCGGCGCTGACCCAGTTAAATCTCGACGACCACAATCGCATTGCGACGACCGATAATCGCCTGATCAGGAGAATGGTCCGTGATTTCAAGTTTCGCGGGCATAGCGCGGTAGACACGCTTCAAATGTGGCCCTCGGTTCGACGCGGAGAAAACCGCAACATATTTCCCTATCAGGATTCCGCGGATGCGGCGTTTAATTCGGCTCTCGATTACGAACTCAGCGTCCTTCGAAACCACGCTGAACCTCTCCTCCGTCGGGTAAAACCTCACGACGAGGTCTTTCACGAGGCCGTTAGGCTGCAGACCTTTCTCCGCAACTTTTCGCCTATCCCCGAAAAGCACGTTCCGTCCGAATCAATACTGCGCGAGTTTATCGGCGGGAGCGGGTTTCACTACTGACGCGATCGCTTGTGGGATCTGGACGGCTTGGACCGGTCTATTCGGAGCGCTTGATCGAATCGTCGGCGAGGGTGAGCCCTCTTGCCAACATCACGTTACCGTCGAACTCTCTCCAGTCGCGCGGGATTCGCCGACCGACGCGTAGCACATCGAGTCGCTTTAAGTAGCGTTCTCGGGGTATATCAACGGCACCAAACGCGGAGAGGTGGGACGTGCGCGTTTGGCAGTCGATCATGTCGACGCCAAGGGAATCGAGGAGACCCACGAGCGCGACCATCGCCCATTTACTCCCGCCGTTCCGCGATGAAAACATCGATTCGCCGGCGAACAGGTCTCCGACGGCGACCCCATACAATCCACCGACGAGTTCGTCTCCGTCGCGAACGGTCACCGCGTGGGCATACCCCAGATTAAAAAGTTCCCGGTAGCCGGATTGCATATCGCCGGTTATCCAGGTGCCGGACTGACGTTCCCGGCGAGCGTCGCGGCACGCCACGATTACGGCGTCAAAATCGTCGTCAAATGACACCCGGTAACTCGCCGCCCCGATAGAACGGCGGAGTCGGCGCGAAACGTGGAACTTGTCGAAGTAGAGGACAAAGCGCGGATCCGGTGAAAACCATGTTATCGGATCTTCGTCGTACCACGGGAAAATTCCCTGCTCATATGCCGAGAGCAGAACGCCCGGAGAAAGGTTGCCGCCCTGGGCGACAACCCCCCACTCGTTGGCTACTCGCGGGTCGGGAAACTGGATGCGCTCATACTCTTCAATCCGGCGCATCGCTCCCCGGTTCAGCGCGTATGATAATCTCGCCGTCCCTCACGTCTATGTGCGCGGTTCCGCCGCCGGCAAGCTTGCCAAACAGCACCATGTCGACAAATGACTCTTTGAGCTCGCTTTCAACGAGGCGCGCAATGTTGCGGGCACCAAACTCCTCGGAGTATCCGCTTATTGCGAGGTGTTCGACCGCTTTGTCGGATATCTCTATCGAAACGTCTCGCTCCGCGAGTTGCTCGGCAAAAACAGAGACTTCCTTGCGAACGATATTCTGGACGATGTGCTCGTCGAGACGCCCGAAGAGGACGACGCGATCAAGACGATTGCGAAACTCCGGAGAGAACGCCTCTTCGACCGCGTCGTTGACGGCGGCAGCGGTGATGCTTCGCCCACCAAAACCGATAAGGGGCTTGCCGATTTCGCGAGCTCCGGCGTTGGAGGTCATGATCAAGACAACGTTTCGGAAATCCGCCTTTTTACCGGCGTTGTCGGTCAACGTGGCGTAGTCCATAACCTGGAGGAGGATGTTAAAGATGTCGCGATGCGCTTTCTCAATCTCGTCGAGCAAGACGACCGCGTGCGGTGTCCGGCGAACCGCGTCGGTGAGTAGACCACCCTCCTCATAGCCGACGTATCCGGGGGGCGATCCGATCAGCCGAGAGACGGTATGTTTCTCCTGGTACTCGCTCATATCATAGCGATGCAGGGGAACGCCCAACGATTCGGCGAGTTGGCGGGCGAGCTCCGTCTTGCCGACACCGGTGGGGCCGACAAAAAGAAAGTTTGCCACCGGTTTATCCGGATTACGAAAACCGGCGCGAGACCTCTTGACCGCGGAAACAACGGCATCGACCGCCGCGTCCTGGCCAAAGATGCGTTCTTTGAGACGCTCGTCGAGGCCTTTGAGGTGAGCCTTTTCACTTGTGCTCACGCTCCGGACAGGAATCTTGGCGATCTTTGAAACGACCGTCTCAATCTCGTTTTCCGTAATCTCGATCGCCGGATCCTCGCGCTCCTCGCCCTCCTCTCCTTCCTCGCCCTCCGGAATGCTCCGGAAGTTCCTCATTCTCATGTACGCCCCCGCCTCGTCGATAACGTCGATCGCCTTATCCGGGAGGAAACGCTCGTTGATAAACTGCGCGGACAAGCGCACGGCCGCCTGCAATGCGTCGCGAGTAAACGTCACGTTGTGGTGCTCCTCGTAGCGTGCCTGCAAACCTTCGAGGATCGCCACGGTCTCGTCGTGCGATGGTTCTTCGACGTCGATACGCTGAAAACGGCGGGCGAGGGCCCGATCCCGTTCAAAAAACCGTTTGTACTCGTTAAACGTTGTGGAGCCGATACATCGGATCTTGCCCGCGGCGAGGGCGGGTTTGAGCATGTTACTCGCATCCATCGATCCGCCGGAGACGGCGCCCGCGCCGACCACGGTATGAATCTCGTCGATAAAGAGAATGACCTTCGGTTCCTTCTCGAGCTCCTTCATAACCGCTTTCATTCGCTCTTCAAAATCACCGCGATAGCGGGTACCGGCTATCATCGCACCCATATCGAGGGAGTAGAGCTTAAAGCCTTTGAGGATGTCGGGGACCGAGTCGTTGGCAATCTGTTCGGCGAGACCGTGTGCGATCGCCGTTTTTCCCACGCCGGGCTCACCGATAAGGATCGGGTTGTTTTTCATTCTTCGACACAGGACCTGGACCGTCCGTTCAAGAACCTCGTCACGGCCGATAAGCGGCTCCAACTCGCCGGCAAGACTGGCGGCAACAAGCTCGACCGTAAACTGATCGAGCGCCCGTCTCTTCTTCTTGCGTCCCGGACGCGCCGTTTCGTCCTCCGCCTCGACACTTTCGTCGGCCTCTTCCTCCAGAGTGTAGTCTTCCTCGTCCGAACTTTCGGCGTCGTCATCGTCTTCCGAGTGTTCCTCGGGAGGTCCGTGACTGATCACGTCGAGCAGAGCGACGCGCTCGAGCCCGAGTCGCCGCAGGAAAAAACTTCCATGCGATTTCGCTTCGTCGTAGATCGACACCAGAATATCGCCGATATCGACCGTTCCCTTACTCGACGCCTCGGTATGGAACACCGCACGTTCGATCACACTCTGAAATCCGAGCGACTGCGCCGGATCGGAGTCTTCTTCGAGCTGAGGAACGTTTTCCTCCATATAGCTCTCGAGTTCTTCGCGGAGGTCCTCCGCGTCGATGTCACAAGCCTCGAGCACGTCCCGTGAGTAGTCGAAATAGGTCGCTACGTACAAGATGTGTTCGGGCGTCAGAAACTCGTGGTGACGCTGTCGCGCCTCCTGATATGCAGCACTTAGAAGCTGCTGTAATTCTCTGTCTACTTGCATACTGCGCTACGCCTCCTCGAGCGTGCACTTGAGAGGATACCCGTTGTTCTTTGCCATCGAACGGGCTTGATCTACCTTGGTTGCGGCTATGTCGTACGGATACAGTCCGACGACGCCGCTACCCTTTTTGTGTACGTTGAGCATGATTGCGTGGGACTCGGCCGGTGATTTGTGAAACACCTTTTTGAGAACATCCACTACAAATTCCATTGTCGTGTAATCGTCGTTGTGCAAGAGAACCCGATACTTCTTGGGTTCTTTTACGCGTGGTTTGCGCTTTTCCTGCAGTTCGCCGCTACGGTCGGGTCGAAAAATATCTCCCATCTTCCAGAGAGAAAATAACGGAAAAAAAACGAATCGTCACTGCGGAGCGGGGCCAAAAAAACCGCTCCGGTCGCGACCGCTCCGGACAAACAGGCCGACCTCAACCGAGAGCTCTATATAAGCCCGTCCAAAGTCGGAATCGGCGTCGGCCTCGTAGCTCAACCAGTAGCGACCGCTCGGATGAGACGCAAACTCGTCGGGTAACGGGGTGAGCCCTTGAGGCTCGTAGAGATAGCGGAGCGTTCCATCGGTTTCGCTTACGAGAAACGAGATCTCATCATCCGGACTGCGTTGTTCAAGAAGAACGAGGTGAAAGCGCACGCCGTTGTTGCGGAGGTAAGCCGCCAGATCCTGGACACCGCCCTCGGCAAAATCGAGATCTCCGACGCGACCGTCGCCGATGAGAACGAGCTCCCGGCGCAATCCCCGGGCTAAAAGGTTTCCCGTAGCGAGGCGTATCGTTTGCTCGAGTCTCGTCGTTGCCGTGGCAACCGACCGCACATCCGTTTGGAGCGCGAGACGACCGGCTTCGGCAAATCGCTCGGCGGAGGCCGGTGAGTCAAGGAGCACCAGGGGCGTTTCGTCGGCCAGATAGAGGGCGTCGATCGATTCTGAACCCAGAACGGTGACGAGGTCGAGTATCGCCTGTTCGGCGTCCTCGGCGTAGAGATCCCCGGCGCGCGGCGCCAATAGGACGCCGACGTCCGGATCCTCAACGAGTGACACGGCAATATCGGCGCTCGCCTCCGCCTGTATCCTGCCGCGCTCGCTCACAACAAAGTTGGACGAATCAAGGCCGATAACGGGATTCCCATCACGATCATGAACCGAGACGAGGGCCGCGACCTGGGGAAAGCCTCGATTCACGATCCGCTCAATCCGCACCTCGATACCGCCATACAACTGGTGGGTCGGTTCAAAAATCCCGATTTCGTCGGCATCAAAATCGGTAACGACAAGACGCCCGTTGGCATCGGTTCCCGCCGAAACGATACGCCGGCGCCCTTCGTCGGTCACCGCGGTTATCTGGCGTTCCTGGGCGGGATCAAATATCAGCACGCGATCGGCAACGGAGATCGCGAGATGGTCTTCGTCATACCACGCGATATCCTCGACAACGGCTCCGCTCAACGCGTACGACGGCGCGTCCTCCGAATCGAGAGGGAGCGGGATTCGCGAGAGGTAGTTGCCGGCGTCGTCGTAGAGTTTGAGCGCCGTTCCCGCGCTATCGCGGTCCGCTATGTAGACGATTCCGTCGCCGACGGCGACACCGGTCGGCCTAACGAGCTGTCCCAGCGGCGGCAAGGCTCGGTCGGCGCTTCCGCCGAACGAAAAGAGGTACGTTCCGTCGGCGGCAAACTTTACCGCGCGTCGGTTACCCCAGTCGGTTACGTAGACAAATCCGTCGTCGTCAACCGCGATAAACTGCGGTCCCAACAGCTGTCCGTCGCCGATTCCGGACTCTCCGAAACTCATCTCCCTCAATCCGCGATCGTTGAGCAGAGTAATCCGATCACCGCCAAACTCAGTCACGTAGATTCCTCGGGGCGTCCACGCGACGTCCATCGGTTGGTCAAGACCGGCGAGTCCACCCGCGTAGCGTTGACGAATCCCGCCGTTTGGATCGATCGCCATCACCTCCTGGGTCGCCAAGGAAACGACGTAGATCAACCCGTACGGATCGCTATCCACACCGGCGGGGCGTTGAAAGAATCTAGTCTCGCCGATGACTGCGGGCAAAATCTCGGAGGCATTTAACTCCAACTCCGGATCGATAAAAGGTCGGAGACCGCGGCGGTACTCGATCATTTCGGTCATCGCGCGAACATGAGGCCCCGCCGATCCGACCGAGGCCACCAGATCCCATTCGTTGAGCGCCGCGTCCTCAAAACCGCCCTGATAGTACGCCCGTCCAAGCCACTCGCGAATGAGATCGTCCTCCGGGGAAAACGCGAGGCCACGGGTAAACGCCACGATGGCGTCGGAAAAACGGCCGGCGTGGAACGACAACACGCCAAAACGAAACTCCTCCTGGGCCCGAGCGCCGTCAAGATCGATTTGAGCCGTAACCGATGCGAGCGCAACTGCGGTACAGAGTATGAGGAAAAAAAGTCCGCGGACGTTCCGCGTCATACGTCAACTCCGGCGGCGCGGAGGAGATCCTTGTAGTGGTCGACGATTTCGCCCTTGCCTCCGGAAAGTCGAACCGCACGTTCGTAGGTCTGTTTTGATTCGCTCAGATTGCCCATGCGGCGATACACAAGGGCGAGTGAGTCGAGATACGACGGGTTCTCCGGGGCGCTCCGCACGGCGCGCGTACAGCACTCGAGGGCGTAATCGAGCCGAATATCGTTTTCCGCCAGAATGTAACCGATGGAGTTTAACGCGTTGACGTTGCCCGAATCGATCGATAACGCCCGCTCCAGGTGGGCGATCGCAGGCGCGGTTTTCCGCTGGGCGTACATCGCGTAGGCCAAAGCGGCATAGACCTTGGCAGATTCGTATCCGTCTTCGAGAAGGCGATTTAACTCGAACTCGGCGAGACGATTGCGCCCCGTGACCGCGTAGATGTAACCCATGATCATGCGGCTTTGATAAACCTGAAGAAAACCGAGATC
Organism: Alkalispirochaeta sp.; assembly: GCA_965601745.1. Taxonomy (GTDB): domain Bacteria; phylum Spirochaetota; class Spirochaetia; order DSM-27196; family Alkalispirochaetaceae. The sequence continues at coordinate 1,538,912 of OZ271836.1, forward strand.
CGAGGCGATCACCTGTTCGAGGTAAAGCAATGCCTCATCGAACTTCCCGAGGTGGGTGTAACAGAGTCCGAGATAATAGCTGAGCACCCCTTCCTCGGATTCTTTGACGTGTAAATCGAGGAGAATCGCCAGCGCCTCGGCGAAACGTTTCTGCCGGTATAGTCGAATCGCTTCGTTCATTGCTCGTTTACAAAGGTAGCCGATCGATAATGCTCTTCGACCTCGTGGTTTACCGGATTGAGCATTATCGGGCTCACGGACATACGTCCGTGCTCGACCGCGTACCAGTCGGTCCCGGGATCGATGCCAACCTGAGCAGGCTGCCCATCCACAAAGTAGTAGGTGCCGCCGCGAGGTGGTTCAAACGGAAGCAGCCGATCGTCGTAGCGGCGCATCGACGGTACGGTTACGTCAACACCGAGTGACCGAGCGATATTCGGTGCGTTCACGTTGATAAAGTGGTCCTCATTCCACAGCTCGAGTAACACATCGAGGTTGCCGACGACAAAGTCGGCCGCCATGTCAAAGTGAAAGGGCGGATGAAACGAGTTGAGTGACACCGCGATACCGGGAATCTGTTTGTAGACCGCCTGACGCGCCGCGGCGCATGTTCCCGAGTAGATGATGTCTGAACCCAGGTTTGGACCGATGTTGATGCCCGAAACGACTAACTCAGGCATAACCGGAATCGCGCCGAGCGTCGCCAGAATGACACAATCCGCGGGAGAACCGCTTGAGGCGAATCGCCGCTCCCCGATTTCCGTACATCGGATCGGTTCGGAGAGCGTTATCATGTTTGAAGCCCCGCTCCGTTCACCGTCGGGCGCGACGATCCACACCTCATGTTCGCGTGAAAATGTCGTGGCGAGACTTTCTAATCCGGGGCTGAATACACCGTCGTCGTTGGTCAACAGGACGATCACGATGAGGACTTTAGCACCGCTCCTGTCTCGTGTCAAAGCGAGAAGGTTATACACATTTGACGGTCATATCGGTATGATCGGGCTCGTGAACCTGCTCTTGATCCTGTTTTCCGCCGTCATGCTCCCGATCGCCCTTCCCAATGAGCTGTTTTTATGGGGGCTACCGCTCGTTGGATTGGTCGCGATCGTTCCTCTGTTTATTGCCGTGTACCGGGCGCGCTCACTGCGACAGGCGATGTGGCTCGGCGCGCTGTTTGGCGCCGTGAGTACGGGCCTCGCCAATTACTGGCTCGCCTTTTTTGGTGACTTCTCTATCTGGACGATCGGCGGCACCGTGCTCGGGTATACCGGGTACAACGCGCTGTTGTTCGCCTTTCTCTACAACGCGGTTCACGGGATAGGATCGGATCGCCTGCGCGCCTCGGTCCTTCGACCCGTTATCCTTGCCGTGATTTGGACCGGATATGAGTACGTAAAATCGGTGGGATTTCTCGGGTATCCCTGGGGTCTTATCGCTTACGCGCCGGCCGCCTGGACTTCCGTCGCCCAGATCGCCGAGCTGACCGGCGTCTGGGGTCTCTCGTTTATCGGAGCCTTTGTGAACACGGCGGTCGCGGCGCTTATCGTCAACTCTCGTCCACTGTTTGAGAAGCTCCGGGCACCGTTCGCCGCGGGAGCTCTCATCGCCGCTGCCGCATTGTTCGGACTACTGGTCCAGCCCCGGATTCTACCAAACGATTCGTTTACGGCGACGCTGGTTCAGCAAAACGTCGATAGTTGGTCTCCTGGCCGTTTTGCCGATGCGCTTCAGACTGCACAGCGCTTGACGATCGAGGAGATCGAGCGGGCGCGAGCGGAGGGAACCGAAGTCGACGTTGTCATCTGGAGTGAGACGGCGCTGCGGCGACCGTATCTCGAGGATGATGATTATTGGGAGCTTACGCCACAGCGGTTACCGTTTCGACTTTTTCTGCGCTATCTCGACGTTCCGTTGATCACGGGAGCTCCGCGACGCGCGGCCAATGGTCGTGACGCTCATAACAGCGCGATCGCGATCAACCCGGACGGCCAATTGTTGGGCTGGTACGGCAAGCAACAACTGGTGCCGTTTGCCGAATCAATTCCGTTCTGGGAGTTTGCCGCCGTTCAGTCGTTTTTCCGCGATGCGGTGGGATTGACGGGCACGTGGGTACCCGGACCGCAGACCTCGGTTATCGAAGTCCCCGTCGCCGATGGCGTTATATCTGCTGGATTTCCGATCTGTTTTGAAGACGCGTTTGGCTGGGTCGTCCGGGAAATGCACTACGCGGGTGCCGACGTCATGATTAATCTCACCAATAACTCGTGGAGCAAGCGATACTCGGCACAAACACAACACCTCGTCGCGGCACGCCTGCGCACGATCGAAGTCCGCCAGTCCCTCGTTCGTGGGACCAATAGTGGCGTAACCGCCGTCCTCGACGCACGCGGCGAAATGACCGCTTCGGTTCCAATGTTTGAAAGCCGCGCCGATACCGTCGAGGTACCGCTCTATCCCCGGCGCCGAACGCTCTACGTTCTCGTCGGCGATCTGTTTGGTCAACTCGCTTTTGTGTTTGCTCTGATTGGACCGATCGTAATCTATTGGGGACATAAAAAAGCCACCGGACAAAAAACCGTCGGCGGCTTTGCTCGATACCGGGTCGTGCGTTCTAACCCTTGATGTTGTAGCGCTTTCGAAATCGCTCGACACGTCCCGCCGTGTCTACCAGCTTCTGCTTACCAGTATAAAACGGGTGCGAAGCGCTCGAAATCTCAACGTCAAACACCGGGTAATCGTTGCCGTCCTCAAATGTAATCGTTTGATTCGACGGAACGGTCGACCGGGTAAGAAACATCGTCCCGCTCGCCGTATCCCGAAACACTACCGGTCGATATTTGGGATGAATATCCTTCATAACTCGTCCTCCACCTCTACTCTGATCCAGACGTGTTCATCGACTGGAGAAAGTCCGCATTGTTCTTCGTTTTGGCCATCTTGTCAATGAGCAACTCTATGATTTCGACGTCGTCCATCGGATTCACGACCTTGCGCAGAATCCACATTTTGCGAAGCTCGTTCTCCGTCAGCAACAGATCCTCTCGCCGGGTTCCGGATTTTTTTATGTTGATTGCGGGGAAAATTCTCCGATCCGAGAGGCGGCGATCGAGGTTGATCTCCATATTGCCCGTACCTTTGAACTCCTCAAATATCACTTCATCCATCCGGCTACCAGTCTCGATCAACGCGGTCGCGACGATCGTGAGACTACCGCCATCCTCTATGTTGCGCGCCGCGCCAAAAAACCGCTTGGGTTTGTGAAGCGCGTTCGAGTCGACACCACCGGAAAGGATTTTGCCGGAGGTCGGGACGGTCTGGTTATAGGCCCGGGCGAGTCGCGTGATCGAGTCCAGGAGGATTACGACGTCCTTTTTGTGTTCGACAAGCCGACGGCTCTTCTCGAGAACCATCTCCGCGACCTGGACGTGACGTTGGGCCTGTTCGTCAAACGTCGATGCCACGACCTCCGCTTTGACGTTGCGGTCCATATCGGTGACCTCTTCCGGTCGTTCGTCGATCAACAGAACGATGAGGTAGACCTCAGGATGGTTCTCGGTAATTGCGTTGGCGATTTTTTGCAGCAGGATCGTTTTTCCGGTGCGCGGCGGCGATACGATGAGGCCGCGTTGCCCTTTCCCGATCGGGCAGAACAGATTGATCATTCTGGTCGCCGGATCGTTGGAGATTATCTCCATATTGAGACGTTCGTCGGGATACAGCGGCGTCAGGTTGTCAAACGGGATACGCGTCTGAGCGACCGAGGGGTGATCAAAGTTAACGCTCTCGACGCGGAGCATCGCAAAAAATCGCTCGCCCTCTTTTGGGGGGCGGATCTGGCCGTACACGGTGTCGCCGGTTTTGAGATTAAACAGACGAATCTGGGACGGTGAAATGTAGATATCGTCCGGACCCGAAAGGTACGAGTTTTGCGGACTCCGCAGAAATCCGTAGCCGTCCGGGAGGATCTCTAGCGATCCATAGGCGTAAATCGTCCCATTGCGCTCTGTGTGAGCTTTGAGAATTGCAAAGATCACTTCCTGCTTCTTGAGCGAGAGCAGGTTCTCTTTGGTGATGCCCATTTCATGGGCCAGCTCGCGCAGGAGCTTCATGTTCATCACCGTGAGTTCGTTGATACTCAGACTCTTATCGTCTTTGAGGTGCGAGAAATCTATCGAGACGGCTTTTTTCTTCCCGACGTTCTGCGGCGCGCCGGGACCCGACGGATCGATCGGTCCCTCAGGCGTATCGGGAGTCGAGTTCGGCCGGTTCTGGCCTTCTCCATCTTTTACAAGCGCGACTCGTACTCGCTTCTTCTTAGCCGGTTTTCGTTGACCGGAGTTGGGTTTTTGTTCAGTCGTGTTTTCTACGTCAGTCTGCTGTAGTTGCTGTTCACCGTTGTCTGGCATGGGAATCTCCATCGTGACTATGTCGTCATCGCAGGAAGGTACCGATTACGGAACGCCGTTCGGAGTTATGTAATCTGTGTACCCGGATAGTAGTCGTTGTGGGTATGTCCTTTAATGGTATCTTCACCCTCAGGCAGCGTCAAGCTCCCCACGAATTTCTTTACGCCGATCCTGATGATCTTTCAATGACGGGAGCAGCCTGGCGACGTAACTCCTCAAGCGGTGCGGAAAAAACGTCAAGAGATTCGCTGTTCCGAACCATCTCACAGCGTCCGTCAAAGACGACGCCGTCGGCAATTCGAACCCGGCCCGCTCGAACGTTCCCGTATACCGCACAGCCGGGAAGCATCTCAACTTCCTCGCTTGCCTCAATATTGCCGTGAACGGTCCCGCCGATAATGATACGCACCGCTTTTACTTCGGCACGTACGACCGCACCGTCGCGGATGTAGAGGAAGCCCTTGGCGTCTATCTCGCCTTCATACTCGCCGCAAATCGTCACCGAACTCTCGAACGATAGGCTTCCCGACAAGCGTGTGCCGGCGCCAAGTCGTGTCGCGGTCTGTTCGATCGATCGTGGATCTATGTGATACGCCATCTCACCTCAAATTGGAGTCGCTTACTTAGTTGTCATAACAAAGACGCCGTCCCAATCTTCGGGGGGTGGCGTTTCGGTATAGTGTTTGCATCGCGCGAAGTAGACTTTTGACGGGCCGTCTTCCGGATCGATTTTGAGAGCCTGGGCAAAAAATTTCAGCGCTTCCTCAAATTGCATCAACTTGTACAACTTGCGGCCCCGGGCAAATAAATCGAGTACGCGTTGCTTGTCTTCGCTTACCATAGTCTATTTCCCCTGCACGTCGTGGATCGTCATCGCCGCGTGCTTTCGAAATCGCTCCTCAAGCGCTTCGAGCGAGAGTTCTTGAGCGCGCAGCTCGTCGTCCTGCGTCTGCAGGTCCTTAACCTCTTCCTCCAAACCCTCAATCGTCGCGAGAATCGAACCGGCTTCCGCCGCGACAAGTTCAACAAATGAGCGCACGGCGTTTTTGTCTCCGACATCGAGCTTGGCGGACGATCGATGAAGGTCCTCAATCGGTTCTTTGATGTGTCTCGTAAAATAGATAAGCGAGCTGTTGAGCGATTCGATGAGTCCAAGGCGCTTTTCCCGTCGCACGACCTGCCGTGACAGCTCTTTCTGGCGCAGGACAGCCTGGATACGAGCGAGAACTTCGGAAAAGTTAAACGGCTTGGTGATGTAGTCTTCGATACCAAGCTTAAATCCCTCGACCTTGTCTTCGACCTCGTCCATCGCCGAAAACATGATAATCGACGTGTCGGCTACCGCCTCATATTCCTCTTCCTGCTTGACGATACGGGTGATCTCCCAACCGGTTTTACCCGGGAGGATGTTGTCCAGTAGCACCAGGTCAGGTTGCTCGTTGAGAATGCGGTCGAGGGCGCTGTCGCCGTCGGAGGCTACGCTCACCTGATATCCGAGGCGGGAAAGCATAACATCGAAAAACTCGAGATTGATGTGCTCGTCGTCGACGATCAGGATTTTTTCTACGGGAGTAGCCATAACAATATTTTCCTATGCCTCTTTTACCTTTGTCAATCGAAGGCGAATTGCGATTCCCACGACCACGAGTATACCCGCAAGCGCCACAAACAGGTACGCCAACCAGTCACCCCAGGCGGTATAGATCGTATCGCTGTCCGTGTAGATCGGAACATCGCCTAACAGATGTCCCTCAACAAACGGCTCCAACTCGTGGGTAATCACGCCGTTGGGATCAATTATCACGGTCATGCCGCCGTTTGTACTTCGGACGACGCTCCGCCGATTTTCGACCGACCGAAACACGGCCATCGACATGTGCTGCATCGCACAGGCTTCCGATTTTGACCATAAATCGTTGGTCAGGTTAACGATCACCTCGGCGCCACGGCGCACAAATCCCCGGGAGAGATAGCCAAACGTGTCTTCGAAACATATCGGTGTTGCGTAGCGAACGCCGTCGCTCTCAAAAACGGTCCACTCCTCGCCCGCCTGCCAGAAATTGGTGTCATTCTCGATGAGCATCCGGTGCAACCACGGAAAGGCCCGTTGATACGGAAAATGCTCGGTAAACGGCACGAGATGAATCTTGCGATAGGTATCCTGAATCTCTCCACCCGGATCAAAGACGACAACGGCGTTGTAATCAAACCGTTCCAACTCGCCTTCTGAGTTCCGGCGTAGCTGTCCATCACTATTGCCGATTACAAATGGACGGTTCTGGTCGTTGATATACTCGCGTAATTCCCTGACGAGCTCAAACCTCTCCTGGTTGGTCCGATACTGGGTGTGGTAATTGATCGATGGCACAAAGGATGTCTCCGACCACACGACGATGTCCGGGTCGCCGGCTTCAATTGCGCGCTCACTCTCGCGAAGCAGGACGTCGAGGCTCCGCTCGTAGGTCCGAAAGCCGCCCACCCATGGATCAATGTTCTGCTGAATCAGGGCAACGCGCCATTGGCGGGACGCGGCGTAATCAACCGGCGAAAGGAAACCGTACACAATCGTGAACAAGCAAAAAACAGCGTACGAAATGAGCACCGCCGGCCGCCTGACCGCCCCGGCAAGGGCGCCGCGGAGGCCGTGGTCGTTGATCATCGTGGCGATAAAAAACGACGGCACAACAACAAAGAACGAGACGATCCAAACTCCGCCAAACTCGGCGATCTGAATCAAGAGAGGAGCCGGCCACAGCGCGTATCCCATGATCCCATAGGCATAGCCGAGATACCACTGCGTCCGTAACCATTCGTAGGCCAACCAGACGACGACCTGGGCGATAAACGCCCACGATCCAAACGACCGATCCATGAGCCAAAGAACCGGAACCACAACGAGAAAATAGGCGGCATAGATCACCGGCACGATAAAGATCGCCAAGGGATGAAAGGTCGCCAACCAGTAATTAAACAGGGCGTAGGACAAAAAGCCATACAACGCGCCCCATAGAGGCGTCGCCCACCAGCGCATCCGACGCACGGCGATACCGAGGGGTACAAGTGCAATAAACGCGAGGGGAAACAATCCTCGACTAAAGAGAAAACTCGGATGACTTAAGGCAAAAAGAACGGCCGATAGAAGTATCAGCGCGAGGGTGCCGACAAACCGACGGCCACGGTGAGTCGCGGATTGCATGTAGTTATTCGCGGAGCGACCAGGTCGCCTCTTTTAGTTCTTTACCGGGCCGAAATACAACGACCCCATGGTCCCGGACCGTGACGTGCTCACCGGTCTTGGGATTGCGTGCGTGTCGCCGACCCTTGCGGGTTCGGACTTCAAATGTCCCAAATCCTCGAAACTCTACGACCTTGTCGACGACGAGGGCAGATTTTACCTCCGCGAAAAAGGAATCGATGATCGTATGGATGTCCTTTTTACTTACATCCACCTGTTCACCGATCAGATCGACGATTTCGGCTTTAGTCAGCTTGGATTCGGGCACCGTACCTCCACGGAGATCGCGGGACTATTAGCCTGCGACTCCATTTACCTTTTTTGCCATCCGCGACTTTCTTCGAGCGGCTGTGTTGGCGTGGTATACGCCTTTACGAGCTGCCGAATCGATAAGCGAGGTAAACTCTAAAAATGCTGCGGAAGCTCCGTCACGGTCGTTCTGCTCAACTGCCTCGAGAACTCGTTTGACGCTCGTCCGAACGCGACTACGAATAACTCGATTATGAATGCGCCGCTTTTCGCTCTGTCTATGGCGTTTCGCGGCCGAACCTTTAACGATCAACTGTTATCTCCTTCTTCTACGCCTTGGCGGCGGAAGGAAACGGTACCAAATTCGCTTTGAGCTGTCAACGCACGCGGCGCTTAACATATCACCCAGTAATGAGATACTCTAACGAGCGCTCATGAAAGCCTATCTGCTGTTGACGCTTCTGTTTTCGCAACTTCTGTGGTGGGATCTTCTCGACAAAATCGCGATCACGTATAGATGGGCCGTGGCACGGTCGTTTATCGACATGACAATCACGTGGCGAGCGAGGCGATTGTTTGCGATCGCCCGTCTCGTCACCGGGATCAAGCTCAAGCTCGAACGGGATTCTCCCGATCTTCCGTCGGAGATGCTGCTCATCGCCAATCACCAAAGTGTTATCGACATCGTCGGGCTCCTCGCTGCGTTTGACGATCATTCGCTGCGCTTTGTCGCAAAGAAAGAGCTTGGGAACTGGTTTCCGGCGGTGTCGCGTGTTTTGCGTGTGCAGCGCCACGCGTTGATCAGTCGTTCCGGTGATTTTGGCCCCGCTATGCGCGAAATCGATCATCTCGGTAAGCGTCTCGGCCCCGGTATATGCCCGGTTATCTTTCCCGAGGGTACGCGCAGCCGTGACGGCGAGGTCAAGCCTTTTCATTCCGGGGCAGTTCGTCGACTCCACAAAGCAAAAACGCTTCCCCTTGTTGCAGTGGCGATCGACGGCGGCTGGCGATTTGCCGGCATGCAGGATCTCGCGCGACTACCCTACGGACACGAGTACCGCGTCGCGGTCGTCCAGGTGTATCCCGTTGTTAGGTCCAAAACGGAGCTGATCGACCAGATCGCCGATGCTCAGCGGCGAATTATAGAAACCGTAGACCGGTGGCGAAGGATTCAGCGTGATTCGTGAGTTTCGAACCCTCATTCCGCTGATTCGCCAACACCGCTGGGCGTATCTGGCCGGCGTTGTCTCGCTCCTCCTCACGTCGGGGGCGCAGTTGGCGATTCCGCAGTTTATCCGAGCCGCGGTGGACACCTTTATCGCCGGCGATAGCTTTTTTCCGAGGATTACCTGGCTGCTGGCGGCGATGGTCGGCGTCGCGATTCTCGTTGCCGTCGGGCGGCTTGGATGGCGCTATTTTATTCACGGCGCAAGTCGGCGGATTGAGGCCGAACTACGCGGTCAGATTTACAATCATCTTCTTACCCTACCCCGATCGTATTTTGATGAAGTTAAGACCGGCGACCTGATGGCGCGCGCCACCAACGATCTCAACGCGATTCGTATGGCGGTTGGAATGGCGCTCGTCGCCTTTATCGACGGTCTGTTTATGTCCGTCGCGATCCTTTCGATCCTGTTTACCCAAAATGCGCGCTTAGCGTTGTTCACGGTACTGCCCCTCCCGCTCATAACCCTCGGCATCATCCTCGTCGGACGGCGACTTGGCCGCCTTTTCCGCGAGGTTCAAGAAGGCTTCGCCCAGTTGACCGATCAGGTACAAGAAGTCTTAAGCGGCATCCGCGTCGTCAAGGCGTTTGTCAAAGAGCGGTATTTCCTCGAACGGTTTGCGGAGGCAAACGAAACCTATCAGACACGCAACCTGCATCTTGTGAGAATTTGGGGATTTCTGTTTCCCACAATAACGTTCTTGTCCGGACTCACGTTGCTTTTACTGCTCATTTTCGGCGGGCGGGCGTTGATCGACGGCGAGATTACACCGGGCGAATTTGTCGCGACGTTAAGCTATCTCCAGATGCTTATCTGGCCCGTATTGGGAGCCGGTTTTACCATCAACCTGCTTCAGCGTGGCGGCGCGTCGATGGGGCGCATCAACGAGGTACTCCTCACCGAACCGGCGATTGTGTCTCCTCCCGCGGGCAGGAACACACCGGGCGCTCCGGAAATTAGAGTTAAGGACCTCGCCTTTACCTATCCCGAGGCAAGCGAACCGACGGTCCATACGCTCTCTTTGCTCGTACCGGAAGGCGCGTATCTGGGAGTTTTTGGCGCGACCGGAAGCGGCAAGACGTCGTTTGTACAGACGTTACCGAGAATCATCGATCCTCCCGCCGGCTCCGTTTTTGTCGGCGGCACCGACGTCCACGACTACGATCTCAACACCTTGAGAGGAATGTTCGGGGTCGTTCCGCAGACGGGATTTTTATTCTCCGCGACCATTCTCGACAACATTCGATTTGGTCGACCCGACGCATCCGACGAAGAAGTGCGCGTCGTTGTCGAACTAAGTGCACTCGCCGGAGACCTCGAAGGCTTTCCCGATGGTTGGGATACCGTTGTCGGAGAACGCGGAGTCACGCTCTCGGGCGGCCAGCAGCAACGAATCGCGATCGCCCGCGCGCTGCTCGTTAATCCTCCGATTCTTCTCCTCGACGACGCATTATCGGCGGTGGACGCGCAAACCGAAGATCAGATTCTTAAGGGTCTCCTCGAAACCCGGCGCGGTAAAACCACAATCCTCGTCTCCAATAGAGTTTCCACCTTTGAGAGTGCCGATGAGGTCATCGTTCTCGAAGGCGGGACGATCACGCAACGGGGAACGCACGCCCAACTGATCGACGTCGAGGGTCTCTATCAACAAGTGTGGGCGCTCCAACGCCTCGAAAGCGCGGAGGAACGCCGATGATCGAGCATTACGAAGATACCTCCGTTGCCAAGGGCTACGATGCCGTACTCCTCAAGCGTCTCTTGTCGTATCTCGGCCCGCACCGACTCAAGATCTTTCTTGCGCTTATTTGTCTGTTTGTCGGGACGGTCGGTGAGATGCTCGTGCCGGTGATGATTCAACGTACCGTCGATCATGAGATCCTCGACTATTGGATTGCGGTAGATCTTGACGTCATCGAACGTATTGAACCGGTACGCGAGATACGCACGATCGGCGATCGGACCTACGTTCGTGAAGAAGCGTTGGACAATACCGACCAGGCGACGCGTGCAGAACTCCGGGACCAAGGACGGATCGATCCGCAGCGGGTTCTCATCAGCGCTCGCGCCGATGTGGAAGGCGCCCAGATTCCGTCCGATGTGGTGACGCGATTTCTCGTATCGGCGGACGATACGCTTGTTTCTCTCGATCGAACGATTCTCGATGAGCTGACCGTTGAACAGCGGCGACGCTTGCGCAGCGAAAACCTAATCGGTATCGCTCGCAACGGAGCTCTGTTTTTGATGATCCTCGCGGCGGTGCTCCTCGCGAGTTTCGGCGGAGTCTATCTCACCGCGTTTACCGGTCAGATGGTGATGAAACAGATCCGCCTTGCTCTCTTTGGCCACACGCTGCGCCAGGATCTCGCGTTTCTTGGATCCCAGGCTATCGGCAAGCTCGTGACGCGGGTAACCAACGACGTCGAGACGGTTAACGAGCTATTCACCTCGGTTTTCGCCGAACTTCTGCGCAATCTCAGCCTTATGATTGCGGTCGTTATCACGATGTTTGCCCTAAACGCGCGATTGGCGACGTTCACCGTGGTAAGCATGGTTCCCGTGATTCTGTTTACGGCGATCTTCCGCCGTCGGGCACGTGACGCCTACCGGAGGGCTCGTCGTGCCGTGAGCCGGGTCAACGCTTTTTTGTCCGAGTTTATTTCGGGAATGTCCATTGTACAGCTCTTTGTCCAACAGGATCGGGGGCGACGCGACTTCGGCGAACGGAACGACGATCTACTCGGGGCTAATCTCGCCGAAATGCACGTGTTTGCGATATTCCGTCCGCTGGTCGATTTTCTGGCGACGATGTCGACCGCGGTCGTGGTTTTTATCGGAGCGCGCCTGCTTGAGGCAGACCTGGTATCGATCGGTGTCCTCATCGCCTTTATAAATCTCATTCGGAGATTCTACATGCCCGTTATGTCGATCTCCGAACAGTTCACCATTCTCCAGAGCGCCATGGCCGGCAGCGAGCGGATCTTCGCGATGCTCGATGACGACCACCGGATTCCGGATTCAGGAACGGTTGAAGAAGCTCGCATCGACGGACAGATCGCTTTTGAAGGCGTCGAGTTTGCCTACAAGGCTGATGAGCCGGTACTTAACAGTATGTCGTTTTCTATCCAACCGGGACAGATGTACGCGGTCGTTGGGTACACCGGATCGGGGAAAACGACGGTCATCAACCTCTTGACTCGTTTATGGGACGTCGGCGCCGGAAAAATCACGCTCGACGGCCGCGATATTCGCGAGTACACCCTCGATTCGTTGCGAAGCGCGATTCAACAAATTCAACAGGACGTGTTTCTTTTTAACGCGACGATCCGAGAGAACATAACGCTCGGGCGCGACGTCTCGGAAGATCGTATCTTGGAAGCATGTCGAGCCGTCCAGGTCCTGGACCTGATCGAATCGCTCCCCGATCGCTTTGAGACGATCGTACAGCAGCGCGGCACAAATCTTTCTGCGGGCCAGCGACAGCTCATCGCGTTTGCGCGCGTCCTCGTTCACGATCCACCGGTACTCGTCCTCGACGAAGCAACGTCCAGTATCGATAGCGTCACCGAGAAACGATTGCAGACCGCTGTCAGTGCGGTTACGCGTGAGCGCACCTCGCTGGTTGTCGCTCACCGTCTGTCGACGATTCGTCACGCGGATCGGATTCTCGTCCTCTCTCACGGACGCCTCGCGGAGTCCGGAACGCACGACGAACTGCTGAGGTCGGGCGGGTTGTACGCTACTCTGTATCGATTGCAGTTTCAGGATACGTAGGGCTCTCGTCGTCCGCGCAGGCAGTCGAGTCAGCAAACCAATCACCGTCCCGTCGTTTTCTGGCACCGGCGGCCGCGCGGCGATGCAACGCACATACGGGAAGCGACGCGTAGCGACCGTCAGGTGAGAACATTCGGACTTGCTCGCTGAGAATGTTGATTTCGTTCACGCGGTACATTTCGCCGTCCATTTCGACCATTGCCCCTTCCCGCGGATAACGTTTGCGCTCCTCCTGGTAAAAGGAATGCTCGTAGGCGAGACAGCACAAAAGTCGACCGCAGGGACCCGATACTTTCATCGAGTTAAGCGAGTAGTTTTGGTCTTTGGCCATCCGAATCGATACCGGCGCGAGCCGGTCGGAAATGCCGTTGCAGCATAGCCGCCGACCACAAATACCAATCCCGCCGATCATCCGGGTCTCGTCGCGAACGCCTATTTGCCTTAGTTCGACCCGCACGTGAAAACGACCGACGAGGTCACGAACCAGATTACGAAAATCGACGCGATGATCCGAGACAAAAAAGAAAAGGAGCTTGCTTCGATCGGCCAGGTAGTGCGCGCTCACAACCCGCATATCAAGTTGGTGGGCTGCAACACGGTCGGCACAAATACGCTCCGCTTCACGGGCTCGACGGGTGTTGTCCTCGTACTCGGCAAGATCTCTATCGTCGGCACGGCGCAGGACGTTTCGTCGATCTTTAAAAGATCCACCGGCTTTTTTCGAGATCGACCCGAGGACGATACCGAGATCAACTCCGTAGCGACTTTCGTAGACAACTCGTGTCCCCGGCGTAAACTCGGTCTCGCCGGACTCGCATAAGTCGCTTTCGCGGGTATGTTGATTTCGTATTAGAAGCTCCACAACTTGCTCCTCGCTAGTGGGTGAGATCGACAAGCATGCCTTCGATTTCCTCGAGTCTGGAGAGGATTTCGACCTGCTCAGTTTGTGATTGAAGGACGCCGTTTACCAGACGTTCTACCGATTGGTTTATTTGCGTCAGCAGGTAGTACCGCTTTCGCGACAGGATGTCTTTACGCGACTCAAATACCTCGACGTTACCGGCCTCGGGTATGACCGCCATCAGGAATCGGCGCACCGCCTCCCGGTATCGCTGAGCCGATCCATATCCGCGATCGGACAAGAGCATTTCGCCGAACGTATGAACATCATCAAGGAGACGCTCAACCGGCGCGTCTATCTGACCGGATGGAGCCGGAGATTGGGCGTTATCGACAGCGTTTGTCGCCGCAGCTTCAAGTCGTGCAGCAAATCCACCTGAACTCGGTCGAGTTCCGACCTGGGAACGGCGACGCCGGCGATCGAGACTCTTACCCTCTTTTGATCGAATCGGCTCCACAAATGCCCCCCGGCAATCTCAACTTTTTGATCCGACGCTCGTTCCCCGTCGACGGCTGCGTGATCGCGGTCGCACTCGCGGCGACGGCTCCTCTAGTCGTGGCGACTCGACGGCGGCGCGTTCCGGCGGCCGGTCCTGTTTATCTTCTTTTCCATCGCCGCGAATATGCATGGCGCCGTCCAGAACAACGCCGGCCTCGGCGATGATTCGTGGGCTGTACACGTTACCGATGATAAGCGCCGATTCCAGGGCGATTACTTTCTCGATGGCGTAGATCGTCCCGCGGAACGCGCCGCCGATCACCACGGTAGCCGCGTCTATCGTACAGTCCGCACGACCGCCGCGTCCGATGATGACACGACCGTTGGTTTTGATCCCTCCGGCAAAATCACCGTCGATTCGGAGCAATCCCGTAACGCTGATGTTTCCGCGGAAGAACGTTCCACTTCCGACAATCGAGTTAACCAGTGATGTTTCTAATGAAGCCATCGCCTCGCGTACGGGATCGCTATCGCGTTCCCATTCCCCCGCGTTCAAACTGATTGCTGATCGTCAGGAACACGGCGGGGTCAACAACATCCGTACCGAGCATAACGATAAAGTCCAGATGTGGACCTGTGGAGATACCGGTGTTGCCGAGCGTTCCGATCCGCTGTCCCTGAACGACATCTTGACCCTCCGTGATCAGGATGTTCTGTAGGTGGGAATAGCGGGTTCGAAATCCATATTTGTGACGGAGAAAAACGTAAAAGCCGTACCCAGGGTCGTATCCCATCTCGATAACCTTGCCGTTTGCACTGGCAAGAACCGGGAGTCCCGGAGGTCCGGCGATATCGATCCCTTTGTGAAGGTACCATTGACCGCTAATCGGGTGGATGTTGGGACCAAACTCCATTGTGACGCGCCCCATACCCGAACCGACCGGCCAGTAATTCGGAATATCGGCCAGGAGATTTTGCTGCGACTCGAGTACGGATCGTACCTCACGGAGCGGGTTTACGGCACGCTCAAGCGACTCCGCAAGACGCCTGAGCTCGTCAACTTCCCGGACGCGATCGTCTGAGACGGCCTGAATGTCAAAGAATGAGGCCAGATCACCGCGCGTTATGGCGGCACTCGAAGACGCGTCACCTTGTTCGATACCGAGGCCATTAACGGTGTCCACGAGCTGCTCGTCAAACGCGCGCGCGGATTGCAGGACGCCTTGGACCTCCTGAATGACCGCATCGAGGTTAGCCTGACTCGCCTCGAGCTCCTCTTGTTGTTGCTCGACTATTGCACTTGAACCGATGTGGACGCTGGAAAGGTAGACAAATCCGCCGATAACGGCGCCGAGAAACAGGAATGCAAAAATGAGTACAAGGGCATTAATATGAAAATTTACAACACCGCGCTCGGAATGAGGAATCAGCATGATCGTGAATTTCTGCGTGAGGATGCGTCCGATCTGCCCGAAAACGGATCCCCTGGTTCTATTCCGACCCTTCTTTGTCGTCCCGCGGTTACTCTGACCTTGCAAGATTTTCCTCGTTAATTACGATATCACATAAAAATATAAGGGTCAACGTAGGGCAACTTGACGATCCCCCACCGGGGTGCTATGTTTGGCGTCATCGGACACGTCGCCAGACACCAATAAGGAAACAGGTATGAGATTATTTGATACTCACGCTCATATCGGGTTGATAGACGAAGACCCGATCGAGCAGCTTATCGTTGTACAGGAAGCTCGACACGAGAAAATAGACGGAATACTCAGCATATGTAACAACGTGCGGGATTTCTTTGATCTTCACGAAAACCTGAGAACGGCGTCCAACGTGTACTTTGCCGTCGGTGTGTCCCCGTCCGAGGTTACCAATCCGGGTCGAGACTGGGACGCCCAGGTCGAAAAGGGCCTCAACCTTGATCGCGTCGTCGCGGTCGGCGAGACAGGACTCGACTACTACCGAAAGTTTGGAGATAAAGACTCTCAAATAGAGCTTTTTATCGCTCAGCTTGAGCTCGCGGCGCGGCATGACAAGCCGGTCGTCATTCACAACCGTGAGGCGGGCGACGACGTTCTCAGTATTCTGCGCGAGAAGATCTCGACGCGCGGGGCTGTTCTCCATTGCTACTCGGAGGATTGGAACTACGCGCAGAAAGCGCTCGAACTCCCGATTTACATCTCCTTTGCCGGCAACGTGACCTATCGAAACGCCCGTAATCTCCACGAGACCGCGCGCAACATGCCGATTGAGCGGATGCTTATTGAGAGCGAAAGCCCGTTTATGGTTCCCGCCTCTCATCGGGGACAGCGGAATCGCCCCTCGTATCTACCGGAGACGCTTTCATTCCTCGCCGAACTGCGCGACATGCCTGAGGATGAACTCGCCGAACAACTCTACGAGAACGCGTGCCGTTTTTTCGGCATAACATCATAGTTGTGAGCGGCGATACTCGTAGAGAAGGACGCCGGCGCTCACCGAGACGTTGAGCGAATCGACCGATGATCCCGTCGTATATGTCGGGATCGAGATTCGCTCATCGGCGGTTCGGGCGACGATATCGGAAAGACCTTTCCCCTCAGCTCCGAGAACGATAACTGATCTTGCATCAAAATCGATGTCGATAATCGAACGTCCACCCGCATCCGCGGCGTAGATCCACCAACCCGCTTTACGGCACTGCTCGAGCGAGTTACGGAGGTTTGTAATCGGTGCGGTTGGTACGAGAGAGGCGGCACCGGCTGAGCTCCGATGGACGACCTCGGTGATCGGGGCGCTCCGTCTCGAAGGCAAAAGCACCAAAATCGCGCTAAACCACCACGCGGATCGCAGAATGGCCCCGAGATTATGCGGGTCCGTGATATGGTCGAGTGCCAGAATCGGGCCGGTCGGCGGATCGTTGGAAGTTTCGTCTAATACTGATTCTAGAGTTCTCAGGGGAGAGCTACTCGTTTCCGACAGGGAGAAGGCGATCCCGCGCGCTGATCCGCCCGCGTGAGAACGAAGCCACGACGCTGACACTTGACGCACGGCGACGCCGACGCGCGACGCCTGCTCGACAAGCGTGTTGTTCCGATACTCGCCGTGAACTACGTAGAGCGTTCCCGCCGCTCGACGATCGATCGCGGCGCGGATTGCGTGTTTACCGGTGATCCACGCCATAGCGACTTGTTACTCGCCGAACTCCTTCACGAGATCGATTTCACCGTCGTAGTCGCTATCCCGTTCATAACCACCGACGTACACGCCCTCGTGCATGTGTATCCAGAGATCGACCGCACCGTCGAAATTGGTATCTATCTCCTCGCGAACGAGTACGCCGCGTTCGTAGTAGTAGAAGTCGTCCATCAACCCGTCAAAGTTGAAGTCCATCGCTTCATATCGCTTCTGGTTGTTCTCGGTGAGCATCAGGGCGTAGTCGATCGTTCCGTCCTCGTTAGTATCTCCGGTCATCCAGCCCTGCTCGTAAAACTCAACTTCCAGCTCCATAGGTACGCCGTCGTCGTCGTCGGATCGCTCGACCGACTGCCCGGTGGCGAGCGCGAGGACAACGGTGAGCAGTACCAATACCTGGAAGATTCGCGTCGTATTCATGTTTCCCCCTGCCGGCATTATCGGCAGGGGCTTAGAGATCGTTGAGGGGGATCGGATCGGGGCTTTGGTCCTCGCCCTCTACATCGGCGAGTTCCTTGAGGAGGTCCTTGCCTCTTCCGGATAGTCGCCGGGGAATGACGACCTGGAGCTTGATGTACATGTCTCCACGGCGACCGGCGGAACCGTTAGGTACGCCCTCGTTTTTTAGCCGAAGCATTTTTCCGGATTGGGTTCCGGAGGGCACTTTTAAACGGACTCGCTTCTCGTCGAGCGTCGCCACTTGGATGTCGGCACCGAGAGTTGCCTGGGTGATACTGATCGGAACGACGCAGTAGAGGTCGTTGCCGTTTCGCTCGAAGTGCTTGTGCGGTTCGACGTGGACGATAACGTGAAGATCGCCTGCCTCTCCGCCTCCGCGGGCGGCGTCACCCTGGCGAGGAATCGTGATGCGCTGACCGTCGGCTATACCGGGCGGGATCGTTACTTTTAGGCGCTGCTTTTTGCGATTTACACCGTTACCACCGCAGGTTTGACACGGCTTTTCAACGACGCTTCCCTCGCCGCGACAGGTCGGGCACACGGACGCGACCGAGAAAAAGCCGCTTGAACGGCGTACCTGACCGGTTCCTCCGCAGGTTGGGCAGGTCGTTCGGCGGCTCCCGGGCGCAGCCCCGTCTCCACCACAGGTATCACAGACGATTTCGTGCTCGTAGGCGATCTCGATTTTTGTACCAAACGCCGCATCGGCAAATGGGATTCGTGCGTCGTAGCGGAGGTCATTACCTCGCGGCGGCCCACGCCGCCGACTTCGACCCGCGCCGCTTCCCCCAAAAAACGACTCGAAGATACCGGAGAAATCGCCAAAAATGTCTTCGAAATCGCGGAACGCGGAGGAGTAACCTCCCGCGCCGGCACCGCCCATACCCTCGACACCGGCAAAACCAAACTGGTCGTAGGCCTGTCGTTTCTGGGCGTCAGCGAGCACCTCGTAAGCTTCGGTTGCTTCCTTGAAGCGCTCTTCGGCCGCCGCGTCACCCGGATTGCGGTCGGGGTGATTTTGGACCGCCGTCTTCCGGTACGCCTTTTTTATGTCGTCTACCGAGGCATCCTTGGATACCCCCAGGACCTCGTAGTAGTCGCGTTTAGCCAATGACCGTTCCGCCTATCTTACTTGTCGTCGTCGACAACCTCGTAGTCGACATCTTCAACTCCGTCGTCGGCGCTACTCCCAGCGCTTGCCCCCTCATCCGGCTCGGTACCACCGGCTTCCGCCTCCGGGGAGGCTTGAGAGCTCTTATAGACTTCTTCGGCAAGCTTGTACGAGGCCTGCTTGAGTTCTTCCGTCTTCTGCTTGATCGCCTCGAGGTCTTCGCCTTCCATAACCGAGCGCAGAGACGCGACCGCCTCTTCGATCTTGGTGCGGTCCTCGTCGGTAATCTTGTCGCCGTAATCCGCGAGGGACTTCTCGGTCGAGTAGATCAAACCGTCGGCTTCATTTATCGTCTCGACTTTTTCCTTGGCGGCCTTATCCTGCTCAGCATGTTCCTCGGCGTCCTTGACCATTCGCTCGATTTCATCCTCGGACAAACCGCTTGAGGACTCGATACGAATCTTCTGCTCCTTGTTTGTCGCCGTGTCTTTTGCCGACACGTGGAGGATGCCGTTGGCGTCGATGTCAAACGTAACCTCTACCTGAGGAACGCCGCGTGGTGCCGGTGGAATGCCGACAAGATCAAAGCGACCCAGCGTACGGTTTTCGGTGGCCATTTCGCGCTCTCCCTGGAGAACGTGAATCGAAACCGCGGTCTGGTTGTCAGCTGCCGTCGAAAAGATCTGGCTTTTCTTGGTCGGAATCGTCGTATTGCGCTCGATAAGCTTGGTAAACACACCGCCGAGCGTTTCGATACCGAGCGAAAGCGGCGTGACGTCGAGGAGGATCATATCTTTGACGTCGCCGCCGAGAATACCACCCTGGATCGCAGCGCCCATCGCGACTACCTCGTCCGGATTGACGCCCTTATGCGGATCACGACCAAAGATATCTTTGACGATCGCCTGGACGGCGGGAATACGAGTGGAACCGCCGACGAGAATGACCTCATCGATATCGCCCGCCGCCAGACCGGCGTCTTTAAGCGCCTGCCGGCATGGCCCCTTGGTCCGTTCGACAAGGTCCGCGGTCATCTGGTCAAAGGTGGCGCGGTTGAGCGTGTACTGCAGATGCTTGGGTCCCGATTGATCGGCTGTGATAAACGGGAGGTTTATGTCGGTACTCTGCGTCGACGAGAGTTCCTTTTTTGCTTTCTCGGCAGCCTCTTTGAGGCGTTGCAACGCCATACGGTCCTGGCTGAGGTCGATACCCTGTTCCTGCTTGAACTGATCGACAAGCCATTCGATGACTTTTTGATCAAAGTCGTCGCCTCCGAGGTGCGTATCACCGTTAGTGGACTTAACCTCAAATACCCCATCACCAAGTTCAAGGATCGAGATGTCAAAGGTACCACCACCGAGGTCGTAGACCGCGATGCGTTCGTCTTTGGTCTCGTCGCCGAAACCGTAGGCAAGCGCCGCCGCAGTCGGTTCGTTCACGATCCGTTTAACGTCGAGCCCCGCGATACGGCCGGCGTCTTTTGTTGCCTGCCGTTGCGAGTCATTAAAATACGCCGGGACGGTGATAACTGCCTCGGTGACGGTCTCACCCAGATATGCCTCGGCGGTTTCTTTCATCTTCTGAAGAATCGCCGCCGATAGCTCAGGCGGAGAGTACATCTTTCCGCCGGCATCAACGCGAACGCCATCGTTCGGGTCTTTTTCGACTTTGTACGCGACCATACCGATCTCGCCGGTAACCTCGCTGAAACGACGCCCCATAAATCGTTTGATGGAGAAAACGGTGTTGTCGGGGTTGGTCACCATCTGGTTTTTGGCCGGTTGTCCAACCAAGCGCTCCATCGCGTCGCCTTTTTTCGTAAACGCCACCATCGACGGCGTCGTCCGTTGTCCCTCGGCGTTTGTTATTACCTGTGATTCGCCACCCTCGATGACCGCGACACAGGAGTTGGTCGTTCCGAGGTCAATTCCAATGATCTTGCCCATATCTCAAGTCTCCTCAGTTATTGTTTTTCTCGTTATCGCCCGGCATCGATACTTTTACTTTGGCCGAACGAAGAACGCGATCCCGCAGCATGTACCCTTTCTGGTAGTCTTCGAGAACCATTTGGGTTTCGTGATCGTCGCGTGTTTCCGCCATCACTGCCTCATGTCTTTGGGGATCGAACGCTTCACCCTCAGAATCGAATCGACGTAGCCCCCATTTTCGCTCCAACATCCCGGTAAGTTGCTTTTCGATCAAAACAATACCGTCGTGGAACGAATCGTAGTCACGCGATTCATCAGCTGAACGTATCGCTCTCTCAAAATCATCAATGATCGATGTCAAGTCAAGCAGGAGCTGCTGGTTGGCATAATTGACCGCCTCTTCGCGCTCCCGTGTCATTCGTTTGCGGTAGTTTTCGAAGTCCGCCTGTTTGCGGAGGTATTTGTTCTTTAGGTCGCTGTTCTCATTTTCCAACGCCTCGATCTGTACTCTACGAGCCGCGGCCTCATCCGACTGTTCGTCCTCGTCGCTCTCAACGGAACTATCCGGACCATCCTGAGCGATACTCTGATCGCTCGTGTCCGCGGACGAATCGACTCCGTTACTTTCGTCTCCGTTCTCGACGGACCGTTCTTCTCCGTGGTCCGCTTCTTCCTGGAGGTTTTTCTCCTGATTCGGCATATGTTCCTCTAACTATGGGTGTATTGATATGCCGAAAAAGTACCGACGCATGACCGTGTCGTCAAGCGGCATAGTTACGGCAGGTCGATCGACAGATAGCGTTCGGGTATCTCCCACACGAGAACACGGCTGCCATACTCCTCGATTCGTCCTTCGTCGAGGACTCGTCGGAGCGGTACAAATGGACCCTCGCCGCTCGCGGCGAGATTCAACACGTCGCGGGCGGTTTCGACTCCAATCGCCGAGTCAAAGGCCCAGCGTTGATCGGCGCTAAAACTCGTACCGACGAGTAGGATAGGGATCACGAGCTCGCCAAACAGACCGAGATCGCTCTCGCCGGCGACGTACCGTGTGGCAACGACGATTTCGGGCCCAAGACCAAGCCCGTCGCGCAGACGACCGAGGGGCACAAAGTTCATCAAGTCACCGGGTACCTCGATCGTCTCCTCGGCCACACGTTGGAATTGAGCAACTGGTGCGCTCGCCAGCGTCGCCGTAAACGGCTGGCGCGTCAGGTATCGCGCCACTTCTTCGGCAACGGCTTTAGCGCCGGCCGGAGTCCAATGGGTATCACGGTGGAAAAACGCGTCAGCGGGTAGCGCGCTCCGCGGATCGAGAACAGATACACCGGCAGCACTCAAGTAGGCGATCGCGGTATCGTAGCGCTCGTCGCGCGCCCTCGCACGCATCCGGACCGGCAGGTAGTCAGCCTGCATCCGTGCTTTTGTCGGAAGTAGAACGACAAGTGCTTCGGCGCCCGCATCGCGTACTTCGCCGACAAGCTCGACAATAAGGTCGAGACGTTCATCTGCTCGCTTGTCCTCGAAAGCGGGCCGCAAAAACTCCTCTTCGGTAAAAATATGCGCGTTTTGACCGATGACGACGCCGGGAAGATCACGGAACACCAGGAATCTAATCGCGGTCAGGACGTGAAGAGAGCCGTCGCGCCAGGGATGCTCCTCCTCGATTCGGCGGTCCGCGTTGGCGGCGGCCGTTCCGTCAACAAGATCGCGTCGCGTTATACTCCTTTGCCCTTGGATCCCCGTCGCTACCGTAAGCGCCGTCGCGAGCGCCCCGAGAATGAGGACAAGGGCTAAGAATGCAAAGGCAGGAGGGATCGCGCGCCGACGCATTAAAATTGAAAGTACAAAAAGGGTGAGTACGACGCGGCGAGCACGCGTACCAGCGACAAAACAAAAAGCGGCGCCAGCGCCGGACGGACCCAACGAAACGGTAGAGCGCGGCCTTCGAGTACGGCGAAAACAACGCCTACGAGCAGCGCGACGCCCATTCCGACCGTCGCGTCCCAGACAAATGCCTCCGCCAACAAAAACCCCGAGAAACCGGCCAACGCCCGCAGAAATACGGCCGCGTCGACGATGGACGCCGACCGGAACAACACCCATCCGATTCCGACAAACAAGAGGGTACGAACGCGCATCACGGGTTCACGACGGCCACGGATAAATCCGATTCTCTCCAAAACCAGGAGTATGCCGTGCCACAGACCCCACATAACAAACGTCCACGCGGCGCCGTGCCACAAGCCGCCGATCGTCATCACGAGCAAGAGGTTAATAAGTGTACGCGACGGCGATATCTGATTACCCCCGAGCGGAATGTAAAGGTAGTCGCGAAGCCAGCGCGACAAGGTCATGTGCCAGCGCCGCCAGAACTCCGTGATACTACGGGCGGCGTACGGTCGGTTGAAGTTCTCCGGGAACGAGAATCCCATCATCTTTCCGAGACCGATGGCCATATCGGAGTACGCGGCAAAATCAAAATAGATCTGAATCGAGTAGGCAAGCAATCCGAGCCAGGCATCAAAAAAACTCGGTTGAGAGAGTCCAAAGGCGATATCGGCGAGGGGCGCGACCGCATCGGCGATGACGACCTTCTTGACAACGCCGAGCATCAAGCGGCGGGCTCCGTCCTCGAGTTCACGCGCGCTTGCTCCTGGCTCGCGAAAATCGGCGGACACCTCCACGTAGCGAACGATCGGGCCCGCAACCAGCTGGGGGAACAACGATACATATGAAGCGATCTCGAGGACTGATCGACCCGGCGACGACACCCCACGGTACACGTCGACCAGATAACTGACTATTTGGAATATGTAGAACGAGATCCCAACGGGGAGTACGACGCGCCATACCGTCGGCGAAACTACGCCAAAAACCTCGAGGAGTCGTGTCAACGAATCGACCCCAAAATTGAAGTACTTGAAGTACCCGAGAAGGCCGAGTGCGCCGATGACGCCCACCACAAGCCGGCGCCGCGCTCGCAGAAGATCGTGCTCCTCCAGCGCTGTATGGATCAGTCGCCCGAGAAATCCGGCGCCGACGGCGGCGACGACGAGAAGCATAAGAAAGTCGAGTCGCCACCAGCCGTAAAACACCCAACTGGCCAGGAGAATCCAGGTGCTCCGTCGACGAGACGGAAGCAGATAAAAGACGATGAAATAGATCGGGAGGAAGAGAAACAGGAAGGTAGGACTCGCGAAAACCACCTGGATCTACTCCGAGACGACTACCGCCTCGCCGAGAAAGCCACCGGTAGAATCGGCAAATAGACTAAACGACGAACCACGGCTGAGGGTAACCTCCTCCGACACATAAACAACGTCGTCCGTTTTTGCCGCTATCGTTACAGCGATGGCATTAACAACGACTGTATACGTATCTCCGGACGCGACCACGGGAGCGAACACTGCGGCGGGTTGAAGCGATTCGAACGACATCGGCCGCCCGGAGAAATTGTAAAAAACGAGTTGGGCCCGCGCCGGATCGGTATGTACCTGATCGACGAGTGCAACCGTGCCACCGTCGGGGGTCAACACGACGGTCGTGAACGAGCGTGGTTCCGGCGAAAAAAGCACGGTCCGATCGCGAAGTCCAACTATAAAAATTCCCGGACGAACCGTACGATACGGACCAACCGTCCCCGGACCGGGAACGGCGTAGCGCAGCGGCCCGATGTCGAGCACGTTTACATCCGTCCCGGAGAGGTTGGCAACTCGGACAAGCGCGGCGTCCTCGGGCAGGGCCGGCGCGTAGAGTCCTTCCTGAGCGACGGCAATCGCGGAAACGGCGATCATCCCCGCGACCAGGAGCGCGACTGATTTCATAAGAGCAGAGGATACGGTGTCATAAGCGCTTTTACAATGGTCTTGCTATGCAGGACGGCTCTCACCTACTATTCGCCCGTGCGCGATCTCCTTCGTTTTTTTGTACTCGTTGCGTTTGTTCCGGTTCTCGTCGGTGCTCAGGAGCGTTCCGATATCGTCGCCGATCGCGTCGAGGGGGTTATGACTCGTCGGGACATCGACGTGTTTGTCGCGACGCTCTTTAGCGGGTACGACCAACCGCGTGCGCTTTACCCCGTCGAGGTGATCGAGCTCCAAATTCTCAGCCCTTACCCGGACCAAGGATTAACGCCGGTTCGCGTCCAGGTCTTTATCCCGGAAACAACCGCCGTCCGGGGTGCGTATCTCTTTGCGCCGGGATCCACCGGTCTGATCAATCCGTGCCGCGCGTCGCGAGAGCACGTCGCCGGAATCCGCTGGGGACTATACCGGGCCCACGTCTTGAGTGTCGCAGCCCAGGGATTTGTCGGTATCCTTCCGGATTACCCGGGATTTGAGGATTGGGCGCTCACCCAACCGTACTTTCACCGTGAGACCGAGGCCGCCCTCGTTTTCGCCGCGTTCCACGCCGTTAACCGCCGGATCGCGGATCGGATTCCCGGTGGTCTTGGCGAGATGCCCCGCGTAGCCGCCGGTTTTAGTCAGGGCGGCCACGCGGCATTTGCGGCGGCGGATTACAGCGATCGCTTTGGCGGGAACTTACCGCTCGACGGCGTCATCGGTTACGGCCCAACAACCGACATAGAAGCTCTCTTTCTTGACTACCCGGGTGTGGCGCCAATGCTTATACAGGCGTTTTCACGCATCTACGGGCCTGACGTCTTTGATCCGGGTCGTATTCTTCAAGAGCGCTGGGCAACGTCGCTCGAGTACGATACGACGCGGCAATGCGTCGGCGGAATGCAGGCGTATTATCCGCAAGATCCCGATCAGTTGTTTCGGGCGGATTTTCTCGAATCGTTGCGATCGGGTCGTTTGCGGCAAACCCATCCTGCGATCGCCGCGCGCATCGCCGAGAACAAAGCGGGTCTCGATGGCCACGGGATTCCAGCGCTCATCCTCCAGGGAACAAATGACATCGTCGTAAGCGCGACCCAGCAGGAACGATTTGTACAAGAACTACGAAGCAACGGCAGCGTCGTCGATTTTACGATAATTGAAGGCGCCCGCCACGATACGCGCCAAATTGGCTTTAATGACGCTCTCACTTGGATCGACAGTTTATCTTCCCGATCACGATCGGATTATGACGCCACGCCCGCATACGATCGTCGTCTGGATTAGCAAAAGGAAAGGATCTTCTATGGCTCGCCGAAATACCACGATCGCGCTATTTGCGCTTGTTTTGCTTTTCGTTCCGTTTGCACTGGCCGCGTCGCCGCCGCCTATCGGCGACGTCCGCCCGGGAGAGGTTCTCGAGATTTCGTTCCGTGAGCGTTTGAGCGCCGCCGAGGTCGACGAGGCCGGTTTGCCGTTGTTTGAGGCCGATGGATTTGCGCGGCCCGCGGCGATTAACGCCGTAGATGCCTATGAACTTTGGTACCTGAGTTCCGATAGCGACGGCTCACCGATCAGAATATTCGCGCGCATGTACGTCCCGGTTGTACGGAACTCACGCCAGCTGCCCGTCCTTGCTTTCGGATCGGGCACAACCGGAATCGGCGACCAGTGTGCGCCCAGTCGTGAGGTTCCCGAGCAGATTCGCTGGGGCTGGTACGACGCCAACATGCTCGCCTACGCCGGACAGGAGATTATCGGTATCTTTCCGGATTACACGGGATTTGGCGAACCAGCGATTCCCCAGCGATACTTCAGCAGGCGTGCCGAGGCGCAGTTAATGTTAGACGCGCACCGTGCGGTCCGTTACGTGTTTGAGCGCCAACCCGGCGTAATTCGCTCAGGCGCCCGCCCGGGAACGGCCGCGTTTACTGCGGGCTATTCGCAAGGCGGCCACGCGGCCCTCGCGACCGCGGACCTGGCGCCGGTATACGCTCCCGAGATAGAGATAGCCGGGGCGATTGGATTTGGATCCACAAACAACGTCGAAACGCTGATGCGTGAGGCGGCGTACTATGCACCGTATATCCTCTACTCGTATCGCGAGATTTACGGCGTCGATCGAGTAAATCCAAACGAACTTATTCAGCAACGCTGGCTACCGACGCTCGACGCCGATGTACTCCGAATGTGCGTGAACGAGTTCCAGTTCTACTACCCGTACGACGGACGCAACCTGTACACGCCGGCGTTCTACGAGGCGCTCATGGCCGACCGCCTCGCGGCGGAATACCCTGAACTAAAAGCGATTCTCGACGACAACATCGCGGGACTCGACGGACACCGCGTTCCGGTACTTATGGTTCAGGGGAATGAGGATATTATCGTGAGTAATACCGCGCAGCGTCTGTTTGTCGATCAACTGCGCGCCGCCGGAAGCGAGGTCGACTACGAAGAGCTCGCCGAGGTTCGCCACCGGCATACCCGCCCCGCGGGGTTCTGGAGCTCCGTCCTCTTTATTAAACGACACGCGCCGTAGCGTGTCTCTCTCTAGGTATCTCCCTACGATTTGATACCCGACAGCTCGAGGATAAGCTCTACCTCGCCGCGACTCACCTTGGTCGCGCGGGCGATCTCCTCAACCTTCCACCCTTGACCGGCCAGTTTGGTGACCGTTTCCCGTGCGCTCAGTGACGGCGCGCCGCGTTGTCCGGGCTCCTTTTTGGATTCTTCCCGCAGGATCGATCCAAGCAGCTTTACCTGCTCGCCCGCGTCTTTCCTGATCTGCTCGAGTCGCGTCTCGGTCCGTGCCAGCCACTCACGAGCGGTATTTAGATTCTTCATTCGGTTTTCGATCTCATCCATCGTCGACTCAAGGGTGGACAGATGCTGCACCGCCTGGTTGGTCTCCTCGCGAGCGGAGGCGAGTTGCTGCAGTTTTTTCATGAGGTCGCCGATCGTATCCGGCATCGATTGAATCCGGGTGCCGATCTCGCCGATCCGGCGCTCAACATCGGCGAGCGCGCGGTTGTTAACCTCGATATCATCGCTTGTCTTGTCGATAAGCGCGCGTCGCTTCTCGAGACGATCAAAACGAGCATCCACTTCGCTCTGCAGATCATCGAGACTGCGAAATCGCGCGACGATCTCCTCGAGCTGGGAGTCTGTGTCGCCAACCTGCTCTATCTTCCCTTCGACCGTCTGGGCGAGGGTGATCAGGCGCCGATAGTCGTTCTCGAGGAGTTCGATCCGTCGTTTATCCGCAGAGAAGCGAGACATCTTCTCGGTCGCATCGGAGGCGGTTTTTCGAATTCGGCCAAATTGCGTTTCAATCTCGCGTACTTCACCGCGGACGGTTTCAACGCGGGCGAGTTCCGCCTTGAGTCCGTCGATATCCTCGGTGAGCTTGTTTTTGAGCGAATCAGCGCGCTCAAACAGCGCAGTTTGCTCGAGGAACGCCTTTTGTCGTTTATCGATTTCACTGACGGTCACCGTCAGCGTGCTCGTGTCTTCCTCGAGTCTGGCAAACAGTTTGTCGCGCATCGCCTGAAACTGTTCGCGACTATCGGCGATCAGAGTTCTAAACGACTGCGACTGAGCGCTCAAATCGTCGCCGATCTCCCGCTCGTGCGTGTCGACATCGTTTTTTAACCGCTGGAAGCGCTCACCGAAGTCATCGAGAACCTGTCTCGTTTTGCTCTGGAGCTGCTCTTGCAGGTCGGCCACCTGCCGGGACAAGGTTTCGACATCGCTCCAGATCCGGCGCCGCTGCTCTTGCGACTTCTCGACGAGCTCCTGCCGTTCTGAGACGTACTCCTGCTTTAACTGCTCGAGATTCGCCGACAACTGAACTTTGGCATCGGCGAGCTCGTTGGTCACGTCGGCGCTATTGGATTTTAGCTGGTTGACGAGCTCTGTTCTCCACAACGATATATCGCTCCGCGACGCAACGAGCATCTGTTCGAGTTCCGCTTTTCCGTCGGAAATTTCGGCCCGTATCGACTCGATTCGTCCGCCGGTCTCCTCCTGAAACTCCCTGACCTGCGTACGTGTTTGCTCGTCGGCGAGCGTAAACTCACGGCGAAACTCTTGAAATGCCCGCTCCTTGAGCGCGAGCAACTCTTCTTGCATCGCCTTTTCGAACTCGGCGATTTCCTGCTCACCCGTCTCTACGCGACCTTCGAGTCCCTGTCGAAACGAGTCAAACTGACCTTCCAACTTGGTGAGTTGCGCGCTCAACCACTCTTGGATGTGGTGCAGCTTGGAGCGGAGTTCCTGATTGTACTGAGTTTCGAGCTCAGAGCGTTCGGTTTCCGATTGAGTCGCATAGGCACCAAGACGGGAATCAACCTCCCCGCGCCACTCGGTGATCCGCGCTTCCATCGCCGCCGAGCGTTCACGAAGATCGGTGAAGAACTCGTCCTCAAACACTTTGAGTTTCTCGCTGACGTTGTCGTAGGCCCGTTGCTTGAGCTCGTTGAGTCCGGTCTCAAGCTCTTCCATGTTTGTCCGTAGGCCGGCAAATTGGTCTTCGACCTCGTTTCGATCGCGCTGACGCAGACCGTGCAACTCCTCACCAAACGCGAGAAAGTCGTTGCGAACACGCTCGCCGATGTGTTCCATCGACAGACGCATGTTCTTTTCCAGCTCGTCGATATCGTTGTTTACCGCTTCAATGCGCGTGTAGCGATATCCGATCTCCTTCTCATAGTCCTCGAGTCGCGATTCGACCGTCGCCAACACCCGCTGTTCGGTTGTTTGTGACGAACCGTTTATGCGCGCCGTTAAATCGTCGACGAGCGCGTCGATGCGCTGGACGATTCCTCCGGCTTGCTCGTCGAGGTTTTGTCCCAACTGATTAAATCTGGTGACCTCGCTTTCAAGAGTCGTCCGGAGTTTTGCAAAGCGCGAGTCGATCTCCTCGCGGACGGTGGTGCCTTGTTGCTCAATGTGTTCCGTCAGGCTGCGAAAAACTTCGGTCTCAAGCGCTCGCCCCTTCTCGCCGAGATCGTTCATTCGGTCACTCGCATCCGCGACGACCGTCTCGAGACTCGTTCCGATCGATTCGAGCTGTTCGATACTATCGCCCCGAAATCGCTCAAACTTTTCGGCGGCCTCGGCGACGCTGCTGTGGATCTCGTCCCGGACGATCTCGATCTCGCGCCGACCGTTTTGCGCCAGCGTCGTAAGCTCGTTCCGAAAGTTGGTCGCCAGTTGCTCATACCGTTCTTCCAGTTCCTGCCGGGCGGCTTGAAACTGATCGTCGAGGGAGGTCTGTCGTCCCGCAACCTCTTCGGAAAAATCCTGAACGCGCATAGCCGCCGTCTCCACGCGGGTTGTCAGAGTCGTAACGCGATCCTCGCTATCCTTGAACATCTTTTCTTCGACTTCGGCGATTCGGGTCAGGTTTTGCGCTTCAAATCCCGATACGATGCCGGGTAACGAGGTTTCGAGCTCCTCCATCTTGGCCTGAGTCGCCTTGATCCTCTTGCCGACCTTGTCGACGTACTCGCTCTCATCGCGGACGCGCGCGATGTTCTCCTCTGCGCGACGCGTCATTCCCACAAGTTCGTTAAGCGCGTTCTCGTAGGACGAAAGACGATTTCCTATTTCGTCGAGGGTATCGGCACGGGACGAAAGGTCGTTCTCGATAGACTGAACACGCTTTATCACTTCGGTCGCGGCTTTTTGATGAACGTCCACCTCAATTCCGATGTCCTTCAACATCGTGACCTTCTCGGCGACGATCTCATCCATCTCGGCCTGGACCCGATCAATAAAGCGCTTCACCTTGTCGAGAGAACGATTATTGCTGTCGAGTCGGCGGTATACGGCGAGCACTCCGATCACCACGAGAACGATGATCAGATCGGCGATTGTAAACCCCATAAATCCCCTCTCCCAGTTTGCAGTTCACCGAACAGTATAAAGCACAATCACAAAAGGTGTTAATCGCCCGAATCGGGGAAGAGAAGCCTCGAAAGTTCGCGCCAGTTTGCCACCGTCGCGTCGGCGACGCCGTCGACGGGCTGGCGCCGCGACAGGTGAACCGTGCGCATCCCGACCGCTCGGGCTCCGAGTACGTCGTAACGGTAGCTGTTGCCGACATAGACTATCTGACTCGGCGGAACCCCCAAACGGCTCGCGAGTTGGAGAAACGGCTGCGGGTGTGGCTTGAGGTAGCCGGTATCCTCCGAGGAGAGCGCGACGTCCCAGCGGCCGACGAGTCCAAAACGATCCAGTTTTTGGCCGACGGGAAAGTCCGAGAGAACGGCGAGGCGATAGCCGGCGTTCTGAAGTTGCGTAAGCGTGTGATCGACCTCCGGGTACAGCCGTACACGTTCGAGAACCTCCTCCCAACACCGATAGATGACATCGGCCACAAGCTCTGCAGTTTTATCGACCGATTTCCGGAGCTTCGCTGCCGTGATCTCGACCGTTCGCCGGTACAGATCGTCCTCCGGCGGATCGCTACGAACGAGCCGACGGGCCCTCCCAAACGCGCGAAACAAGCGAAAGTGACGGAGGACGATCCAAAAGGAGGCGCGGTACATCGCCCGGTTTGGGTAGAGGGTACCGTCGATATCAAAGGCGACGGCGCTGATGCCGGTGAGAAAATCCATCGATATCGCCGCCCTACTGTGTCGTGAGTGGAATGAGGAATGAGGCCTCGGCGATCCCCGTACCTTCTTCAAATCGCCAGGTTTCAATCCATGCGGTGACGCGCCGATTGAGCTCAAACGACGGTGACGGCGGGTCGATCGTCGCGGCGATGACCACTCCGGCGGCATTAACACGCACGCGGCATAACAAGGGATAGTCCACGGGGAATCCGACCGGCAACTCTAGGTCGACGAGATTCAAGGTACCCGCCGCTATCCGATATCGTCCGCCCTCACCGAGTTGTACTCCGCTGCCGTCGCCGCGATCGCGCGCGACGTCATTCGGAGGATCTATCTCGCCGAGATCGACAAACGAGGGATCGTCCCGTGCCGTTGTGCGAATCGCGGTCAGGATGCTTTCCAGCTCACGGGCGAGCTCCGACTCGTCGGGGGCCTCCTCAATCGTATCAACGGTTCCGTCGCTGCGCGCGGCATACGCATCCCGCGAGGCGATCCAGTCACGTTGAAACTCGTAGTAGCTCTCGAGCTGTTCGGCGACAAAGCGGCTCTCGTCTGTCGACGCCCGCTCGCGCAGCGCCTCGCGATCGATTGAACGCGTCGGAGGCGGTGGTTCGGTCTCGACGGCCGGTGCCGCAAGCTCTCGTTCCGCAACCGGGGCGGGTGCGGGTGGGGATGCGGGGGCGGGTGCGGCAGCGTTTGCGTCGGGGATTTCCGTGACGAGCTCTCGTTCGACAAGCGCTTCGGGCGGCTCCGGCGCTACTGTCTCGACCGGAAGTTCGATATTGCCGGCGATCGGTTCGAACTCGATATACAGAGGTGGTTCGAAATCGGGGAGCTCGCGTACAAATGCCGATGGAATAAGCAGCACCAGCGCAGTATGGATAAGAAGTGCAACAAATACTGCGAGAGTGAGACGCTCGCGATCGCCGATTTTTTGACGGACCGCCTCGCTCATTCCTCCTCCGTGACCTGCTCCGCTACGAGATTGGCGCCGCGTAGTCCGTTGCGGCGTAGGACGTCGAGGACCGCGATCATCGTGCCATAGGCGATACCGCCGTCCGCCTCGACCGAAATGGACCGCTGCTCGTACTCGTCGCTACGTTCGCCCAGAACGTCGTCAAGCTCGGCCAGCGTCAACCGCTCCTCGCCGAGGTAGATCTCCTCGGTCGAGACAACCGTCAGTACGACGGTGGAGGTGACCGCGGCTTGAGCCGAACTCGCTTCGGGCAGATCTATGTTGAGGCCGGTTCGAGTAATCAAGGTACTGGAAACCATAAAAAAGACGACCAACTGAAACACGACGTCAATCAGCGGCACGAGGTCGGGTCGAGCAGTCGTCTGGAGTCGTCGACGAAATCGCACCACCTACTCCTTTTTTAGGTACAGAACCAACTCGTTAACGCGGTTTTCGAGGCGGATTATCGAATGATTGACCCGGTTTACGAGGTAATTGTAGAAGGCGATCGCCGGGATAGAAACGATGATTCCGGCGGCCGTCGTCAGAAGCGCCTCGGAGATTCCTCGAGCAAGAATTGCCGGATCGCCGCCGCCGATTCCACCTTCGCCGAGAACACCAAAGGCGCGGATGTTTCCGGTTACGGTCCCCAGCAAGCCCAAGAGCGGACTCACATGCGCGATCGTTCCCAAGGCCGACAGGTAGCGCTCCATCCGGGGGACCTCAAGCGCCGCGGCATCGCTAATGGCTGTCTTGATGATCTCTCGCGAGTACGAGCGATGTTCGATTCCGACTTTCATCAGATTGGTGATCGGGCTCGGCATCGTGTCACATATCGCCAGCGCTTCGTCGAAATTTCCTTTGGCAAGGGTACCCTCGAGTCGGCGCATTATCGCCTCCTCGTCTCCGCGGTTTTTGCGAAAATACAGGAGCCTCTCAATAACGATCGCCATACCGACCACCGAGAGCACCACGATCAGGATGAGAATCACGCCGCCGCGCTCAATTAATTCCAGCATATCTCGTCTCCCCGTTTAGTAATTTAATCGAACCAACGCGCCGATCTCGAGCCCTTCGCGGATAAACGGATCGTCGGGCGTCGGTTCTGCTCCCGAAACTCCTCGTCCGTCATCCAAGGTCATCGAGATCAAATCGCGTCCAAATAGCTCTATTGAAAGCGTCTCGTTCAAAGCGATCGCCGCCTCGACACTCACAACGGGCGCGATCGGCACGTCTTCAATCTGCGTCGAGGTCGTCAAGGCGGCCTCGAAGCGATCACGACTCGTCCGGAGCGACGCTCGTATCTCAGCCGGCGCCGTCCCGACGCTCCGATCGAGCGTTCGAGCGATATACTCCGCCTCCAGCGTCAACCAGGGGCGCAGTGCCCCGGTAACACCAAAAACGAGATCGACTTCTTCCATCTCGACGTACTCCACCGGGTAGAAACCAACGGTTTCGTCCCACGCCGTTGCAACAAGGCGTTTGCGCCAATCGGCCCAGGAGACAGCTCCACTGATCGAAAAAAGTTCCGGAACAAATGATACCTCGACCTTCCCGCGAGCATAGCGGCGTTCGGCGGGTCCCGGCGGTTCGTCCAGGACCGGTGAGGCGAGCGCCGGGTAACGATCCCAAAGGTCGACCGGCGATGATTCAAGGTATTCGATCCCACCACCAAGTTCGACGCTCCACCACGGACTTCCGCGGTACTCGAGGGAGCCGGAAACCGGAAAGTATGCGCCATCGTCGACGCGATAGACACCCGTGCCTCGAGCCGCGAGCGTGAGTCCCACCAAAGGTACCGCTTCGATCCCGAGTTCACCCTCGAGGCGCGCGACGCTCGAAAAACCGTCGGCGTCTATTACCTGCGTCGCGTATCGGGAAGCGGCGGAGAATAAAAACCTCGGCCATTCGAGGGTAAACCCGGCTTCGGGCGCGAGTCGATTAAACGTCTCATCGCGCTCCGGTAGGGTCGTAAAATCAAAGGTCGGATCGCCGGTAAGTTCGCCGCGGATATCGGTAAACAGCCGGCGATCGTGACGAAACGGGAGATCAAAATAGAGCGATGCGCGATCGTCGAGCGTGTAAAAGACGCTCCCGACTCCTTCAAGAAGACGATTCTCGACGGAGAAAAAGGGTGATTGCTCCTGCAGGCCGCGACGCCGATCGCTGTAGCCACCCTCAAACGCCGTCGACAGGCGTCCGGCGGGAGCTTGAAGTTCGACGTCCGCGCGCAACTCATTTGTCTGGACAAAAAAGCCCCGGCCTGGATCGTTAAATCCAAATCCGTCGGCGCTGCGATGATCGTAACCGAGGTTAAAGCGCGTCGATTGCGTGACTCGATACAGCGAGATATCACCAAATACGGACTGTACGCTGGTAGCCCCGATCCCCGCGGTGACAAAGAGCTGCTCTTGATTTGTCTCGGCCGAAACGATTGTCGGATCGAGAATCGGTGGCGGTTCGGGCAGAAGTACCTCCTCGCCGATCGCAACGTCGCCGAGTTCCCACAAAGGCGGAACAAACGTCGGCGGCGGAAGCGGAGGCAAGCCCTCGACGACGACGTCGAGAGGAGCGAGTCGCGCAGTGATCTCCTCCGGCTCGATCACTAATTCCTCCTGAGCAAACGTTACCACGGAGGCGAACAATGCGAAGGTAACAAGGAGGGCAAAACGCGGTATTTGCGTCTTCATCGCAGCTCCCGAAGGCGTGCCGCCGCCCGCTCGGTCCAAACGGCATCGGGAAACTCGCGCTCGAGCTCCTCAACCGCACGCAGCATCGTCGCCTCCTCGCCGAGTTCGCCCGCGATCACCGCAAACTCGTAGAGGCTCTGGGCCCGCATCTCGGGCGTCGCCCCTACCATTCCTGCTACGGCCGCGTATTCGTCAATGGCCCGTCGGTACTCACCCTGTCGTCGGTAGTACTCCGCGAGGAGAAGCGTCGCCTCAGCCGCCTCGGGTCCGTCGAAACTGCCGGCCTCGACAAGGTAGTCGAGAATACCACGCTGTTGCATCGTCAGACTAAAACGTTCACGAACGGCGATTCGGCCGAGCCCGATCACGATATCAAACCAGCGATCACTTCCCGGCTCGGGACCGCCGTTCTGTTCGAGCGCGACCCACAACTCCGCTTCCTCGCTCGTGAGGCCGTCGAGTTCGAGGCGGATTCGGCGCCTTTGGCGTTCGGCCTCGGCAACGAGCGGGTGGTCTTGATACACCGCCGACAGGCGGGCGTACAGCTCGAGTGCTTCGCGGCGCTCTCCGCGCTCTTCGTAAATCCCGGCGAGGACAAACATCGCGTCCGGCGTGTATCGACTGTCGGGAAACTCGTCGATCAGCGGCTCCCACCATAGGAGAGACCGTGCTGTCTCACCGAGTCGATACGATGCGTGGCCGGCCCCGTACAACGCTCGGTCCGTTTCCGGCGCCGCGGGATGGCGAGCGCGAAACTCGCGATAGCGATCACGCGCCTCTTCATATCGCTCGGCGCGGTCCAAAAGCAACGCTGCGTCGAGAAGGGCGAGGCGTCCCGCGTCCTCCTGGCGAAATCGTCGAGCCAAGAGGTCGTACTCCACGATCGCTTGCTCGGCACGTCCCGCGACGGCGAGTACTTCGGCGTAGGTTCTCCACGCAGCCGCTTGCTCGGTGTCGGTAGCGGCAAGATTCCGGACTTCGGCGTATTGGGCGAGCGCTTCCTCTACGAGATCCAAGCTGAGGTACACCGTCGCGAGAACGCTGCGCAAGTCTTTTTCTAAAGATAGATCGGGTCGCGACGCGATCCCCTGTTGGATTACCGTCGCGGCCGCTTGATTGCTGCCTCCGAGATAGAGCGTCCACCCATAGAGATACAATCCCGGTGCGCGAAGGTCGTCAGGGAGTTGGTCGACAACCGGCGCGATCGCGTCTCTCGCCTCGTCTATCTGCCCCATGCGATACAGACTCCAGGCAAGATGATACGAGCGACTCGGTTCCCACCGCGCCTCGGCCACGGCGTCAAGCAACTCCACGGCGCGAGGAAAATCCTGACGGTGGAAGGCCGCAAGCCCCCCAAAGTAGCGAAGTTCCTCCGGATCGCCCGATCCTCGGGCAATCTCCTGCTCGAGCGCGTTAAACTGTCGTGCGGCCAGGAGCGCCCGAAGAAACTCGCGATGGACCGCGCCATCTACGGAGAAGTTTGTGAAGAGTTCGCGATAGGCGCGAACGGCACTTTCGGCGTTACCGGATGCCAGGCGCAACCGGGCAAGTAGAGCAAGCAACGCCGCGTCGGTTCGGACGATCGGAAGCACCTCCGGCCTATCGATGAGCTCGAGAGCGGCTTTTGGGTCATCGTCGACGTACGCTGCATAGGCGTTAAGGTACAGAAATCGGGGTTCATCACTGTCGATCGTCGCCAAAACGGATCTGGCCTCGTTGGCTCTCCCCTCTTCGATCAGGATTTCGGCGAGGAGTTTGTCGCGTCCGTGGTCGGTCTCACCCTCTGATCGGGCGGTCTCAAGGATCGCAATCGCCTCCTCGGCACGTCCCAGTCGTCGAATCGCTTCGGCCAAGGCGGGTATCGTCTCCGCAGGGATTGCGCCCTCGTTGCGCAGCTCCCAGACCCGGTAGAGGTAGAGCTCGGCAAGTTCGAAACTGCGCCCCGCGAGGGCCTCGGCCCCAACTGAGAACCAGAACGTCCGCAGGCGCGCCGGTTGCGACGACAAGCGTTGTTCGGCGCGTCGAAAAAGCTCCCGACGTCGCCCGTCATCTTCACCGGCCAGGCGATAAAGACGTTGAAGCGCCCATTGGGCGGAGTCGATGCTGTAATCGCTCAACCGTTCGTATAGGGTGACGGCGAGATCGATCCTCCCAAGCCGATAGGCGGCGTCAGCAACGTAGCGGAGTCGAAGCTCCTGGTTGGGGCTCTCAGGTTCGTAGCCGCTCGCGGATTCGTCCCAGACGCCGATAATCGCCGCATCGTCACCGTCACGAGTCAAAAGACTAAGGAGCGTGGTTACCGCGTAACGTCCCTCGGCATCGTCGGCGATCGCTATCGCCCGTCGGAGATCGGTCTGGATCGCGCTTCGTGACGTTTCGTAGTCCGCGCGGCCGAGCGCGGTGAGCGCCCGATACAGATGTGCGCGCCCACGGAGAGACTCCGGTTGATCGCTGATATCGAGGTATCTCGAAAGAACACCGTCTGCCTCCTCGTATTGGCCTACGCGGTAGTGGGCCAGTCCAAGCCACAGATCGACGGCAAACTCTGCCCGAGAACCGGGAAAGCGGGCCGTAAACGCCAGAAATCGGTCGCGCGCGCGTTCAAACTCGTTTAGGAAAAAATAACTCTGCGCGATCCGAAAACGGGCGGTCCGAACGTGGACCGACTGAGGATACTCCTCGACAAGCTCCTCATAGCGATCGATTGCCGGTTGATAACTGCCCGACGAAAATCGTAAATCCGCTTCTCGGATAAGATCCCGTTCGTTCGCAGACGCGGTCCCCGCGACAACGATCAGGATCGCTACCGCGAGTAGCCGCGAACCAAAACTCATAGCACGGATACTATCTCGCTACGGACGCCGATTCAACGATTGGCGGAGCAAACTCGTCGGTGGCCTCTAGTGACACCAGATGTACAAGATCAGAGGGGTAGCGAGAAAGGATAGACTCGAGACTCGTCTCCACGTTGCGTTCCATAACGGCGACGTGAAACACGCCGTTGTCGTCAAACCAGGGGAAGAAGACGACCACGTGGCTGTGCTGCCGTAACACCGGATCGCTACCAAACTCCTGGGCTACGCTACCGAGATAAAACGTCCCGGGTTGACTCTGAGCCAGGCGGTAAAGCACCAACGGCAAGTCGGGGACGTCGAATCCCATGTCTTCGACCGCGTGCGTGGCACCGACCGACCGCACGTCAAAGCTTTCCGGATCGTTCGCGCGCTCCGACGAACGCGCCGTCCAGTACTCGCGGGCCAGATTCCGGGTCCAATCGAGGCCAAAAAACGGATCACGCGTCTCTTCAAACGCGTTTGTCCATGGATTGCCCCGGTAGTCGAGGTGCTTTTCCTTGAGCGGTTCGATGGGCAGGTACCCACCCGTTAGCGGTCCGTAAAACCCATCGACGACCCATTTTGCGAATCCCGAGCAGTTAAAACCGGGCAGCTTCTCCTGGTTTTCGAGTCCTTCGATGTAGACCAGATTGCCATGCTCATCCATCGCGCCGTCCTCGGCGTCGGGAAGTGTCGGCAATGCGCCGCGAATAAGGTCGACAACGTGTTCGATTCTCGCGTAGCCCGGATGCGACGTCGCGACATCGAACAGAGACCAGTTGATGAGCTGGGCCGAGCTCTCGTAGACGACGTCAAACGGCGAACGAAGGATCGTCTCCATTGAGACGCCAATCGGTACGGACCGATATAGCTCGTAGCCGGAGACCGAGAGATCGAGTTCGCTCCCCCGGCCTCGGGGTCTCACGCGTACAAAGGTGCCCTCGTCCCATCCGAGAAAGATCTTGACCTGGTCCGTTGCTCCGTCTTGAATTCTCCGTCGCACGATATACGTGCCCGGAGAAACGAGATCCATATCCTCGCGATCCGCCGGTATAAATAGATAGTAGCGGCGGTCGTTTTGTTCGTAGGTGCGATAAACGACCGGCGTTGCGCCGTTGACAAACTCCCGCTCGAGCGTGGCCATCGGTTCGATCGGCGCAAACACGTCTTCGATCTTTACGCGCCGCG
Organism: Alkalispirochaeta sp.; assembly: GCA_965601745.1. GTDB lineage: Bacteria > Spirochaetota > Spirochaetia > DSM-27196 > Alkalispirochaetaceae. The sequence continues at coordinate 1,577,951 of OZ271836.1, forward strand.
CAAAGCTTGTGTCGGGAATGTGCGGTAGAGCTGTGAGCAGAGTCGCGCTCAATAGCCATATCGCGGCAATCAGAGTTCGTTTACTTCTTCGTTCTACCATCTCGCTATCCTCTCAACGACGCATTGCCGATAACCTCGACCTCACGCGTCCACAAAACACTCGACCACGGCCGTGGAGCCGATGGTTGATGGAGGAGGACGATTTGGTGCTCCAGCGCCCGGAAACGTCCCAAATCGCGCCCTCCCCTTAGTCTATCGGCACGCTTAAGACGCTCGTCAAGAGAGGACAGAGAAGCTACCGACAGAACGCATGATACGATCGATCCATCAGTGGTTGCGGCGAGTGAAATACCGCTGGAGTTGGCCTGCGCGCGCGCTACCAGGAGCAAAAACGGAGGATCAGGACCCGCCGCCTCGGGTAGCCACAAGGCGATCGTTGCGATATCACGTGCTTGGATCCAATCCCGGACCGACCGCATGGCCAGCGCCGCCCGGAGAGCGTCTATACCGCTGACCGCGGGCGCCACACCGACGACAAAGGTCTTTGGATTTGCGAGCGCGTTTTGCCAACGGTCACAGTCCTCCACAGGGGCCAGAACGAGGACGTATCGCCCCGCCAGACGCCGATCACGGACGCGCCTCACGACATCGAGCGTCGGTTCCGGGTTAGCGCGAGCGGCGGAAAGGTGACGGTAAAGAACGGTCGCGCAATCATCAGGAACCGCGTCCGACGAAGCTTCGTATACCTCATCGGTAACAAGCGGAGGGAGGACCCGTTGACGGGAGCGGGTCGACTGAGGAGTCCAAAACACGTCGTCACCCGATTGCGAGGTCGCCTCTTTAGCTTCGAGCGACTGCGCGTGGAGGCGGAGAAGCAGGTCTCGTAAGGTTTCGAGCTGCGCCTTTTGAGATCCGTGAGGATTTGTCGCCTCGTCGACTACCGCTTGTTCAGCGCCCTTTACGGACATACCACGCTCGACGATCAAGTGACGGAGCCGGAGAAGAAGTCGCGCTTGCGCCGCCGACCATTGGCGCCGACCGGAATCGTCGTAGGACGGATGAATCAGGGCGATGTTATCCACCCAGTAACGGAAGACGTGGGGGCGAATATCGAGCAGGGCGAGTAGTTCCTGGATTGAGTACCGTGCGCGCGTTTTAATCACGGAGCTCGATATAGAGCGGGATATGGGCAAATCCGAGTTCACGTCGTATCTGATTCTGGACGTACCGCAGGTAGAACTCCGGAAACCCGCGTCGTCGATTGACAAACAACACAAACCGCACGGGGTTGGTCCCGACCTGGGTGATGTAGCGTAGCTTTATCGGTCGTTTGCCGCTCGGCGGCGGCGTTCGGGCGATCCAGCGCTCGAGGGCCTGGTTGAGTTGACCCGTCTCGACGCGATGGTGAATCTCCGTGCGAACTTTGAGAAGCGCCGCGAGCATCTCGTCGATGCCCTCACCGGTCTGGGCCGAGACGGGCACGATCGGCACGTGTTCAAACACCGGGAACAAGAAATGTATCCGATCTGTAACGGCGTTAAACTGATTGCCACGGTCGTCACGCAGATCCCACTTGTTGAGGACAACAACAACCGCCCGGCCTCGATCAACGATCCGTTGGGCGATCTTCTTGTCTTGCTCCGAGAGCCCGTCGACGACGTCGATGACGAGAATGACCAACTCGCTTTTCTCGATCGCGTCGATTGCGCGGGTGACCGAGTAGTACTCGACCGCCGCCGATACGCGCGATTTACGCCGAATTCCGGCGGTATCGACGACACAAAACGAATGACCGTTGTGATGGAACTCGGCTTCAACCGGATCGCGGGTCGTTCCGGCAAGATCCGACACGATCGCTCGCTCGCTTCCGACGAGCCGATTGAGAATGCTCGATTTGCCGGTATTGGGCTTCCCTACGATAGCAAGCCTGATCACCTCGGACTCGACCTCGTCGTTGCTATCGTGCGCGTCGTCGGGCGGGAGAAGAATCTCGATTTCGTCCTCAAGCTCATCGATTCCGAGGGCGTGCTCCGCGGAGATAGCCACGATCGTCTTAAAGCCAAAGCGATAAAACTCGGAGACAACGTCCATGCGTTTATCGTTGTCGACTTTGTTTACGACGAGGATGGTCGGGCGACCGATTTTCCGTACTTCGGAGATGAGATCCTCGTCCTCGCCGGTAATATCAAGCGCATCGAGCATGAGGAGCACGACGCCGGCGTTCCGAATCTCGTTTCGGCTCCGCTCGGACACGACTCCGGCGAGTTCGCGCTCGCCGAGGCCGATGCCACCGGTGTCGACGATCTCGAGCGTTCGACCGGCAAACGCGATCTCCGAACGTATAACGTCGCGGGTAACGCCCGGTGTGTGATCGGTTATCGACACCCTCGACCGCGTGAGACGGTTAAACAACGTCGATTTGCCTACGTTTGGGCGTCCGGCAATAACTACTGTAGTCATACGGTTCTAATAAAGGACGAGATCAAAACGCTCGTGCATGTGAACGCGTACCGCTTTTTCGATCTCAACAGCGGATCTCAAATCCATAATCTGTCCGGTGAACTCCTCGGCTTCAGCAAGCGATACCGAGCGGATAATTCGTTTTACCTCGGGGATTCCCACCGGACTCATGCTAAACTCGTCCAATCCTAGGCCGACGAGGACAACCGTCGCGAGCGGATCACCGGCCATTTCGCCGCACATCGCGACGGAGATTCCCTCGGCGTGGGCGCTGTCGATGACGGTCCGGATAAGGCGAAGTACGCCGGGGTGAAACGGCTCGTACAGGTACGCGATTCTCTCGTTGCCACGATCGACCGCGATCGTATACTGAATAAGATCGTTGGTACCGATCGAGAAAAACGCCGATCGTCGGGCGAGCGCGTCGCTCGTCATCGCCGCCGACGGGACCTCAATCATGATTCCGACGGGAATATCCTCGTCAAATGGAACTCCACGCCTGCGGAGATCCTCTTGAACCTCCTCGAGCACCGTCCGCGCCTGGTTGAGCTCCTCGATACCCGAGATCATCGGGAACATTATTTTAAGCTTGCCGTGTACGCTCGCCCGGAGCAGGGCGCGTAGCTGAGTTCGGAATAGATCGGTGTCGGATAGGCAGACCCGGATCGCTCTCCATCCCAGGATCGGGTTTTTTTCTTCGCCGCCGCGTATCTGGTCTGAGATCTTGTCGCCGCCGACGTCGAGCGTCCTGATCGTAACGGGGCGACCGCCCATCGTTTCGATAACGTGGCTATACGCGTGATACTGCTCGTCCTCCGTCGGGAGTGTACCCGGCGTGAGAAATAGAAACTCCGATCGATAAAGGCCGATACCGTCCGCGCCGTGACTCAGGACACCCTCGACCTCCTCGGGAACTTCGATGTTGCCGTTGAGTTTGATCAGTTTTCCGTCGCGCGTCTCCGCTGAAAGGCGGTTGAGCCGCATCAGCTGCACTTCGTGCTCTTTCCACTCGCCCTGGAGGCGTACGTAGCGCTCGAGCGTGGCGGAATCGGGATCGATAATAACGGTCCCGCTGTTACCGTCGACGATGATCGAATCAGCGCTGTTTACTATTCGCGAAATGCGCGAGAGACCGAGAACGGCGGGGATCTCAAAACTGCGCGCGATGATCGCCGTATGCGAGGTTTTACCGCCGGCGTCCATCGCGATCGCTCGGACTTTTTGCTTGTCCATCGCGACTGCATCGGACGGCATCAGATCATGGGTTACGACAACCACATCGTCGGTGAGGCGCGTCAGCGTCCCGCGATTACGTTGCATGAGGTGTCCGAGGACTCGTTTGGAAACATCGCGAATATCGGCCGTCCGTTCGCGCAGATAATCATCGCTTGACGCAGAGAGCTTTTCGACAAGCTCGCGCATCGTCTGGGCCAGCACCCATTCGATATTAAACAGCTCCCGGGCGAGACGGGTGTGCACGGACTCAAAAAACGTCGGGTCTTTGAGCATCAGCAAATGCGAGTCGAGAAGATCGATTTCTTGTTGCTCAAGCGTACCGTCGCTACTGTCCCGTATGGCCAGGATGTCCGCTCCGGCACGTTCGATCGCTACCTCGAGGCGCGCGAGTTCGGCTTCGAGATCGTCACCCAAAATCGCATATTGAGGAACGTTGGGCATGTCTTCGGCATAAAGATAGGCGGGACCGATCGCGATTCCGGGCGACGCGGCGATCCCGTGCAGTTCGGTCATACATCGGTACTATAGATGTTTCATTTTGATACTGTCAAACTCGCGGATGCCGCGGCCGATACTAGGAACGTATGCCGAGGCAGAACTCTACAAAAAAACCCTCGTTCGGGGTGTTATTCTGGATCGCCTTTATTCTATTCGTCGCGATCCTCTATCTCGCAAATCATCAGCGCATTCAAGAGGTACTTCAACGTACCGAGTTTGTCGACATCGTGTTTGAAGATCCGGCCGAGACGCCGGCCGACAGTCCGGAGGAGGACGTCGACACGGAGCCGATCGTTGTCGAGACTCCCGAGCTTGCTCCCGAGCCGGGAGATCCGGCCGTTGAAGAAGACGCTGACGAAGTCCCTCAGGAAATAGAAGAGCCGGTCGAGCCGGATGTGGTAGCGGTAGATCCGATCCAAACGGATCAACCGAGCATCCAAGGGCGATCGAGCTTGTTTTTTATCCGTGTCTCCAACGACGGGCGGATTCTCGCGGAGGAAGTGGTCCGACCGGTGGAAGTCGGATCGGCGCCGCTGACGGCGACACTTGAAGCTCTGCTGTCGGGTCCAAGCGGCGACGACCTCAACGCTGGGCTGCTGAGCCTGATTCCGGAGGGGACCGAACTCCTCTCGGCGCGCGTGGCTGAGCGGGTCGCGTTTCTCAACTTTAACGAGGCATTTCGGTTTAATCCGATGGGGCTTGAAGGCTACATGGCGCAGATGCAACAGATCGTTCTCACCGCCACGCAGTTTTCAACCGTTGACGCGGTACAGATCCTTATCAACGGACGCACCCTCGATTACCTCGGTGGTGACGGCGTGTATATCGGGGAGCCGCTCGCGGCATCCGAGCTACGGCGATAGATCAAACCGCCTATGCGTCGGCAACTCTCACCAAGACGAGTTCCTCGCGATTACCGGATCGGCCGGTAATCGGACTGGGCATTCGCCGTTCAACCACGATCGACTCGCCTCGAAGCGCCTCGATTACTTCCAGAATGATCGGCTCACGGTCGATATCCGCCACGACACCGGCCTCGAGCGGGGTGACGACGCCGTCACGACGTGAACGAGCGGCCACCTCAAATTGCGGCTTGAGAAGGGCGATACCCCAGCGTTCCGACGTCAGTGAAAGAATATGGGGAAGAATCCCGCGTAGACTTCGAAACGACAAGTCGCACACAGCGGCACGGGGAACCGGCTCAAGCCGATCGACGGTGGTGATGTTTGTCCGCTCGTGGAGGACGACTCTATCGTCGCTGCGCAGGCGCCAGGAGATCTGATTAAAGCCGACATCTACGGCGTGAACGCGTTCGGCGCCACGTTGCAGGAGACAGTCGGTAAATCCGCCGGTGGATGCGCCGACATCGACCCAAATTTGCTTTTCAACGGCGATCGCCCACCCTTCAAGGGCCGCATCGAGCTTGAGACCGCCGCGTGAGACGTACTTCTCGCGAAAAATCGCGATTTCGACGTCCGGTCTATACGGTGCGCGCGGGTTGGTCTCCGTCGCGCCTCCGACACGTACCTCGCCGCACATCACATTTCGATACAGTTCGTCGCGTGTCGCCGTTGGGAATCGGTCAACGAGGATATCGAGGAGCGGTATTCGTGGTGCCACCAAATCCCCCTGAGTTTAAATCAAGGACCGGTATCGCACGCGCTCAATCGATGACGCCGCAAGGCGATCTCCCGTCTCGACAATAATACCGTGAATGACGGCGGCTCCCTCGGCCGGCTCGTTGCGGATCGGCAGCTGAGTTAAGGAGCGTCGGACGCTGACCTCCGGCGTAAAGCCGATAACACTCTGCTCGGGCAAGCAGGCACCGACGTCGGTGATATACGCGGTTCCAGCCGCGAGAACACGTTCATCTGCCGTTTGGACATGCGTATGCGTCCCGTAGATAACGGTCGCATCACCGTCGAGGTAGTGGGCAAACGCCTCTTTCTCGGCGGTTGATTCGGCGTGAAAGTCGATCACGATGTGGTCGGCGGTGTTCTTGTATTTCTTAACCAGGTCACGACCTCTTCGAAACGGGCAATCGATCGTCACCATGCGCGTGCGCCCCTGCAGATTGATAACGGCGACTTTACCCGCCTTGGTTTCGGCGAGGTAAGCGCCTGAACCGGGCGCACCTCCGGGGTAGTTATCAGGTCGAAGTACCTTTGGATTACCGTTTAAGAGCTCGGCGACTTCCCGATCGTGCCAGACGTGGTTACCGGTGGTCACGACATCGGCACCGGCCTTAAACAGTTGATCCGCGAGCGTGGCGTTGATTCCAAATCCGTTGTCCGAGTTTTCGCCGTTGACGACGATAAAATCGGCGCGATGGGTCCGCGACAGGTTTTTGAGCGCGCTTACAACGGCGCGCATCCCCGGGCTCCCGATGACGTCGCCGATTACGAGAATTCGCATCTTATCGGGCGTACTCTACGACGCGCGTCTCCCGGATCATCGTCACTTTGATTCGCCCCGGATATCGAAGCCGATCCTCAATTTTTCGGGCTATGCCCTTGGCGATTTCGCGGGCCTCCTGATCGCTGACCTTCTCATGGTTGACCATGATACGCAGCTCGCGTCCCGCCTGGATCGCGTAGGCGCGATCGACGCCGTCGTACTCCTCGGCGATCGCCTCGAGGTTTTCGAGTCGTTTGATGTAGTTGTCGAGCGTCTCTCGTCGCGCTCCGGGCCGGGATGCCGAGACCGCATCGGCGATCTGCACGATGACCGACTCGATGGAGTTATGCGGCACGTCACCGTGGTGCGCGGCGATCGCGTTGATGACGCGACCGTCCTCTCCGATTCGCTTGGCGAGTTCGACGCCGAGTTCGACATGATTACTGTCTCCGTCGGTTTCGATACTCTTTCCAATGTCGTGGAGAATTCCGCCACGCTTGGCGATCTCAACGTCCGCGCCAACTTCGGCGGCGAGCGTTCCGGCGAGGACGGCAACTTCTTTGCTGTGCGACAGCACGTTCTGGCCGTAGCTCGTGCGAAAGGCAAGACGACCGAGACCACGGATGCCTTCCGGCTTGATGTGGTGGATATTTAACTCGTAGAGAACTTTCTCGCCTTCTTCGTAGATCGTCTGAGTCATGTCGGTCGTGACTTTCTGAACGACCTCTTCGATTCGCGTCGGATGAATTCGTCCATCGGTTATAAGACGCTCGAGCGATCGTTTGGCGATCTCTTTGCGAATCGGATCAAAACAGGAGACAACGACCGCCTCAGGCGTGTCATCGATGATGATATCGACGCCGGTGAGCGTCTCGAGCGTTCGGATATTGCGACCTTCGCGTCCGATTATGCGCCCTTTCATCTCGTCGTTGGGCAGACTCACCGAAGATACGGTGATCTCCGTGTTAACCTCGCTGGCCATCCGTTGGACGGTCGACACAAGGATCTCGCGGGCTCGTTTTTCGGCGCCGGTCACCGCCTCTTGTTCTATTTTGTTGACGAGTCCCTGCGATTCATGTCGTACCTCGTCCTCTAAAGACGAGATAATCAGTTTTCGCGCTTCGTCCTGGGTGAGTCCGGAGACTCGCTCCATCTCATTTCGCCAGTGGATTTCTGTCTCTTCAAGCGCTTTTTCGCGCTCGGAAATGGTCCTCTCGCGGGTAACGAGCCCTTGCTGTTCAGTTTCAACAGCTGAAGCCTTTTGTTCTAGGTTCTCTTCCTTTTGCAATACGCGACGTTCGAGACGCTGAAGCTCAGCACGTCGCTCTCGAAGTTCTTTTTCTTGCTCATTCCGTTCGCGCTGTAGCGCGTCTCTCGTCTCTAGTATCAGCTCTTTTTTTCGGGCTTCGGCGTCCTTGACCGCATCTTTTTGCAGCCGTTCCGCTCGTTGTTCCGTCGACGAGAGCTGAAACCTGGCGTAAAACCAGCGTATCGTCCAACCTAGAATAACACCAGCAAGAGGAAGGGTTATCAATAACGCAAGCTGCATAGCCTTCCTCCACGGTCAATTTAATGTGTTAGCCTATAGTGGGTTATGGATGACTGTCAAGGTTCGAGCCAGTCGATCTCCTCGTTCTCCTGCATGACGCGGCGGTCAAGGCGCTCGTCGCGGCGTCGGATTCGAAGCACTCGCCGCAATCCTCGCTGAATCAAAACGATCATATCGCCCGAAAGCGTTTCTACCTTCGGATCGTCGAGTCTGTTTATGACAGTATCAAATAGCGAAACAACAAGGTAATTCACGTCCCGATAGATTCCCGGACGAAAAATACCGCGTCTTGATCCGTCGCGGATGATCTCGGCGACCATCTCTTCGATTCGTCGACGAAGTGACCCGAATCCGCCCGACTCGATATCTATTCCCGGATACATAAAGCGCTCGTCTCGGCGTAGAACGCCACGCAGGATCGGGTATTTCCGCATACCGAGAACGATAAATCGATACACCGCCTTTAGCTTGTTGATCGGTGAGTGGAGCCGTGAGATCACATGCTCGGCTTTACGAATACCCTCTCGTTCCATCAAGCTGAGGATCTGATCGTAAAACGATTCCTTGCTTTGAAAATGCTTGTAAAACGTACCGACGCTGAGGCCACACGAGCGAACGATGTCTTCTACCGATACGTCGCGATATCCGTATCGCGAAAACAGTTCCAATCCGGAGCGAACGATTAGATTGCGCCGATTTGCCTTCACAAAATCATCGTAGCATATAAAAACTCTAGAAGTGAATCTCCGGCTCGAATCTTCACGTCTCCAATTTGCTACATTTGAAAGTTTTAAGTGATGTAATTGAACGAGATCCGGAGACTATTGGACCAATTGGCTTCTCACGAACTCGACGCGTTGACATCGCGGAGCGCAGACGCTACGACACAGCGTAGGAACATATATGGAAGTACGGTCGGACGTTCTATCGCGTACCCGCGGACATACACAATCCAATACGTATCGCCTACGCTGTCTCGATACCGGGGATGTTCTCACCGATCGTAACGATCCCGATGATCCGTTTCCGCTGGTGAATCCTCGTACGACTCGCCCGAGTTTTCTGCGGACAGAGTATTCGACGCATACCTTCCGTGTCGAGGCGACGGCTCGCGGACTGTTTCGATTCTCCGATTTTCTTCCGATTTCCTCCGAGCTTCCCGGTTCCTCAGCGCCGGTGACCTGGAAGAGTCAAAACCTGGCGCGCAAGCTCGGTCTCAAAAATCTATTTATTACTTTTACCGGTTACTATCCGGACCGCGGTGCAGAGAGTCTCACCGGGACGTTTAAGGAAAACGAAGCGTATTCCGTGTTTGGACGTCTCGGTGCGGATGCGTTTACCACGACGCTCGTCGTCGCCTCAGCCGGTAACACCGCCCGCGCGTTTTTGCGCGTTGCCGGCGAAAATGAACTGCCTCTTCTCGTCGTTGTTCCGGAAAAAAACCTTACCGATATCTGGACCGTCGGGAGCCGGGGACGTTCGACCATCGTCGTGGCCGTCGGAAACGGCGGAGACTATACCGACGCGATTCACCTCGCCGGCACGATCGCCGCTCTGCCGGGGTATCGACCTGAAGGTGGAGCTAAAAACGTTGCCCGTCGCGACGGTATGGGGTGCACCTACTTATCTGCGGCGCATGAGATCGGGGATCTCCCCGACCACTACGTTCAGGCGGTGGGCAGTGGAACCGGCGCGATCGCCGCGTGGGAGGCGAACTTGCGTCTAGCGGCCCTACCCTCGTTTACCGACAAACGCACAAAGTTGCACCTCGCCCAGAACGCACCCTTTACGCTGCTCGTCGATAGCTGGCGATTAGCCAGACGTGAACTTGCCGTCATGGATGACGCCGAGGCAAAGGAACGGATTAACGGTATAAACGCCAGAGTTCTTGCTAATCGAACTCCGCCATACGGACCGGTCGGTGGACTGTACGACGCGCTCACAGATTCGGCGGGAGAGATGTACGCGATCGGCAACGAGGCCGCGAGCCGAGCGGCCGCTGAGTTTTACGAGCTCGAGGGAATCGATCCGAGCCCCGCAGCCGCGGTTGCGTGCGCGGCGCTCGTTACGGCCGTGGACACTGGCAGAATTAAGGACGACGAAAGCGTCATGCTCAACGTGACCGGCGGTGGCTACCGGCGGATCTCCCGGGAACAGGCGATCGAGCCGGTAATGCCCGACCTGATACTCAACCCAGATGTAAATAGTCGCGACGAGATCGCTACGGCCCTCGAAGCGATAAAAAAGCGATAAACGATCTATAAGGAGCGATCTCACAATGTTGCTTGACGACAAAACGGAACAAATGACCGCTGAAAAGACGTCCGGAAATATCGACGTTTTTGCGAAATGTGATACTGACGGTGGCTACTTTGGCAAGATGAGGGCGATGGGTGATGACAACTACACTCGCCCGGTTCTCCCGCCGAATCCGGCGCGCCACATGGAGTTTAAGGGACGCGAACACATCATGTGGTCGGTCAACAACTACCTCGGATTGGCCAATCACCCCGAGGTTCTCAAAGTTGCCCACGAGACGATCGACGAGTTCGGGGTATCGAGCCCGATGGGTTCCCGGATGATGAGCGGTAACACCGTGTATCATCAGGCGTTTGAGGCCGAACTCGCCGCCTTTACGGGCAAGGAAGCCGCGTTCTTGTTTAACTACGGCTACATGGGCGTTCAGGGAACGATCCAATCGCTCGTCGGCAAAGATGACGTCATCGTCATGGACAAACTCGATCACGCGTGCATCGTCGACGGCGCGTTTCTCGGCTCGGGTATGAACGGTGCCCAGATGCGCGTGTTTAAGCACAACAACATGGACAACCTCGAGCAGGTCCTCAAGCGAATCAACCGCGATCGGAAGGGTGGTGTCCTTATCCTCACCGAGGGTGTATATGGAATGACCGGCGATCTCGCCAAACTCGACGAGATAGCGGCGCTGGCGCGAAAGTATGAAGCGCGATTGTACGTGGATGACGCCCACGGGTGGGGCACGATGGGCCCGAGCGGTCGCGGCACCGGCGCGCACTTTGGCGTGCAGGACGACGTCGACATTTACTTCGGAACCTTTGCCAAGAGCTTTGCGTCGATCGGTGGGTTTTCGGCCTCGACCAAATCGGTCGTCGATTGGATCGCGTACAACGCGCGAACGCAGGTCTTTGCCAAGAGTCTACCCATGGTCTACGTCCAGACCCTTCGCAAGACGTTTGAACTCGTTCAGACCGCGGACGATCGGCGTGAGAAGATGTGGACTATCAGTAACGCCCTCAAGAGTGGACTCGAGGAGTTGGGATTTCATCTCGGACCGGGCGAGTCGCCGATCTGCTCGGTATTTGTACCGATCGGGGACGAAGCGGTAGAACACGTCGGCGCGCACACGGCCGGATTCTTACGCCAGCACGGAGTCTTTGTTACCGCAATAACCTATCCCGTCATACCACTCGGTCTGCTTATGTTCCGCATGATTCCCACGGCGATGCATGAGATGGAAGACGTCGAGGAAACGTTGGGTATCTTTAAGCAAATGCGTGACCGCCTTTCTCTCCGTCTTTCGATGACGGAGGAGGAGGAGAAGAAGCTGCTGAAGGTCTACGGAATCTAGCGCGTATTACCCGGACACCTCTCCGATTCCCGGAGAGGACCAGGTATGGCGAACGAGTTCGCGCAAAACCGCTTCGTCGACATCGTCGAGACGCCTTATGTACAGGCACCCCTTCCCGATCGTATGTTTGCCGAGGCGCTCGAGGATCTCGTTCGTCTTGGTCGCCGCGACAGGGTCACCTTGAGCGGCGTATTCGCCAAAGCCGCTCGAAATGTAAACGGTGATATTCTTTGAACGGGCGGCGACACCGAGGCGAAAGTTGTCTCCCGCGCGTCCGCTGTCGTAGCGGTAGGAAAAGCTACCAAATCCAACGATCGATCCCCATAATGTCGGATCAACGCCGGTCTCTTCGGCGATCAAGTCGACACACCGGCGCGTGTCCACGCGCCGATCCTTGTGTGCTATTGCCTCGAGATAGGTCCGGACGTCGTCCGCGATCATATCCTGCCACCTACATAATCGCGCGGGCGTGCTCGAGAAGGTAGCGCTCGGCCTCGGGAGACCATAAACCCGCGTTCCGATCGGCTATCTCCGCTAGCGCGGCAAAGAACGGATCGCTCTTGCCTTTCTCGGCGAAGTCAGCGATCGCCGTCAGCTCCATGTCGACGTTGGTGTACATCAGCTTTTTACCGCCGGGAATCTTGGGTAGGTTCTTCGTCGTTTCGACGACGGCGTTTAGCCCACCGACATGCGTTATCATCGCCGACGGATTAATCAGTCCTTTACCCATCAAATCAAGCGACTCTTTCATGTCCTCCGTGCTTCCACCACTTGTACCGACCACGTGATGCGCGGCGTAGTGTAAGTCGTAGAGGTTAAACTTGGCGCTTGTCGCGGGGTCGGTCGGTCCGGCAAAAAAGTTCAGACAGCCGTCGAATCCGAGGATTGCGTCGGCTTGCTCAAACAGTGCCGGCACCGGCGCAAACACCATCGCGTCGTCGTAGCCGTCACCCCCGGTCAGTTCTTTGAGCGCGGCAACGGGATCGCTAAGATCGCCGGTGTTGACATACCGAAGGTCGACCCCCGCGGTTCTGGCGTCCTCGACGGTGTATATCGACGCCGCGCGGTCGAGGCGATCCTGGTCGATATCCGTAACAACGAGCAGACTCGGCCGTGCATCGGGATTGTGGATCGCGTAGTCAATTGCGCCCATCCCCATGGGACCGACGCCGGCAAGAATCGCCATTTTGCCGTTCGGGACAATACCCATCTTATGCACGTATTTGTACTTCTCGGTGTGATACTGGGCGTGAAACGTACCGACGATGCAGGAGACCGGCTCCGCGAGCGAGGCGAGGTAGTACGCGGGCCCATCGTACGGAAGCAGGCAACCCAGCTCCATCACCTCGTTGGGGATGATGACGTGGGTAGCGTCACCGCCGATGTACTGATACGAATACCCCGGCGCACCCATACCGTTCATATTGCCGGCGTAGTTGAGCGCCGGCTGTATCGAAAATCGTTGTCCCGCGCGATAGCTCCCCGACCATTTTGCTCCGACCTCGATGATCTCGCCGGAAAGCTCGTGGCCGACGATCACCGGCCGCGTGGCGATGTCATCGGGAACCCGCTTGTGGTTCGAACCCTGTATCGTCGCCTTGTAAGAGGACATACAAATACTGTCTGAAACGAGGCGCGCGAGTATCTCATTTTCGCCGATTGCGGGTAATTCGATATCGTCGAGCCGTAAATCATTTGCACCATGTAGGCGCACCGCTTTTGCTTTCATTACTGTTCCTCCGTTCTTTACTCTAGGTGACGATCAGATGAATACCGGCGTCGCGAATCGCCTGCGCGGTTTCCGTAGCTATGCCGTCGTCTGTTACGACGGTGTCAAAGTCGGTGAGAGCGGCAAATCTCGATAACGCCCGTTTTTCCATCTTGCTTGAATCGGCAAGCAGTACCGTTCGATCGGCGATACCCATAATCGCGCGCTTGACCGATGCCTCCATATGGTTTGGTGTCATCACGCCGTGTTCGACGCTCACTCCGTTCGCGGCAACAAACGCGGTGTTGGCCCGGAATCTACCGACCATCGCCACCGTCTCCTCGCCGACGGCGCACTGCGTTTCTCGCCGCACGATGCCCCCCGCAAAAACGAGTTGCACGTTTTCGAAATCGAGAACTGCGTTGGCGATGTCGAGACTGTACGCAAGGACGGTACACGGTTTTTCGCCCAAGAGGCGCGCCACGTGGTACATCGTCGATCCCGCGTCAACGACGACGGTCTCACCCGTTTCAAGTAGATCACACGCGGCGACCGCGATGCGTCGTTTTTGATCAACGAGTTCGCTTGAGCGCGTTCGCAGGCTCGTGAGCGGCACAAACCCATCATCGCGTTCCGGAAGGACGATCCCCCCGTGCGTGCGGACCGCTTTGTTCATCGCCGCAAGGCGATCAAAGTCACGACGCGCGGTATCGGCCGAAATTCCGAGGGAGCGTACTTCCTCGTCGACCGTCACGCGGTTCTCACGCCGTAATCGCGCCATGATCCAGTCAAGGCGCTCTTCAACCATCATATACCTGAGTATCGGTGAAACAAAACGCAAAAGTCAAGACATTATTGCGTTTATTTGCGTATTTGAAATGTGAATATCGCGACTATTTGCGTTTTTTTCCGCTATCCGCGGACACGACCAATCCCCATCGCGCGTACCATCCATTTAGGCAGTGGTTTACCCGCCGGGCGTTTTTGCAGGTTGAGATACCAGTTGAGTTTCTTGAGGATCGGAACCTTATGGGTCTCGACAAACTCGATAAGCGTACCATCGGGATCTTCTATGTAAGAAAAACGCCCACCGGCCTCGCCCATGTCGAAACTTGATCCGCTGTCTACCGTAAACGGATGGCCGGCGGCTTCACAGGCGTCCTTGAGAGCATCCATGCCCTGGATATCGAAACAGAGATGGATAAATCCGAGGTCGCCCCAGTACCTGTTTTCAAACGCTTTGATGCCGCTATGGCCCGGTCGTTGAACAAGCTCGATCCGGGTTGATCCGAACAGCTGGCTAAACGGTCCGGCCGATTGCACCGTTCGCTCGAGGAGGGCTCGCCGAACGTCGCCGCTACCTCCGGGAAGCGCCTCGAAATCGCCAAAGGTACCGGTCTCGTCGTAGACCTTGCGGTCGTATCCGAGAACCGTTGCGTAAAAATCAAGCGCGGCCGCCATATCCGATACGCCGATCACAGCGCCCTCAACGCCGCCGGTCTGTCGGCGCGGAGACCCAAACCAATCCGAGCTTTCAATAAGTTGAAAGAGATTTCCCCATGGATCACGGACGGTGATTCGCTCGCGACCCTGAGGATCGGATGAAATCCCGCCAAGAACGGTAACGCCCTGCGCTTGCAGGCGTTGATAGGCCTGCGCAACACCTTTGGTCTTGAGTAATCCGGCGAGGATACCGTAGTCGCCGATCTCGATCGCTCGCGCCGGAGCCACCGGCGTGCGACTTGTGTACTGCCAAATCTCAAATCCGCCCCCGCCTGCCAGATTGACCGCGAGCGTCGCGTCACGGGACTGCACTTCTCCACCGGTGTAGGGAGTCATGTACGGTGCCGGAGCGGCCTCGCGAAAAACCGGCAGATCCATTCCAAAGGTCTCGCGATACCACGCGAAAGCGGCCTCGACATCCGGTATGCCGACGCCGAGCTGCTGAATTCCGGCGAAGATCACTTCATTCATCGTGTACCCCCAGACGGTAGTATAGCGATTCAAACGAGTGAAATAAACAAAGCCGCCCACTGGAGAAGAACGATAGAAAATACGACGATACGTCCGGTCGTGCTGCTACGTCCGGCGGTCCCCTTGCGAGCACGGGTGTCGGCGAGGCCTTCGTCAAGCACGGTGACGTCCTGGTAAAGGGACAAAAGGAACTGATCGATCGACGCGATCGCCGATCGGCGCGTCAACGACGGTCGTCGTTCCATGATCTGCTCGAAACACCAGAACGTCTTTCCGACGATCGAGCCGATGCGCCCGGGAAGACGGAGATCGGCACGCACCGAGGCCAAAGAAAGGAAAACCATCCCGAGGATTGCGAGCGCCTTAAACGCGCCGGTCCGGATTGCCCCCCGCGTGATCGCAAAACCGAACGGCTGCGCGAGAACCTCGCCGGTCGGCACGAGAAGATGAAAGAAGACAACCGTAAGAATTACCGTTATGAAGTAGAGCCAGTACAGCCGTTTGCCGGCCGCGAGGGCGAGAATTACAAACAAGCCGACCTGAGACGCCCGAACAAGGAGATTCTGCTGCAAGAGAAACGCGGGCAGAATAAAAATCCCCGCGTAGAACAACATCCGCGCCGAGATATTGTTCAGCATCCACCTATTCTGCCGCCGAATACTCACGTCGCGACAATCCTCTGGTAGTCTTCGGCGACACGCCGTACCCACTGGGAGCGTCGTGTGAAAACCTCGGCTACGACGCCGAGGAAAACGCCGGATATCGTTCCGATAATGAGAAACGGCGGGGCTATCACCCAACTTCGCGAACCGAAAATAAAGACGACCGATAGCGTTATTTGCACGAGGTTGCTCGCCAGCGCCCCTGCCGCGCTTACGCCGGCGAGGCCGATCCGGCGACCGCCGAGGCGATGGAGGAGGATCATGAGCGCCACACTCGAGACGGTTCCGGCGAGCGAGAAGAGAAACACGTAGCTCGCCAATGTACCGTTGATGAGCCCCTGGCCAAGGACTTTGAGCAGGGCGAGGACGACAACGTGACGGACGCGAAAAAACGGCAGAACGATGAGGATCGGCAAATTGGCGAGTCCGATCCGTAAAAAGGGAACGGGCTTGGGAATGAGGTACTCGAGCGTCGAAAAAAACATCGCGACCGCGGCCAGCATCGCTAGCATCGCGTTGAGGGTGATTTTGCTATCGGTCTCGGGAGCTACGTGGCCCATCGTAAGCGCGATCGTAGCATGGGCAGAGCGTCAAATAAAACGACACCGCACAACTGGCAGCTAATCGGTCTTAGGCCGATCGCGCGATACGATTGAATCGTAATCGAGGCCATACATTTTGACGAGGCGATCGGCGTAGCTCGTGCCCTCCGGAGTCGAACGCGCGACTTTGTACGTCGGCGCGCCGCCATTCACCCCGGCCACCAGATTAACGACGCGGCGACCGTTAAGAAACGCCTCGATGTCCGCGGCGTGTCGGGCAAGGGCGTGCAGATGGGTAACAAAGAGTACTGTCGCGCCTCGTTCAACCAGTCCGCGCAGGACGCTCCGGGCGATGTCCAGAGCGTCGTCCGATCCGGTCGCGGAAAACGCCTCGTTTAGCACAAACAAGCCAAATCGCTCCTCCTCCGCGAGCATTGACGCCAGGGTGGCCAACTCCCGTTCTAAACGTCCCGTCGCCCCCGGTTCAGTCGAGGAGTCGGCGATCGCGAAGAGGGTGTTGAACGCCCGCACGCGAGACAATCGCGCCGAGACCGCCGGAACGGGGAAACCATGCTGGGCGAGAAAAACACTCTGGGTGAGCGTACGAATAAACGTTGTCTTGCCCCCAGAGTTCGGTCCGGTAATAATGATGATTCCGTCCTCCTCATTAATCTCGACGTCGTTATCGATCGGAGGGCGATCGTCGTCGGCCAGTAGCACAGGGTACATCCCTGAAATATCGATCGAAAACCGGGTTGTGTCCGTTTTAAACTCGGCCGCGGTCACCGCGAGGCCGCGCTCACCAAGTCGATCAAACGCGTCGACAACGCCGATGAGCAGCGCGAGTTCGTCCGCGATGCGATCAAGAACGGAAAGATCGAGCTCGGTATAGGCGCGCAGTGCGCGGGAGACGGGACGAGTGATCGAACGCAAGAGCGAATGTACGTCTCGAAACAACGGCTGCAACGGCGTCGTTCCGCCGGCGTCACGGAATGACGGTGGAAGCTCGTTTGTATAGAGCGAACCGCCGACATCGGTTCCGAGCACACGAGAGAGCAGTCGTTGAAGCTTTGACGGCGACGATACCGGACCGCGCTGTATCGCCAGCAACGCCGCTGATTGTGGCCGCAATCGATCGTCGAGATTGACCCCGATTGTCACGCTCCGGCGTTCACCAAGCCCGCTTCGCAGCTCGGGGAGAAGACGCCGGAGTTCCTGAAAAAGGTCGCCCTCGACCGTTCGCGACAGCGCGTCTCGGAGTCCGCGCAGTCCGATCGAATCGAGCTCTGTGCTATCGGCCGAGAAGACGCGATGGAGGCCGGCGATTCGATCTACCAGGACTTCGAGTTGACTCAAACGGTCGATCGTTTCCAGGAGCTCATCATCATACGCGTATCGGGCGATCGCACCCGAGTCGTATGCCTCAATCTCTGCGCGCAGATGTGATCGGAATATCGGCGAGCGCTGGAGGTCGGCAACTATCGCTCGGCGGTAGTCGGCGATCGCCGCGTTGCATGGCAGGCGCGACAACAAGTCGTGAAGTCTCGTCGCGCGAGCGCCAACGCGATACCCGACGGCGTATTTTGTCAACCAGCTCGTCAGCCGATCGAGGTCGAGGGCGGCACGGGTTTCCGGCGGTATCGTCCAATAGGATTGTTCGCCAACGTCCGTCGACGGCGGGTTCAGGAGCTGTACGTCATTGAGAAGATCAAACGCCATCGACGCGGCTTAGCGCCGGCCACGGCCGAAAAAGCTCGCCACTAACAATGCAATTCCGGCGCCGGCCGCCCCGCTCAAGAGAATGCTTCGGCGAATTTCGCCGATTCCAAAGGCGCCCTGGGCAAGTCGTCGCATACCGCCCCGCATTCCCCCTCCGATAACGGGTATCAAGTCACCGACGGGTATTCGCATGCCCGCGACATTTGCAAAGATCAAATAGCCGATCACCAGACCGCCGATCGCACCAACAACGGCGATCCTCACGGGTTGTTTCATAGCGATAAAGCTACCACGATCAGTGCAATCGCATCGACACCAGACGACGGGCGGGTATAATCGGAGCGTGAGTTTTACGGCGAGTACACCCATAATAGCGGCGGGTTATCGATGACCTTCCCGAGGATCCACCTGGCGATCGACAACTGTTTTGCCTCCAAACGATGGGTGTCACCCGCGGATTGGATGCGCGAGATATCGGACCTTGGCGTTTCCTGTATAGAAGCGAGTGCCGATACCGAACTCGATCCGCTCTACCACGGGCCGGACTGGCTCGCCCGATGGACTGGCGAGGTACAGGATTGCGCCGGACGATACCGAGCGCGGGTCGTCAATCTCTACTCCGGACACGGCACATACGCAACGCTCGGTCTCGCCCACGTCAATCGGCAGGTTCGGTCGCGCGTCCTCGATGAGTGGATCGCGCCGATGATCAACGTCGCTAGCGCAGTCGACGCCGGACTGGGATTTTATGCCCACGCGTTTCCGCAATCAGTACTTGCCGACCCGAGCCGTTTTCGAGACGAGCTCGCGGATCTGACACTAAACCTTGCGACCGTTGCCCGCATGTACGCGGAGAGCCACGGGCAACATGAAGTCGGCGTCGAGCAGATGTACTCACCGCATCAAGTTCCATGGACGGCACACCAGGCTCGTGAACTCGTTGCCGGAGTATACGGAGTCAATCGCGATCCGTTTTATATCACTCTAGACGTCGGCCACCAGTCGGCTCAGCGGCGCTTCCTTCGCCCGGACCGCGCGGCGCTCGAGGCCGCCGTCGAGACCGTGTCAGCAGACGGCGCCGTGAAGATCTGGATCGGGCCGGACAACGAAACGAACCGTGTCATCGAAGCGAGCGCTCTGACGGGCCGCGCGCGACAAAAAGCGATTTCTGAACTCGAAAAGCGTCTGGAAGCTTTCCCGTATCTGTACGCGGAAGAGGCCGACGGCGATCCGTACCATTGGTTGCGCCAGCTGGCCGGTTGGTCGCCGATTGTTCACCTGCAGCAAACGGACGGAACGAGATCGGCTCATCTTCCATTCACGGAAGAGAACAACCGAGTCGGGATCGTCGACGGCGGGCGTGTTCTCCGCGCAATCTACGACCACTACTCGGACGCGGACGACCAGCCCGCTCTTCCAAGGCGGGTAGAGGATATCTATCTCACGATCGAGATCTTTTCGGGTACCGCCGAGACCCCGACGCAGATCCGCGCCAATCTAAAGGAATCGGTGGCATACTGGCGGCAGTTTGTCCCCCGGGACGGTCTGACCATTGATAAACTCGTCACATAGCGACGAGGCGTAACAAGGAGGCGTTACATGGAGAGATCGGTTGACGCGTTTATCGACGAACTTGATTCGGTTTCACCCGATTTTGCCAGAATTGTCATCACCGCGCGCGATGTTTTTTGCTCGCAGTGCGCAGAGTGCGTGGAGACGATCAAGTATGGCGGAATTGTGTACCTGATTGAGGATGAGCTGATCGGCGGTATTTTTGCGTACAGTAAGCACGTTTCGATCGAGTTTTCGCACGGCGCATCCTTTAGCGATCCAACCGGGGTTCTTCTTGGCAAAGGAGCGCACCGCCGCCACCTTTCGATCGCCGCAATCGGCGATCTCGACGTGGAGCTTCTTCAGGGATTTATCGAGCAGGCCCTCGCGTCATAGGCGCCGACGAAACGCGTTTATAATCTCGGTATCGACGGGATCACCCGGATCAAGACCGCCAAGCTCGGTGATGAGAGTTGCGGGGTCGGTGGTCGATAGCCGTTGAGAAATCGCGATATCCGAATCGAGGGCCGCGATCCCGGGAACGCCAAATGAGAGCGCGGATAGCGCGACGTCGGCGAGCTCGGCGAGCGTCGTCCGCATTTGCTCGCGGTCTCCCGCGAGAGCACGTACTCCAAGCCTCATCGCCCCGATCAGTCGGTCGGTCGATCCCAGTTTGCGCTCCACGTCGCGACCGACGCGCTCGACGGTGTCGCCGAGGGCATGGTTCCCAAAGCGCTCAATGAGATCCTCGACGTGTTCTTGCAATTCCCATTTGGTAAAGGCGCGCGGATATGAACGCCCGACAACGAGGGCACTGAGCTGCATAATCTCGCGTACCCGTGACGCAATCGCCGGATCGTCCATCGCATTGGCGATCGTCGCGCTATCCGGATCATCCCGCCGTGCCGTCCAAGCACATACCGCATGGCCCAAATTGTGGATATACAGTTTTCGATCCATCCAGGCGCCGATATCATCTACCAGCTGTATCCAACCGACGTCACGCGGTTGCGCGCCGCGCCAATCGGATCCGTCGACGATAAGCGTGTTGTATGCCTCTGCACGAAGCGACAGCCGCCCGATTCCGCGTTCCTGTAACGGCACCATCTTTCCGACGCTACAGGCATGGATGCCCGGGACCCGCTCACCAAGCACGTCTCGCGCGACGCCCGCCGGATCGTGGATATTCTCGGCGGCGATGAGATCAAGATCCTCGAGTAGGACCGAAGAGACGGATTCGGCGGCGGCCGCGATCGATCGGATGACGTGGGGAAACGCCCGAGTACCGACGGAGGTTGCGATCAGCGGTTTTTCGGCAAGAAGACGCGCCAGTTCGACGGGATCTCGTGGGTCAACAGCACGAACCGGAGCGATCGCCAGCGTCTCGCTCCGCCCACGTGGATCGAGGAGGGTGACGTCGTAGCCGCCGTGGGTGTTGAGCTGTTCGCACACGGTAGAATCGGTATCGGCAAATACTACCTCGTAGCCTGAACGAGAAAAGATCTGGCCAACAAAGCTCAAGCCGATGTTCCCCGCACCAAAGGCGAGGATTAAGCGTCTCATCTTGCCCGCCCTACGCGCCAATCTGCCTTAGGTACGCGGCGCGCAGCTCGTCGATCCGCTTTGCCGCCGAGCCCGATATGGGCTCGATATATGTCCCACCGAGTTGAAACCACGCCGCCGCGCCCGCACATATGCCTTCGATCACCGCGGTATGTACATCGATTGCCGAAGCTCCGCGTGAACTCTGTCGGGCGATCGACGCGAGTACCCCGCCGACAAAATTGTCGCCGCAGCCGGTCGTGTCGCGGCTGGCCGGTTCGGTCTCGTCTGCTCGGCGTCGAACCTCGTCGGAAACCGGCAGGGTCGTTATTGCGGTCTCAGAAAATCTACCGGTGCGCGCGCCGAAGGTGACCGGAGACGCACCGGCGGTCACGATCGCCGCGCCGGCGCCCCACTCGAGAAAAACACGCACTGCGTCGACCTCGTTCTCGACGCCCGTCAAACGGCGAGCTTCCTCGGCATCGGTCACGATAAGATCGACGAGGGGATAATCTCGCTGACCATCGCCGAGCGGCCACAGCTCCCCGGGACTCCTGGATTCGTTGAGAAAATCATAAACGGTCCCAACGACCGTAAGCGATCCCGCGGTTTTCGCCGTGTGCAGAGCGAGTCCAAGATCGGCGTGGAGACGCGGCACCAGCGCCGTTCCCCCAAAAAAAACGGTCTCGTAATCAAAAAACTCGGCCGGGATGTCGCGGACGCGAAAACGATCGGCAACACCGAGGGTGTTGATAAACAAGCGCTCTCCCGCGCCGTCCTGAGCATTTGGATCGGAGAGTACGCGGGTCGACGGAGAGGAACCAGGCTTACGTCGCAGATCGGCGAGGTCCAACGGTGTCTTGGCGACGATCGATGCGATCACGTCTCCAAACTCGTCGTCACCGCGATAGCCAAAATAGCGCACCGGAATCGACTCGGGAGACAAAACCTGCGCGGCGAGAACGAGCGCAACGATCGCCGGTCCACCGAGATTCTGCGATGACGCGGCGCCGCGACAGAGCCTCGAGACGATTTCGTTGGTCGCCACCCCGCTAAAGCTCTCGACCGCGGAGGCAAACACAAGCTGCCCGGGGACAAGTCCACCGTCGCCCGATTCTCGCGACGCAAAATGCCCAAACTCCGCGTCTTCAAAGTCCGCGTCGGGGTAAAGGATATCGAGTAAGGCGCACCCGACGCCCGCGATCCCTGGTTTTTTCATGCGCCCTGGATCTCTTTATACTCCGTGCACAGAAGGCGATACGGCGGCTCGTCTTCTTCGATCTCCGGAAAACGGCCGATATCTTCGAGAAAACGATTGTCGGCAGCGTCGTCATTGACCGACGAGACCTCACCAACGATACAGGTATCGCCTTCCGCCCAAAACGCATGGTAGAGATAGGGCGTGAGCGTGATGCTCTGTCCGGGGTCAAGCCGGACCTGCTCACCGGGTCCACATTCCAAACAAATCCCGTCGCGATACACCTTAAACGTCTCATCGGCGGTGGATTCGCTGTCCCGATCGGCCATATACAACTCAATGACCAACTCACCGCCACCACGGTTGATGATGTCTTCGGTCTTGTGCCAATGAAAGTGCATCGGGGTGAGTTGCTTTTCTCGTACAACCATCAGCTTTTCCGCATAGGGAAGCCTGCTATCCGGTGCGGGCGTCCCGTTACGCACGGTAAACAGAAGCAGACCCTGTTGTGCAAACTGGCCATGCCCAAAGTCGGTTAAATCCCAACCGAGTCCGGCCTCAAAGATCGCGGATACCGAATCCCGATAACGAATCCACTCGTCGCGCGACCAGTGTCCCCATTCCGGAAGAAAAAAACCCGCTTTAGAGAATCTATCCTCGGCGTCGCGAATTGCCGCGTTAATCTCGCTTCGTTTCACACCTACTCCTTCCAGCGCGATATCATCAAGTTTCCGAGCTGCGGACCATTACCGACATCGATGACCTCGCCAAACATCCATGCCACGATTCCCGAGCTTGGGGCAAGTGGGCGCTCAATGGCCCCACCAAGTCCGGCACAGGAGAACGAAACCGTTGTCTTATCCCGCAACACGCTATCAAGGCCGTCACTAACCGATGAAACGACGCGTAGTCGAGCGCCTCGACCGTTGAACGTGGCGCCCGCGGTGACGATACCGTCGCGATTGACAAGATGGACATTACGACCATCTGCGTCGCCGATCGTGACGTGCTCGAGATCAAACTCATCGACGAGCCCACTCGCGGCGTTGCGCAGATACACGACGGGATCGCTTCCCTCGATCGCCAGAAGCTCCCGTCCGGCAAAATCGATGTTGACGTCGTTGCCGACGGGATCGTGTATCGAATGAGTTGTGGTCCGACCATACGTGAGGACGATCGCGACGTCGACGTCGGGAAAAAGATCTCCCTCAGTGGCGCCCGCCGGATACGCCGCCACGCCGCCCGCGTAGTGGTGAGCGATCGACAATTCGGCAATCCCCGACAAAAACTCCTCAAATTCCGGTTCGTTCCGGCGCGCGACGATAAGCGCGACCTCCGCGATATCCCCACGGCGGCGCTTTATATCGGCCATGACGGCCTCATACGATCCGGTGACGCCGACACTGCCCGGAGGGAGCGTCACCGCGACAGATCGAGGAACCTCGGGCGCAGAGAAACCGGAAGCATCGAGTATCCCGTGAGAAGAAAAACCAATATCCCTGCTCGCCAGATCGGCCGGGACGGCGCCCGGCGTCCAGACGACGAGACGATCGACGCTGTCCATTGCGTGTTACGCCACCTTAAGTCTGATGATCACCACCATCGCGTGCCGTCCCGACTCGTTGATATACCGATGGCGGCCAAAACCCGCCGGCACGATACAACCCTGGAGGCGCTCAATCGTCGTTCTGTAGCGCGGATTGTCTAATGACTCAATCGTCACGTGCTCACCCTCGGTGAGGGTCACGATCTGGACAAAACGACCTTCGGTATCTCCCTCGGCTTCGGTCTCCATAAAGATGCGCTCGATGTGAAACGGCATTTCGGGTAGCGAGGTGTACTGATCTTTTCGAAACTTACCGTTTCCGTCGACGGTGATCGGCCGCGCCCGATGATGGCTTACAACGCGTGACTCACGGATCCATTTTTGGTTGCGAAAGGAATGGTCGAGGTGCATTCTCATCGGTTTTGCGGTCATCGTCTTGGACGTGTCGTCCCAGGTTTCCCGGGCAAAATCGTAGGTAAAGAACGAATACTCCGTCCCGGCAACACTTGGTCCTGTGTCCATTTCGAGAATCATCTGATTTCCGCCGTGGCCGTGGGTCGTTCCCGGGGGAATCAGAAAGAGGTCACCGACGTTTGTGTCCCATCGACAGATATAGTCCTCCCAGTCCTCGATCACCTTTAGGTTGTTTGAGTCGCGGCACTTTCGCTCCCATTCCTCGAGATCTGCAGATTCCTTGTATCCCATCCAGGTAGACGAGCCCTTGTAGGATTCAACGATGTAGTACGTCTCGTAACGACCGAGAGGTTCGTTAAAATGACGCTTTACGTAGTCAGAACCGGGATGATTGTGGATCGGCATGCTCGATCTCTCCCAGCTGACCGGCTCCGGGAAGTAGCCGTCATCCAACCAAACCTGAAGCGGGAGGAGATCCGGGTACGTTTTATGGACGTACTCGCCAACCATCTGCACCGGTCGCTGCATGAGATTTTGGGCGGGAATGTTAATCGGCGCACTTCCGCCGAGATCGACGAGGACGCTCAGTTCGATACCGGCAAGCTCGTTCCAGGCATTACACTCTAGGCCTTCGACCTTCCAAATATCGCGGTATCGATAGGCACCCCACGGCCCCGGCTGTAATATCTTGACCTGCTTGATCGGTTGCTTCACCACTTCGTCGATCATCGTGTTGTACGCGCCGGCCGGTAGCGACTTAAGCTCGTCGGCGTCAACCGCATCGATAAACAGGTCCATCTCCGAAAAGACCGCTTTTTTCTGACGGTAGAGAAGGTAGAAATCGCAGTAGTAGTACTTTTTCCAGTAGTAGTCTTTCTCGGCCTCGGTTCGGCCGAAGGGCACGAGTTCACCGTCCCACATCTGCCACAGCATCGGTTGCATCGTAAAGTCCGCGTAGCAACGGAGCGTATAAGACGAACGCAAGGGATCGATCAGAGCTCCGGGGCCAAATACGACCGTAATCTCGTCTTTCGACGATCGTCTGAGACGATCCTTGACGTCATCTACGGCGTTTGAATCGATGATATCGAGAAGCGTGCCTTCGCCGTTCACCCACCCAAAACTCGGATCGTCCGTTTCATACGTTTTCTGATACGCGGCGATCTTCTCCGGAGATGCAAACAGCGTCGCCGAGTAAATCAACGTCGTCGAGAATCCGGCCCGTTCCGCCGCCGATTTGATTGCGCTCCCCAAGGCGGCAAAGTCGACGCCGTACCAGCCATCTATTCCTATTCTGGCTCCAGCTCCGGCCCGCGATACGATGTCCTCGGCGACAGCCACCGTTCCGACGACAAACGATCCGGCGTCGGCTTTGCTTAGTAAAACCTTGTTCTCCGCGTTGGTTCGATATTCGTATAACGGCACGGGCAGCCTCCTCCGACAAGCAGAAACGTTTCAACATTGTCAGGCGAGAATTTCGAGCGGTCAATGGGCACCGTTTTTGAATAAGTGGTATATATTCACATAGTGGTACTCGATTTTCCGATTGAAACCCCACCGACTATCGTTCAAGCGGGCTTGAGTTTGCACGGCTATCGGCCGCACGAGGCGTTTAAGATGCGCGATACCTGGGGTGTCCACCTGTATCTATACGCCGGATCGATAGCGGTCGATGGCCAGACTCACTCCTTTGGACACGGCTCGCTTTCAATCACGCCTCCGAACCGAGCGCTGGAGTGGTCGTTCCCGGAGCACGCACCGCACTACTACGCCCATCTCCTCCCTGGTCCGGGTGCCGGAACCGTGACCGTACCGGTCGTGTATCAGCCGATAAAGTGGCTGGACGCCGCCGTAACCGACTTTGAGTACATCGGCGGTCACTACCTGACGCGGCCGATCGCCGCCCAATCACGGATCTGGGCGCTACTTTGGCGAGCGATCGATGGGGACGGCACGCCGAATGGAGATGCCACACATCTGCCGCCGACGGTTCAGATCGTTATGAGCGTCATCGAGCAATCGCTTCCCGAAAAAATCGTCATCTCCGAGCTCGCGCGCCGGGCCGGCGTTTCTCATAACCATCTCATCGCCCTTTTTAAAAAGTCTCTTGGATTAACGGTTCGCGCCTATATTCGAAAGCGGCGCTGCGAGCGCGCAGCTTTTTTGCTGCGCGAGACATCACTGTCGATTACGTCCATTTCTCGCGAAGTCGGCCTGCCGGATCTCCACCACTTTAACAAGACCATACGCTCGGAGTTTGGTTTGTCGCCGCGAGCGCTGCGCGAGAAACTGGTACAGAATTAAACGACATCTTTATCTCTCCCCGCCGGGTTTGGTAAGCGGATTAGCAAATTTTTTGTTTGACAGCTGGGTAAACCCATGCAACACTTTTAGTCAAGCGGAAGTTAAACGCTTAACTTTCGGTTTATGCGTCGGGCAAAAAGGTAGGCCGGTGAGTGTCGTCACATTAAAAGATGTAGCCTCAAAATGCGGTGTCTCGATCGCGACCGCCTCCCTTGTGATAAACGGAAAAGGCAGTATATCGCCCGACGTCCGAGCTCGGGTCATTGAGTCGGCCAAAGCGCTTGGCTACCTCAAAAACATTCACGCCTCGGCGACGGCGTCAAAGAAATCTCGTCATGTCGCGATACTCGTCGACGAGTCTTACGAGAAGGCGTTTGAATGGATGTTGATTCGCAGCATTCTGATACCGCTCGAGGCTACTCTCACCGAACGCAACTACTATCCGATTATGATCCCGGTGACACGAACCCAAAGTGCCGCTCAAATCGTTGAGAAAGTGATGCTTTCCGGAGCAGGAGCGCTCTACGCCATACATTTTGGCGAGGCCGAACTCTATCAACAGCTCGAAGATCGCGGAATCGCGGTCGTGATTCTCAACCACAATCGGGCTACCGAACGTTATTTCAGCGTTACGGACGACTTTGTCTTTGCGACCTATCAGGCGACCAAGTTGTTGCTTGCCGAAGGGCACCGGCACATCGCCTATATAGACTACGATCGCCCGGATCTCCCGGGAGTTCAGTACGACCGGCATGCCGGTTTTGAGAAAGCGATCGCCGAGGCCGATTCACCGATAGCAAACACTCGTATCACCGCTTCGAGCGTTCACAATAACGAGGAAATTGAACACGTCGCCTATCGACTAAAGGAGATGTGCGCCGACGGTCCAATGGCGGTAACCGCCCACGATGACTTTGTTGCCGCCCACCTCGTGACCGTTCTCGAGCGCCTGCATGTCGCGATTCCGGAGACGCTATCGATCATCTCACCCGGGGATACGATGGACTTTTCACTTCCGTTTGTGCCCCAAGTCACGACTTATCGAACCGACTTTGAACTGATGGGAAAACTCGCCGGGGACATGTTGCTACGTCGTTTTGCCGGAGAGACTCGCGCCGTCGAGTCGCTTAAAGTTCATTCGATTCTAATGGATCGGGGTAGCGTAAAACGCGTGGCGTAACGCGCAGATATTTGGATTCGGCCCTGCCGTACGGCGGGGTACATATAACAGGAGGTAAGAGTTATGAGAAAGTCATTGCTCGCCGCGTTTGTGTTGTTCGTGCTCGTCTCGGGAGCGATCTATGCCGGCGGCTCCGCCGAGGAAGGCGAAGAAGCCCCCAAAGTGGCCGGGGTTGTGTTTCAGGAAGACCAGTTTATGCGTCTTCTTCAAATGGGATTCCAGGACGCAGCTGAAGCCGCGGGATTCGAGTTCTTCCCCGGTAACACAAACGGTGACGCCGCTCGTGAATCGGAGTTCCTGAACACCTATGTGACCCAGGGATACGCCGGCGTGGCGATCTCGCCGATTAGCGAAGAAGCCAGCCTGCGAGTTCTCGAGCGTGCCGTAGACGAAGGACTTTTGGTCGGTGTCGCTAACCACGCGTTCAGCGAAGACTTCTTTACCGGAGCCTATACATCCGACAACTACACCCTCGGTTCGACGGTCGGCCAGGCAGCCCGCACCTACATCGAAAACGAACTTGGCGGCAGCGCGCGAGTCGCGGTTCTTCAGTTTCGCTCGCTTCTTCCCGAGCAGTCGACAGCACGCTCGAGCGGATTCCTCGATCAGATGGACGGCCTCGATGTCGAGATCGTCACTGACCAGGACGCCTGGATGCAGGACGCCGCGATTGAAGTCGGTGGCGACATTCTCACCGCTTTTGACGGCGAGATCGACATGATCTTTGCTGCCAACGAGGGCGGAACGATCGGCGCGACGATGGCAGTACGCAACGCCGGACTCGAAGGCGAGATCGTCGTCTTTGGTTTTGACGGCAGCGAGCAGATCGTGCAGCTTCTTCAGGATCCGGCTAACATTCTTCAGGCGGCGATCGCCCAGGATCCCTACATGATCGGGATTCGAACGATGGAATCCGTCGTCGATGCGGTCAACAGCGGCGGTACGAGCAGCACGCAGGGCCAGTCGTTTATCGTTCCCGGCATCTTACTGGAGCGATCAAATCCTGACGGTCTTGACGCCTTTCTTGCCGATCTTCGCGAGAAGACCGGGGGCTGAGACAGCTCGAACGGCTATGCCGGTGGGGTGCTTCTGCGTCCCACCGGTTTCCTTTATTCTTGATTCGGAGCAATCAATCGTATGAGCGTGTTAAACGCACACCACATCACCAAGGTATTTCCCGGTACGGTCGCCCTCGACGACGTATCGATTTCGTTTGAGAGCGGCAAGGTAAACGCCCTCGTTGGAAAAAACGGGTCGGGCAAATCCACCCTCGTAAAGATCATCAACGGCGCTCACACTGCGACCGCTGGTTCAGTGGATATCGACGGCGAGGCGATCGCCTTTGCGAGCCCGAAACAGGCGTCGGAAGCGGGAATCGCTACCGTCTATCAGGAGATGTCGTTGATCCCCGGCTTGTCCGTAGCGGAAAATATCCTGGTCGGTCGATACAAGACCAAGGGACCGTTTGTCGATTGGAAAGCGATTTACTCGGAGGCGGAGGCTGTCCTCGCCAAACTCGGTATCTCACTACCGGTCCGCGAACTGGTTCAGAACCTGTCGGTATGGCAGTGTCAGATCGTTGAGATCGCCAAGGCGATGAGTCTTGAACCAAAGGTCATTTTTCTCGACGAACCGACGTCCGCCCTGGCGCAACACGAGACCGACCTTCTCTTCGACATGATTCGAGAGATGGCGACCCATGACGTCATCATCATCTACATATCACACCGTTTACAGGAGCTGTGGGAGATAGCCGACACCTGTTCGGTGCTACGAGACGGTAAGTTTGTCGGTAAACTCGACATGCAAACGGCAACCAGCAAGGATCTCCTCGGCCTGATGTTCGGCGACGTTAAGATTCGCGAGCGTCCGCTAGACGTCGTTCCTTCTCAAGAAACGGTCCTCGCCGTATCGGGTTTGACGCGAGAACCGGCGTTTCGCGATGTCAGTTTCCAGTTAAAAAAAGGCGAGATACTCGGTATCGCCGGTATGCTCGGCGCTGGTCGAACCGAACTTCTCAGGGCAATCTTCGGTGCCGACGACCCGGATAGCGGTACGATAACGATGAACGGGAGCAGCTTTGAAAACCCGTCGCCCCAGAGTATGCGGGAGCGAGGCATCGCGTTTTTACCCGAAGACCGGAAAGAGCAAGGTTCGATTCAGATCCTGACGATTCGAGAAAACCTGATGCACGCGTGCTTATCGACGATTACAAAGGGCGGTTCCTTTGTGGACCGCAAGCTCGAGTCCGAGATGACCGCAAAGCAGATCGAAGACCTGGCGATCCGGCTGCCCGGCGTGGAGTTTCCCCTGACCAGCCTTTCCGGCGGTAACCAGCAGAAAGTAGTCCTCGGGAAATGGTTGAATACGCAGCCAAAGGTGCTCTTGTTCGACGAGCTTTCTCGCGGCATCGACGTCAACGCAAAGCAGCAGATATTCCAGATACTCTGGGACCTGGCTCGTCAAGGGCTGAGCTCCCTCGTTGTATCATCGGAACTGGAAGAACTACTCGAGATCTGCAACAGAATTTTGATTATGCGCGACGGCCAGATCGTCGACGAGGTTATTCCCGACGGCCTCTCGGTGGAAGGCTTGTACAGTATGTGTATGGGAGGTAGTGAATCATGAGCGATGCCGATCAGGCAAAAAAAACACTAGATATCGGGCACTTTTTCAGGCACTACATGCTTGAGTTTGTCCTCGCGATAATTGTGCTGGCGTTGATCTTTACCGCACCGGGTTTCTTCACCCTGCGTAACCTCCTCAACATCTTGCGGAACGTAGCGATAACGGGCGTGATCTCCCTTGGTATGACGATGGTCATCATCGGCGGTGAGATCGACCTTTCGGTCGGCTCATCGGTCGCGCTTTCGGCGGTCATCACCGCGAGAATTACCGGACTCGTCGCCCAGTCGGGTCTGATGTCGATGGACAGTGCCGTTTTGATCGGTATGGCGGTCGCGCTTGTCGTTGGATTTATCATCGGGCTTGCCAACGGACTGATCCGTACCCGGTTTGGCATACCGAGTTTTATTATAACCTTGGCGATGCTCAACGTCTCCTACGGTTTGGCGGCGATTATATCCAACGGATTCCCGGTGACGACTCTGCCGCTCTGGTACAGCTGGATCGGCGCCGGTCGCTTCTTTGGCCTTATCCCCGTCCCCGCGCTATGGCTCGTTATCGTATTCGTCATTATATCGACCGTAATGAACCGTACAAAACTCGGACGCGAGGTCTATGCCGTCGGGGGAAACCCGGAAGCCGCTCGCTTGTCCGGGATAAACGTCGACTTCGTAAAAATCGTCATGATGGCGGTTGTGCAAGTCCTGGCCGCCGTCGCCGGCATCATTCTCTCGGCCCAGGTCATGTCCGGATCGTCAACTTTTGGACGCGGATATGAGCTTGAGGTCATTGCGGCGGTTATTATCGGTGGCGTGAGTCTTTTTGGCGGAATCGGTAAAGTCCGCGGGACACTCGTAGGGATAGTATTCCTTGGGGTCGTTAACAACGGGATGACGCTATTCGGCGTCGGTGATTTTGAGAAGTACGTTGTGAGAGGTATGCTCATTCTTATCGCGGTCACGATCAATACGGTTGATCTTGACAGCATCGGTAAGAAGCCTATCGAACAAGAAACATAACAGAGGGGGTAGCCATGACATCCCGCGAACGCGTCCTCGCCGCAGTTGCCCATAAGGAACCTGATCGTCTTCCGCGCGACTGCGGGGCGATGCGCTCGACCGGTATTATGGCGCTGGCGTACGACCGCATAAAAACGTTTCTCGGGATCAACGAGGGGTATACGCGAGTTTTTGATTCGGTTCAGCAACTTGCGATTCCAGAGGATTGGTACCTCGATCGCTACGGGATGGATGCGGTCGATCTCTCGCGGGCATTTGCCGATGACGACGACGATTGGGTCGATTGGATCCTTCAGGACGGGACGCAGGTTTCTTTTCCGGCGTGGCTTCGTTTTAAAAAACGGACCGGCGGCGGATGGACCTGCGTCAACGAGGACGACGTCGTGATCGCGGAAATGCCCGCGTCGGCAACCTATTTCTCCCAGGCCGTCTTCCCCCTCAACGGTCTCCTCCCCGACTCCTATGATGAGATCGAACGATGGATGGCGATGTCGCCGTGGGCGTATATGACAGATCCGATCTGGAAAAACGCGTCACGTCCGAACTTCTGGGAGTTTTTCGGCGAGAAGGCGGCGACGTTTCGTTCGCAAACCGACCGGGCGATTATGCTCGGTTTTGGTGGCAACCTGTTTGAGTGGGGGCAATTTCTTTTCCGCACCGACGAGTTTCTCGTCAACCTGCTTTCCGAACCCGACGAGATGGAGAAACTCCTGGACGCGCTGGTCGACCGTCACCTGTCGGTTCTGGATCGAGTACTGGATACTGTCGGGAACTCTATCGACATAATTCAGTTTGGCGACGACTTGGGAATGCAGACCGCACCGATGATCGATCCGGATCTGTATCATAGGATGTTCTACCCGCGCCACAAAAAAATGTTTGAACGCGTCCATGATCACAACAAGATCGTCTTTTTCCATTCATGCGGCGCCATCGCGGACTACATTCCGGACCTCATAGATGCCGGCGTCGATATCCTCAATCCGGTTCAAATCGGAGCTACCGGCATGGAGCCGCAGCGCCTCAAGATCGAGTTTGGAAACGATATCTGCTTCTGGGGTGGCGGCGTCGACACCCAACACGTACTCGCGCTCGAAAAGCCCGAGGCGGTTAAGAACGAAGTTCGCAAAAACTGCGAGATATTTGCCAAGAACGGCGGATATGTATTTAACCAGGTGCACAACATCCTGGCCAATGTACCACCGGCAAACGTCGTCGCGATGTACGAAGCGGCACAAGAATTCTGATTTTTATAGGCGGAGGGCGGTATGGGTGAGACGAAACAGGTTATTGGAGAAGCGTCGTGGTCCGTGCGATCGCCGTCGATTGAAGCGAGCGTAACGGTCGCCGGGGGCATGATGGCGCCCGTTACCTTTGTCCTTCCCGACGGGCGTAGCGTCGAGCCCTACTACGTCAGTCCCTGGCACGCCGAAGATCGATCGGGAATAACGCCCGATGTTCTCAAACCGCTTCGTGGCGATTTTTTTTGCCTGCCGTTTGGCGGAGCGAACGATCGGCCGGGTGAGCACCACGAGCCGCACGGAGAATCGGCGTGGGCCTCGTGGGATATCGTCGATCTCGAAGCGCAACGGTTGCGCACACGTATCGCCTATAAGGCGGGCGGCACGATCGTAAAGACGATCACACTCGATTCGAGCCAACCCGTGATTTACACCGAACACGAGATCGCCGGTTTTTCGGGATCCTACCCTATCGGACACCACGCGATACTTGCCGGCGCCGGACCCAACGACGACGCCTCGGTCCCCCGATGGCGGATCATGACCAAGCCGTTCGACCTCGGAATGACCGATCCCGGTTACACGGTTCCATATAAGGATGGTGAATACTACGCGCTGGAGCCCGGCGCTCGTTTTGAGAGACTCGAGGAGGTCCCGACGCGCTGGCGAACGCCCGCGACAACCGATTGCTCCCGCTTTCCGCTACGGGAAGGCTTTATCGACATTCTCGCGTGGTATCGTCAATCCGTAGACGTGCCGGCGTGGACGGTAGCGGTCAACGTTGCAGATCGATATGCGTGGTTCTCGATCAAAGATCCACGTGTACTGCCGGCAACCGTGATGTGGATCGAAAACCGCGGGCGCCACGGAGAACCGTGGAACGGTCGCAACAGCTGTCTTGGTATCGAAGAAACCTGCAGCTACTTTGCCGCGGGTCTCGCCGCTCCCGTTGACGGCGGGAACGTCGGCGCCGCGGGAATTCCGACGACCGTCGAACTCAGCGCCCAGTCGGCAACGACCGTAAGGACCGTACAGGGGGTTTTCCCGATCGGCGATACCTCCCCGGACATCGTCGATCTCGACCTATCCGACGGCGTTACCCGATTTATAGACAGTGCCGGCGGAGCGTACCCGCTCGAAATCGACGCACGCTGGGTGATGCAATAAAAAACCGCGAACCTCTAACGGTTCGCGGTCGACGCAAAACAAAGTGCAACCTGATTTACGGATAGTTCCGTACTAAACCGTCTCGGTCGCCGGATTCCCTTCAACGTCGGTTTTTTCGTTCCCGGCCATCTTTTCGTCAATCGCCTTTTTCGCAATTCGGGTAATGTAGACGGTAACGACTACCGTGGCGATAAGACCAACGATCGTGAGGACCAACTGACCGGTCGTCATACCCTCGTCTCCGCCGGAGGTGGCAAGACCGAGCAGGGTACCGATGTAGACGTACATCACCGTACCCGGAAACATACCGATCCACGAGGCGAGGATGTATCCGAGCGGTTTCACCGCCGTAATTCCATAGAAATAGTTGGAAAGACTAAACGGCACAACCGGCGAGAGGCGCAGCAAACCGACGATTTTCCAACCCTCGCGACCCACAACCTCGTCTATCGCCGCAAACTTGGGATTCTTCCCAACAGCACCGGCGACGGCGTCACGGGCGAGGTAGCGCCCAACAAAGAACGCGAGCGTCGCCCCGATCGTACTGCCGAGCGAGACATATATAATCCCTTGTCCGAGACCAAAAATCGCCCCCGCGGCGAGAGTCGGAATCGTTCCCGGAATCAGAAGAACGGTACATGCGGCGTACAGCCCAATAAAGGCAAAGACGCCGACAAAACCAAGGCCTTGAATCCACTCCATCGCTTGTCGCAAGTAGGTCGCGACGTCAAAGACGATGCCCGCGGTAATCAAGACCGCGATCAGGACGACGGCGATAATTGCCTTAATCGTTTTCGCACTCATCTGCGTTTTACTCCCGTGCTCGTGTAATTAACGGAGAGAGATCCGCGCGGCGACATCCTCGGGCATACCGGTTTCAACGGCGAGGTCCTCGCGCATGGACCACTCGATCCACGAGCCATCATAATTTAATACATTTTCGAAGCCGAGGAGCTGGGAAAGCACAAATGTCGTGTGCGCGGAGCGAACACCGCTCTGGCAATAGGCGATGATCGTTTTGTCGGGAGTTACGCCGATTTCGGCAAACTGGGCCCGGAGCGTGTCAACGTCGAGAAAGCTCTTGTACTCGTCGAGGGACGCTTTGTACTCGAGCCATACGGCCGTGGGAATCCGACCTGGGCGAGAAGCGCCGTTTTTCAAGGACTCGCCGGTCATCTCCTCAAGGGATCGAGTATCGAGAATAACGACGTTCGGATCGTTAATCGCGTCAATAACCATCTCAACGGTCGCAATTCGATCCGTATTGGCCTCTACAGAGAACGTAAAGTTGGTCGGAACGACTTCGGGGACTTGCGTAGAGACCTCAAATCCGGCGGCCTCCCAGGCAACGATTCCGCCATCAATAAGTTTGATATTGCGGAAGCCGTTCATATCAAGCTGCCACCAGAATCGCGCTGCGTCGTAGTCGCCCTTGGCATCGTAGGCGAGAATCATCGTGTCGTCACTGACGCCGAGGTTACCCAAAAGAACTTCAAAATCCTCGCGCGACGCCCTCATGCCGCCGAATCCATAGGTATCTTCCGACGCGCTGTAGTCGCCACGAAAGATATTCTGTGCGCCCGGAATGTGTCCAAGCGCGTAGTCGGCGGCTTTGCGGATATCGAGAATGACGATATCGGTATCGGTGGCCATAAGGTTACGCGCCGCGGCCGTGCTGATAAGATGACCGGGATCTACGTACGAGTCGATTCGCAACTCGACCTGATCGAGGTCCTCCGCAGTCATCGTGATCTCCTCACTCGAGAAGACGCTCACGCCGAGCATAACTGACAACGCAACAACCAGGACAGAAAGAACAGCTACTGCTTTCTTCATAAAAATCCTCCAAAAATAGTTATTTAAACCGCTCGCCGATCCGCACGCGGACCCACGTCGGTTTGTTACCAAATGAGAGTTTGCTCACGCCCGCCGTATCAAATAATCCAAACGACTAACCAGTTGGATTTGTCGGCGACCTTGTTTTTGGGGGCGCTAACACACGATTTTTGGATATTCCGACTCAATAAAATGACGGAAACAATTTATTTGTGAACAACGACACTTTAAAGCATCAGCATTGCGTAGTCAATAAGATTCGTTATTTTTTTATTTAATTTTAATTCTATCGGGTCGGCAACGGGCGCAGGTGACCGTGCGGTCCAGCTCGACGATATGGAACGGGCAAACCGCTCGAGATCGCGGGCTGCGCGGGTAAAACCGGTATGGCGAGCTAAAAACTCTGTTAGATAGCGGCGGTTTTACCGCCTATTCAGACGGCACGCGCTGGCGCAGGTCACGAATAGCGTCGGGCTCGGGGCTCATAAACTGAACGTCGGAGAAAACCTCCTCGAGTCGTTCGCCGGAGATCTCCAGAGCTGCGAAACGAGTCTCGAGGGCATCGGCAAAGGTTCCGTTTTCCACTCGAATCGTTCGATTGTCGCGACGACGGGTAAACGACACCTCGCCTTGGAGCACACAAACCCAATCGGTCTCACCGGGGATGACGCGTTGCGCAAAATCGGTGCCGCGCACGCCGAGAACCGCGGCCGGGGTCTCAACCTCGTATATGTCGTCAAAGAACTCGGAAACCACCATGCGCATCTTGCCGCGGGCAAGCGAGAAACGATGCTCAACCACCTCTTCTTCAGCGACGATCTCATCGAGCGAGAACTGGGTTCCCGGCGCAAGAAACACAATGGCGCCGGACGGGCGTAATTGGAGTTCGATGCTTGCGCCGTCCGTCTCAATCGTCGAACCGGCCGGAATCGAATCCCCGATATCGACTCCCGTCCTCCGCTGTACTCGTGGCGTTACGGAAACGCCGAACGGGTCATCGACGAACAACACGACGGCGTTCTGCGCCGCGAGCGACGAGGCAATACCAAAAAAAACCAGTGCGAGCACGCTACGACCGATTTGCTTCGAGCCCATATCCTCTCCTTTGTGCCCCCACCTTCCAACGACGCACCTAACAAACGCATCTTCCGATTACGTTTAGCGCGCCTCTACGATCACGGCGGGATTCGAACCCACGACCTTCGGCTCCGGAGGCCGACGCTCTATCCAGCTGAGCTACGTGACCATCTGCCCGTCGCACGAGCGTCCCAACGGTATCCGGTATGGTTGCCTGCGTCAATCTGTGATAGCGTCGCCACGATGCACAACGATTTCTGGGCAAAGATCACTCTGGCGAGCGCGAGTCCACGGCGGCGAGAACTTCTCGCCCAAATCGGAATCGACACCGAAATACGACCAACGCACGCCGACGAGGAGTCTATTTCCCTCGAGACCGTCCTCGGCGACGGCGTTCCGTATCCACAGGCTGTCGGGGAACTGGCCCTTCGACGCGCGCGTCTAAAAATCGCGACGGCACGCGCGGTACCGGGAGCTCCGATCGTTCTGGCCGCGGACACAATTGTGTCGCTCGATGGCGAGCTCCTCGAGAAACCGGTCGATGCAGAGGACGCCGGACGGATGCTCCGTACTCTCTCGGCCAAAACGCACCTCGTGCATACGGCGGTTGTTGCCCGCTCGACCGCCTCGGCTCTCGATCCGCCGAAAGAGGAGATCGCCGTCACAAAAGTCACGTTTACCAAACTGCTGCCTATGGAGATCGACTGGTACATCGCTTCCGGAGAATGGCGCGGGGTCGCCGGCGCGTACAGAATTCAGAATCGCGCCGCGGCTTTTATCACAAAGATCGAGGGCAGCTACGGCGCGGTCGTAGGCTTGCCGTTGGGTCAGGTTTACGCTATTATCTCGGAGCTTTCGACAGATCGGGTATAAACAACCCCTCCGAAAGTAAATTTCCGTCGGTCGGCGATTTGGCATCGCCCACGACCGAACGAGACAAAGCGATGGAGCAAACCGAGAGGTTTGTAAGGAGGAGAACGCATGGCAGTTGTGACCATGAAGAGTCTGCTTGAGTCCGGTGTGCACTTTGGGCACCAGACTAAGCGTTGGGATCCGCGCATGAAGAAGTATATCTTCGCTGAGCGGAACGGCATACACATCATCGACCTGCAAAAGACGATCGTCGCCATCAAGGATGCGTACGAGATGATTCGGCAAACCGTCTTGCAGGGCAAGTCAATTTTATTCGTCGGGACAAAGAAGCAATCTCAACAGGCGATCGAACGCGAGGCGACCTCGTGTGGCATGTTTTACGTGAACAATCGATGGCTCGGTGGGATGCTCACCAATTTCGCAACGATTAAGAAATCGCTGCAACGCCTCAAGAAGCTCGAAAAGATGGAAGTTGACGGCACGTTTGAGAGCCTCACGAAAAAAGAGGTTGCCCGGCTTCTCAAAGAAAAGGCCCGCCTGGAGAAGAACCTCGGTGGAATCAAAGAGATGAAGGACCTTCCGGGTGCCCTCTTTGTGATTGATACCCGCAAGGAAGCGATTGCAATCGCCGAAGCGCGCCGGATGGGCATCCCCATCGTCGCCGTCGTGGACACCAACTGTGATCCGACCGGCATCGACTACCCGATACCCGGCAACGACGACGCGATTCGCGCGATCACGTTGTTTACCCAGATCATCTCAAAGGCCGTTATCGAAGCCGACAACGAGATAGGGCTGGAAGTGATCGAGAACCTTCAGGACGAGGACGACGACGAGGCGATGAGTACGGCGATCGCCCAGGACGACGAGGACGTCGAGACCGTAAGCGTCGGTGCTGCAGTAGGCGCAGACGGGGAAGAGGCGACCGAAACCGCGGAGAGCTTCACCGCCGAGGACTACTCGGACTACGAACCGGGCCAGGATCCCGAGCTTCCCAAAGACGAGACCACGCCCGAAGAAGCGGTGGCCAAAGAGGCGGGTCTTGACGAGGAGACGCTCTACCAGGAGTAGCGCGCGTCGCCGCACTGAGTAATTACCAGGAGGAATACTATGGCAGTAACTGCCGCAGACGTTAAAAAACTACGAGAAAAAACGGGCGCGGGAATGATGGATTGCAAGAACGCGCTTGTCGAGGCCGACGGCGATTTTGCCAAAGCCGAGCGAATCCTCAAGGAGCTTGGTAAGGCAGCCGCCGCCAAGCGGAGTGGACGAGCAACCAACGAAGGTCGCATCTTTGCCAAGGTCGACGGTAATCGGGCGGTTCTTCTCGAACTTGCCTGCGAGACCGACTTTGTCGCCCGCAACGAGACCTTTATTGCACTTGGAGAAGACCTCTGTGCCGACGCTCTTAGTCGTGGAGTCAGCGAGCCCGATGCCGCGATGGAGGAGAAGGTCAAAGACGCGATCTCGACGATCAAGGAAAATATGAGTCTTCGTCGGTTTACGACGATCGAGAAAAACGACGGCGACATCTTTACCCATTACCTGCACGGCGATACCGCCCGAATCGGCGGCATCGTTCGCGTATCGGCGAGCGATCCGGCGGCGCTCGCCAAGGACGAGGTCAGCCAGTTTGCGTTTGATTGCGCCCTGCACGTCGTGGCATTTCGTCCGCTCTACCTCTCCCCGGACGACGTAGACGCGGAGTACAAAAAAGAGCAGGAAGAGATATTCACCGAGCAGGCCAAAAATCTCGGCAAACCCGAAAAGGTGCTACAGGGCATCGTTCAGGGCAAACTGCGCAAACACTACGCTGAGATCTGCTTTGTCGAGCAAGGATTTGTCAAGGACGAGAAGAAGAGCGTAGCCACCGTTGCCAAAGAAGTTGGTGCGTCGGTCGGTGCGACGATAACGATCGCCGACTATCGCGTTTACACGGTTGGCGAGGAGATTTAAAGAGATGGACGCGACGATTAAAGATGCCGAACAGCGAATGACGAAGACCGTGGGTGCCCTCGAGGATGAGCTTGGAGGATTGCGGACCGGACGCGCCTCTTCGGCACTCTTTGATCGCATCAAGGTCGAGTACTACGGGAACGCGACGCCGTTAAACCAAGTGGCGAGCGTAAGCGTACCCGAACCACGGCTGGTCGTTATCCAGCCGTGGGACAAGGCCTTGCTCTCTGAGATCGAAAAGGCGATTCAATCCTCCGAGCTATCGCTCAACCCGAGCAACGACGGTAAGGTTATTCGCATTTCGATTCCGCCGCTCACCGAGGAGCGCCGGAAAGAGTTGGTCAAACTGGCCAAGAACACCGCCGAGCAGAGTCGCGTTGCGGTGCGAAACATCCGACGCGACGCCAACGACGAGCTGAAGAAGCAGGAGAAGGCCGGCGACATCAGCGAAGACGATCTCAAACGCGGTGAAGAGCAGGTTCAGAAACTGACCGACTCATACATTGAAAAGATTAACGAGACGCTCGCCGCCAAGGAGACCGAGATCCTGGAAATCTGATGGCAGCTAAGTCAGTCGCCGTCGATGTACCTACCCACGTCGGAATAATCATGGACGGAAACGGGCGTTGGGCGACTAAACGAAACCTTCGCCGGACGCGCGGTCATCGTGAGGGCGTTGAAGCAGCCAAGCGTGTTGTCCGCGAGGCGATCGTGCTTGGTATTCGCTTTCTTTCGCTTTACGCGTTTTCGACCGAAAACTGGCGCCGTACCGAAGAAGAAGTGTCCTTTATTATGGGTCTGGTCGCGCGAAATCTGCGGTCGCACTACGGTTTTTACCGCGATAATCGCGTACGAGTATGTCACAGCGGAAATCTCGAGGGTTTGCCGGACGAGGTTCAACGTGAAATTCACGCCGTTACCGCGGAGACAAGTGAGTTCGATGCAATTACGGTGAATCTTGCGGTCAACTACGGTGGACGCGATGAAATTGTGCGCGCGGTCAACCGATGGATCGAAACAAGCGGTAACGGTTCCCAAATGCTCGACGAATCCGAAATCAGCAGTCATCTCGATCTGCCGCAGCTACCGGATCCCGACCTCATTATCCGCACGGGTGGAGAGCAAAGGATCAGCAACTTCCTTCTGTGGGAGGCGGCGTATGCGGAACTCTACTTCTCCGATCGACTCTGGCCGGAGTGGGACGCGGACGACCTGCGCAAAGCGGTTCGGGATTTTGCGCAACGTAAACGAAACTTTGGTGGAATGCCGTCGTAATGGGAAATACCATAATCCGAATCCTCGTTTTTCTCATCGGCCTCCCGGTACTCGCTGCGGTCGCGTTTCTCTTTCCCAGCTATAACCTTCCGGTGTTTGCCGCGCTGGTCGTCGGCGCCGCCGCCATCGCCGCTCGTGAGGCGGCGTTTTTTTTCCCCGCTGAGACGCGGACTTACAAAGGCAGCCGCATAACTATCCCGATTCTTGGCGCAGCACCGGCCGCCGTCGGGTACATCGCCGAATCTTTTTTTCCGCTATTAGCACCTGAAACGGTGCTGGTCACGATGCTGGCGATCGTTGTGGTCGCGATGGTTCTCCAGGTCGGCCGGCGGATCGATCGGAGATTTGGCGAGATCGTCCCAATCGTCGCCATGCACGTTTTTCTGATCGTCTATCCCGGTCTGTTTGCGTGGTACGCGATGCGCCTCGTATTTCTCCCGTACGCGTCGTGGGTGGTCCTCCTTTTTGTCCTGTCGGTTTATCTCAACGACAGTTCTGCGTGGCTGTTTGGCCGCCTGTTCGGCAAAAAACCGAGCGCGGGGGAGTTACCGCCCGTATCGGTGAGTCCAAATAAATCGCGAATCGGTTTTGTCGGTGGTTTTATCGCGAGCCCGGCCGTTATCATCCTCTTTACGTTCCTTATGCGCGACCGAATCACGGCGTCGTTTATTGGTGCGGCGATCCTCGGCGTGATCGTCGGTGCAGCGGCGATTCTCGGGGATCTTGTCGAATCCGCGCTCAAACGATCGGCCGCAGTCAAGGATTCGGGACAGATAATACCCGGACGAGGGGGCTTGCTCGATTCGATTGACTCTCCCCTCTTTGCCGCGCCATTTTTCTACTATGGTTTTGTATTGGTCTTTCTGTAGGAGGTGGCCGTGCTCAATGTGATCATTGGCCTTCTTGGTCTCGGTCTTGTCGTATTTCTTCACGAGTTGGGACATCTTGTCGCCGCCAAATCGATGGGCATAACCGTCGAGGCGTTTAGCGTCGGCTGGGGCCCAAAAGTAGTCTCCTTTGAACGCGGCGGTACCGAGTATCGAATCAGCTGGTTGCCGATCGGCGGCTATTGCAAGATGAAGGGCGAACGCGCGCTCATCAAGGCGTGGCAGGAACGCAGCAAGCAGCTCGATGTGGAGGACGGCGACTTTTACTCGGCACGTCCGTGGCAGCGAATCGTGGTACTCATCGCCGGTCCGGCGATTAACTA
Organism: Alkalispirochaeta sp.; assembly: GCA_965601745.1. Classification (GTDB taxonomy): domain Bacteria; phylum Spirochaetota; class Spirochaetia; order DSM-27196; family Alkalispirochaetaceae. The sequence continues at coordinate 1,620,317 of OZ271836.1, forward strand.
CTTTTTTGCGGTTCTCGTATTCGCCGCGATCGCTTTGGTCGGCTACACGGTGTATACGTTTGAGAATCGTGTCGTCCTCGCCTCCGAATACGTCGACCGCGCGACGCCGGCATCGATCGCGGGCTTGGAGACCGGCGACCGGGTGATCGCGATCGACGACGAACCGGTTGAGACATTTCGCGATCTCCAGACGGTCGTGAGTCAAAGCGCCGGCCAGCTTCTGAGCTTACGGATCGATCGCGACGGGCAGATCGTTGATATCGCGATCGAACCCGCCTTAGTTACCGAGAGCGGAGCCGGTCAAATCGGGGTGTATCCATGGGTGGAACCGATTGTGGCCGAGATCGTGCCGGAATCACCGGCTGACTTTGCCGGAATCGAGGCTGGAGACCGAATCGTCGCGGTCAACGACCGCGAACTTCCCCATACTGTTGCGATTGACGCCGCAATCCGGGATGTCGCCGGCGAGAGCGTCCGAATCCGAGTAGAACGCAACGGACAAACGCGCGACGTAATGCTGGTTCCGGGACCGCCGGATCAAGGCGTGGGCGTTCGCTACGCAACACTCGAAGTGAGAACACCGCGATACGGGCTCTTCGGGAGCATCGTGGAGGGGTTTCGCTCGAGTCACGAGACACTCGCGCTTACGATTCGTGGTATCGGCCTGCTATTTCGCGGCGTCGATCTCAACCGCGCCCTCATGGGTCCCGTCCGGATTACCTATCTCGTCGGCGAAGTCGCCACGGCGAGTCTCGACGCAGGTATCGGTCGCGCGTTGCTCTCGTTCTTCAACTTTCTCAGCCTAATCAGCATTACACTGTTTTTTATGAACCTTTTACCGATTCCGGTCCTTGACGGCGGCCAGATCGTGCTTAACTTGCTGGAAATCGCTTCGCGGCGGCCTCTTGATCCACGGCTTGTCTATCGATATCAAATGGTCGGAAACATAATTATCATCTGTTTGATGTTTTTCGCCTTCTTTAACGACATTCTCTTCTTCGCCGGAGGGCGCGGATGATCAAAAACCGCGTTCTCCTCGTAGCCGCTCTCGTTCTCCTCGCCGTGAGTTCGGTGTATCCGATACCGCGGGCGACACTCAGGAGCGCGCACGCGGCGAGCGTGACCGCCTCGGCCGTCACCGGTGAGGAGAACCTCCTTGTGACTGCCGGAGCCGACGGGAAAATGATCGTTTGGGATACGGAAACCGACCGCCTACTCCGATCGATTCGGATCGATCGGCTTCCGATCGATGCGCTGGCTCCCTATCCGGACGGCTCGCGGATCGCAGTGTACAGCACAAACGGGGCCGGAATCGATCGAATCAGCGTTTGGGATTGGCGTAGCGGGGAACGCGTTTTTCTCCATCAGACAACGTCGGAGGTTCTCTCCCTTTCGGTTTCACCCGGCGGACGATATCTCACCTACACAGTGCCCGGCCTCGAAAGTCTTGTGATTCTCGACGCTCGGAGTGGAGCTCAGATTCGCTCGCGAGCCGGCGCGACGGGATTGATATCGTGGCACGTTGTTGGTACAAGCGAGCGTCGGGTCGTAACCTACACACCAACCGATGGATCTCTAGTGTATCGAGAGATCGGGAGCGGAGAGATTGCCGGTAGCTTTCAGGCCCCCGAACAACTCGATCTGCTCACAATCCTACCCTCACGGCGACACGCCGTCGCGAGTGCGCCCGGTGACAGGCTTACGGTAATCGACTTGCTCAGCGGAGCGGTCACCGACTCACGGTCCGTTGGTGATGTTATCGGTATCTACCAGACGCCCGAGACCGAGGAGATCCTCGTTCACAGCCGTTCTTCGGCCGGTCGTCATTCTATTCGCCGCTTTGGCGTTCAAGACGGAGAACTCGAGCTGCGCTTTGCGCAACCCCGGACGATTCCGGATTCAGTAACGGTGGTCCGGCCGGTAAACCGCGAGCTTTTCGCCGGCACCGAGGACGGGTCGATTCTGCGCTGGCCCGCGTTTGAATCGGTCGCCAGCGTCATGGCCGAAAACCTCATCGAGCCGGTTTCCGATATCTATTTTGCCGAAGACCGACTTCATCTCCTTACGGCCGACCGGGTCATCTCGATATCGAGTGACTTTTTTAACCACGAAAGCGGCGATCGTATTGAGACAAGCTTTGTCCGCGACCGCGTTGCCGAGATTAACGCCGGTCCGGAGAGTCGATTTATCGCCGACGCCGATGAAGATCTTCTCGTGTGGATGCCGAGAGACCTCGAGGCCGCCGTTCACGAGTTCCGGCTTTACAGTTCTCAAACCGACCCGGTTCTTCTCCCCTACCCGACCTCGATTCAGGCGGTCGACGCCCACGACAATCGGATTCTTCTCGTCTCGCGCGCCGGCAGAGTCCAATTGTTTGATCGAATCTCGAACGAAGAGCTTTTCTCCTACCCCGGTATCGGCATCCAGACCGCGATCGCGACGTCGCGCGGCGTATTTGTCGGCAAGACGGATCAAGGGCCGATCGATTCGGCACTTTTGCGCCTCAACCCCGAGACCGGCGAAACTGTCCCGCTGACGACCGCTGCCGACCTCGTGTTTTATCTCTACTACGACGAGCGACGCGGACGTCTGTACTCAATCGGTCTACAACGAGATTCCCGTGAGGTACCGCGGACGATCATCGAGGTTATCGAAGGCGCCTCATTCGACCGTCGACGATCGATCATCGAAGTAACAGGCGAATATTTGAGTGCCCAGGTCGCGGTTGATTCGACCACCGGACTCACGTACACAAATCTGGACGACCGCGGCGGAATCGTACGCTGGGAACGCGCCCGCCCTGCCGCGCTGATCAGGAATCCCGCCCATGTCCCGGAGCGGATGATCGTTGCGGGCGATTACCTGTTTTCGGCAAATGCAGACGGTACGGTTTCCGTTGTCGATCGATACGCCGGAACGGCGGTTATGGATTTCTACGTTCTTCGAAATACACGGGGAGACTGGATCGCGATGCAACAGGACGGCGGCTATGCAGCGTCCTCCGCTCGCCAGGTCAACGAACGGACGATTAGCGTCAACGACGACCGCTGGAGTCTCGAGTCACTCCGTTTATTTATAGCTGGGGAAATCGAAGTCGACGTCGAGCAAGGTGAGCGGGATAGCGGAGACGGCGTTGATCCACGAGCCGGAGATCAGAGGCCGTCCTCGTAGCACGGTCTGAGATTTACGATCCGACAACCTTTTCGATCGCATCCCGCACGGCACCGGCGATCTCATCAGCGTATTCGTCTGAGAGAGAGCTCGCGTATAAGCGGCCGAGTAGATTGACGCGGTACATAGGGCGCACGTGGTTGAGCGCCCACGCGGCAATGTCGAGAACGGCGTCCTCGTCATTGTAGACAGCGTCGCCGCGCTCCTCGAGTTGACGTCCGAGTTCGTCAAGCACAACTCGTTCGCTTTCGTTTACCAGCTCTTCAAATCCATAGATATCTCGTAGATTCATGAATACTCCCCCTGATCGATGTCGTCGGCGAGATTGTCAAACTTGGTGTAACGCGGCACAAACGCGAGTTTAATCGTTCCAACCGGACCGTTCCTCTGTTTGGCGAGAATCAGATCGGTTTCGATGACGTCGAGCGTTTCAGTCGAGTCTCGATCCAGGTTGCGCTCACGATGGAGAAACATAACAACGTCGGCATCCTGCTCAATGCTTCCGGACTCTCGAATATTGGAAAGGAGCGGTCGCTTCCCTTCGGTATCACGGGTGACCTGAGACAACGCCACCACGGGCACTTCGAGTTCTCGCGCCAGTGCTTTGAGCGAGCGGGATATGTCGGCAATCTGTTCGTGTCGCGCCATCTCCTGATTCTCGTTGTTTATAAGTGTGATGTAATCGATGAAAAAAATCCTCACGCCGTGCTGGCTGACCATTCGACGCGCCTGCGCGCGGAGATCGAGGAGGCGCATCCCCGGGGTGTCCGATATCCACAGCGGTGCCTCGTAAATCCGTCCGGCGGCGTTGGTGAGGTTGGCAAAATCGCCGGGTCGGAGCATTCCTGTTCTGATGACCTGGCTGCCGATTCGTGCTTCGGATGCGACCAGACGTTGCATCAACGCCATGTCGCTCATCTCCAAGGTAAAGAATCCGACGGGAACGCGATGCCCGATCGCGATATTGGCGGCCATCGATAGGGCGAGCGCCGTTTTCCCGACGGAGGGGCGCGCACCGATAACGATAAACTCACTGTTTTGAAACCCGCTGGTCATGTTGTCTAGCGCGTGGAACCCGGAGGCAACGCCGGTGTAGGCGTCCTGATTGTGGTAGAGGCGTTCAATCGCCTGAACGGTGCGTTTGACGACCTCGCGGGCGGGTTGAAACGATTGCGTCTGGTTGGTCTCGGCGAGCTCGAAAATTCGTCGCTCCGCCTCTTCGAGGACCTCTCGTGTTGGTACGGTGTCGTCAAAGCAGCGCTCGGTTAGCTCCGCCGAAAGGCGGATCAGCCGACGACGAAGGCTGGTTTCGCGGACGATCTGGGCGTAGTACTCGACGTTGGCGCTGGTGGGAACGGCGGTGGTGAGTGACGATATATACGCCGCTCCCCCGACACGTTCGAGCGTACCGTTACGCTGGAGTTCGTCGGTGAGGGTAATAAGGTCGATGCTCTCCCCGCGGTCCCACAGTCGTACGACGGATTCAAAGATTCCCGAGTGCGCGCTTTTGTAGAAATCCTCGGCGCGCACATAGTCGATTACTCTGGTGATTGCAGAGGGTTCGAGAAGAATCGCCCCCAGGGTCGCGACCTCCGCGTCAAGGTTATGCGGAGGGAGACGTCCTTCCAACTCCGCTCCTACTCGCTGTCCTCGTTCGCTTCGTCATCGGAAGCATCGACAACGGTATCGTTGTTATCTTCGTCGGCGAGCTCGGATTGTGCGGTTGCCTGCTCATCGATCGGCTCAGGCGAAGCATCGGGAGAACTATTACCGGGCTGCTCATCGCTTCCCGTCGTCTCCTCATCCGCCGCCGCTTCAACGGGCGTTTTGGCATCGGGTTCCACCCGAACGGTCAGCACCGCTTCGGCGCCACCGTACAGACGAATTTTGACTTTGTAGTTTCCGACAGCCTTGATACTCTTATCCGGAACTTCAATCTTCTTCCGCTCGACGTCGATCCCGTTGGCCGTTAATCGATCGGCGATCGTTGAACTGGTAACCGAACCAAACAGCTTTCCGTTCCGCCCTGCGGTCATCGATATCACGAGGTCCTCGGTCTCAAGACGTTCTTTGACACCCATCGCCGCGGTCCGTTTTTCATCCTTGCGTTGCTCGATCTGCTCGCGACGCTCTTCGATCTGGGCGACGTTTCGCTTGTTGTACTCGAGAACGAGTCCCTGCGGCAGGAGGTAGTTCCGCGCGTAACCCGGCGCGACGTCTAAAACATCTCCCTCTTCTCCGAGGCTTGCTACGTCACTGTTCAGAATGACCTTCATATTTCTCTCCCCTTTTGTAATCGATCCAAATCTCACTCATACCGACAAGCGGTATTCCGATCGCCGCCAGGACGTTTAGTCCCGGAATAAACAGCAGCGCCATCGAGATCGTCAGCGCCCAACGTTCGCTCCGCTCGCTCATTCCGCGGCGACGCAGCAAATGTTGAATCACGCCGATCCCTTGTATCCCAAACAGGAACGACGCCACCAGCATAGCGTTCCACGCGACCGGCTCTATCGCCGGCACATCAAATAGCCAGGCGAATAACACGCCCGCAAGCCCACCGATAACCGGCCAGACAAAGACCTCGGGTACGCGCGCCGCACGAAGCGACGACGAGCCGCTCACCGCGCGCAACACGATGCTTCGACCCAACCACCAGTTGGCGGCAATACTCGCGGTCAGCCCCAAGCCAACGGTGTTGAGCACGATTCGCTTCACCGTCGTCAACCAGTACTCGGCGTTTGTGCCCATTCCAATCGAGGCGAGCATCGCCTCAAGCTGCTCGCCCAACGGGCCGTCGCCGTTCGCCGCCGCCACCAGGAGCAATATGCTCGGGAGCGCGGCTAGCATCGTGGGAATCGCCGATGCAACGAGGCGGAACGTCCACGAAAGTCGCCGAAGCAGGTTAAACAAGGACAATCCCGTGAGCAACCCGATCGGCATAAGCGAGTCGACGAGGAGGATTCTCACCACCTCGCCACCGACCTCTTCAAAGCGCAGTGCCTGCGACAAATGAACGATCACCACGACGACCGCCGTAACGACGGCGCTGAGAACGCCTACGCGTTCGCCGCGACGGGTGTAGTTCACCTGGACCGGCACCGCAAATAGAAACGCAAAGACCCCCGTATAAAAGAGAAGCGCGCTGAGCACCGCCGAAATCAGAACCGGTGCAAAACGGCGGAACTCCTCGCGAGGATCGCTCATCTGCCTCCCGTAATCCGCTTAGCCCATCGGGAGAAGCCCAAGATAGCGGGCCTTCTTGATCTCGCGGACAAGCTTTCGTTGATTCTTCGCGGACGTTCCGGTTATTCGTCGCGGAAGGATCTTACCGCTTTCAGTGAGAAAGCGGCGGAGTATCTCCGGTTGCTTGTAGTCAATCGTGAGATTATGAGCCTTAATTTTGTCTACTTTTTTTCGAAAGTGACCGCGACCACGCGGGCGAAATGATCGTCCTCCGCCGTCCCGGTCGTCGCGACCATCGCGTCCGTCACGACCGTCGTCGTATCCCCTGCCGCTTCGTTGTTCATCGGACATGTTACGTATCCTCCGTATTTTTCGTTACGTCAAAACGGGATGTCGTCGGGGAATTCATCCCCGCCGTACCCATCGTTGGATCCACCGCTTTGCGACCTTCCGCCGCTAAATCCCGGGGATCCGCCTGAAGAGGGCGCACCCGATCGTTCACCACTGCCGCCGATCAACATCACGTTGTTGGCTACGATTCGGATTTTTGTTCGATTCTGCCCCTCTTGGTTCTGCCATTTATCTTGCTTAAGTCGTCCTTCGACTCCGACCGTTTTGCCTTTTACGAGATAACGCTGAATTGCCTCGCCCTGTCGACCAAACGAGGTCACGTCAAAGAAATTGGCCTCGTCGGCCCATTGATCGCCCTGCTTCACGCGCGTGTTCACGGCGATGGCAAACTCAGTGATCGCGAGACCGTTGTTAGTGTATTTTAGCTCGGCATCACGGGTGAGTCGCCCGACCAGAACAACCGTATTGACATCAGCCATCGGTCCGTCTCCTTTGCGTCGAAAACGACGCTAGTCGTCTCGACGTACCATCATAAAACGCAAGAGTTCTTCTTTAAGGCGCAGCGCGTCTTCGGTCTCATGGGCCTTCTCGGGATCCATCGAGCACACATAATAAAAATAGTGAGCTTGCAATTGATTCTTGATTGGAAATGCCAGGGTTCTGACGCCCATATCCTCTTCTTTTTGGATATCGGCTCCAAGTTTTACCAGCGCCTCACGCACCACATCCTTACCGGTCGAAAACACCTCCGGGTCGGCGCGAAAGACGCACATCGCTTCGTACGTCCGCAATTAGTTCCTCCTTATGGACTTGCGACTACCATTCTGATACCATCGACGGTAGCAAGAAGGTCGCGAGAATGTAGCACACCGCGATAGGCGTGTCAATGATTGGAGCAGATCCGATGCCGGTCAAGGTCCATTACGAGGACAACCTTTTCTTCCTACATACGATGGTCCGCACGATCGAATCGGGAATGAAACTGGACATCGATCCGGAGTACTTTCGAGACAAGATCCTCGAGGACATTTTTTTTATTGACGCCGCATTGTTACGGATTTACTCCTCGCTCAAAGAGAACTCGCTGCTCGTGAATAGATCCGGTTATATGCGATCGCTGCGACGGACGATACACGCCTTCGTGGATTTCCTAAAAAAAATTCTGGACGGCGAGATCCAGCACGACAAGCTCGCCGATACCTATCACGCCAAGTTGTCGACGAGCCTCCATACCCATGAACGCGTTCAGACCGAGTTAGAGTCCTCCCTCGAGCGTTCGGACGTATATGAGGAAAGCTCCGACACCATTTCTTCGCAAGAGTACGGGTTTCTTCTCGCCGGCGGAGAAGAAGACGTCGATACCTAGACGAAGCACGCAAAAGGAAACGATTAATGCTGAGAAAGACCAAGATCGTCGCGACCATGGGCCCCGCGGTCGACGACCTCGAAATGATGAAAGAACTCCTCCGCGCGGGACTAAACGTCGCCCGCTTCAACTTCAGCCACGGCACGCACGACGAGCAACAGGGTCGTATCGAGATGCTGAGGGCGGCGAGCGAACAGACGGGAATTCCCGTGGCACTTCTCCTCGATACTAAAGGCCCGGAAATTCGCACGGGAGTTATCGCCGATGGCGGGACGATCAATCTCGTTCGCGGCGCGCCGATTATTCTCACGACCGACACTCTCGACGGTACTGCGGATCTCCTGAGCGTGAGCTATCACAACCTTCCTTACGAGGTTCAACCCGGAGGACATATCTTTATCGCCGATGGCCTTGTCGACCTCGAGGTCCAGGAAACGCGTGACAATCGAATTCACTGCATCGTTCGTAACGGCGGGACGATTGGTAGCCGTAAAAACGTAAACGTCCCGGGTGTAAAGACCTCGCTCCCGGCCGTCACCGAAAAAGACATCGCGGATATCGAGTTTGGCATTCGCATGGAGATGGACTACATCGCCGCCTCATTTATCCGTAAAGGTAAGGATGTCCTCGAAGTGCAGAAGATCGTCGATCGGGGAAAATCACCGATTCGCATTATCTCAAAGATAGAAGATGAGGAAGGGCTCGAGAACATCGCAGAGATAACCCGCCTCTCCTCCGGTGTGATGGTGGCTCGCGGTGATCTCGGCGTACAACTCGAAACTGAGCAAATCCCTCTCGCCCAGAAGCGAATTATCCGCGAGTGCAATCAGCAGAATAAACCGGTCATAACGGCGACTCAGATGCTCGACTCGATGATTCACAATCCCAAGCCGACTCGTGCCGAGCTTACGGACGTAGCCAACGCCATTTTCGACGGCACGGACGCGGTAATGCTTTCGGGAGAAACGGCCGGCGGCAAGTACCCGGTCGAGTCGATAAAGACCTTGCATCGAATTTCAGTCGAGGTAGAGCGATCTCGCGAGTACGTCGAGCGCAGCGGGCAGTATTTCTTTTTTCACAAGTCGAGCAACGACATCGCCGACGCGATCACAAAGGCCGCCTACGTTCTGGCGACCGACGTCGAGGCGGCGGCGATCGTCACGCCGACGCTTCGTGGCAACAGTCCCCGCTTGATCTCCAAATATCGACCACAGCAACCGGTCATCGCCGTGACGATTTCGGAGGTTGTCTATCGTCAGTTATTGCTTCATTGGGGTATCTATCCGCTTCTAACCGACTACGTTAACGACTCCGACGTCATGGTCCAGAACGCGCTCCGCCTCGCTCTCAAGCACGGCTACGTGCGACGAAACGATAAGGTGGTAACCGCGGCCGGTATTCCCCTCAACAGCCCGATAATGATGAACACGATAAAGGTTCATTTTATGGGCAATATCCTAAACCGCGGCCAACGCGGGTTTGGCTCGATATGTTCGGGTAACGTGGTAAAGGCGCGGACCTATGACGAAGCCAAGCAGAGCCTGCGACTTGACGGCACGGAAATACTCCTTGTTCCATCGGTCGACGCCGATTTTACGCCGCTTCTGCGCAACGTTCGCGGCTTGATCGTCGAGTCACGTCCGTCTTTGAGTATTGAGCAGATGAGGGAGATCAATCCCGATCTGGTCTTTGTCGGCGAGGTTCGCGATGCCTATCGACAACTCGAGAACCGCCAGAGCATAAGCGTTCACGGCGACGAGAAGATCATATACGAGGGTTATCTGGAGGCATAAGCCCCGCGGGTAGGTAACGAGCTTCAAAGTTACCTCGTTGTATGAATAACTATCAAATCCTTCTCTTGTGTATTTTTCTACGATGATGTAGGTTTTACCTCAGGTGGAAATGAGCGACCGCAGCACAAACGGCGGATACCGGACCAAAATCGAGGAGCTTTCGCTCCTGTTCGAAATCAGCCGGATCCTCGATCAGAGTATGGATCTCAAACAGGTGATTCAACCCGTCCTGACGGCGGTCACCGATCATATGGGCATGCTCCGGGGAACGATAACCCTTCTCAACCGAAAAACTGACGAGATCCTGATCGAGGCCGCCTACGGTCTCTCTCCAACCGAACGACAGCGCGGCCGATACAAACTCGGCGAAGGAATAACCGGCAAAGTTGTTCAGAGCGGCCTTCCCAAGGTGATCCCGCGCATCAGCGAGGAGCCCGATTTCCTCGACAAGACCGGTGCACGCCGGGGAACGACAGCCCATGAGATCTCCTTTATCTGCGTACCGATCAAGATCGGCAATGAGACGGTCGGCGCGTTTAGCGTTGATCGGGAATCGGCGGAGGAGCAGTTTCTCCAGGACGACGTTCGGGTTCTTGCGGTTGTGTGTTCGCTTATCGCCCAGGCCGTAAAAATCCGCCAGAGCGTTATGGAAGAGCGCGAGCAACTCCTTGAGGAAAACACGCGACTTCATCGGGAACTTGAAGAGCGCTTTCGGCCGTCCAACATCATCGGTAACAGCAAGGCGATGCAGCATGTGTTTGATATGATCGCCCAGGTCTCGAAGAGCGATGCTACCGTGCTCATTCGCGGTGAAAGCGGTACCGGCAAGGAGCTCGTCGCCCAGGCAATTCACTACAACAGCCCTCGGGCTTCAAAACCGCTGATCAAGGTCAATTGCGCGGCCCTCCCCGAGACGGTTATCGAGAGCGAGCTGTTTGGTCACGAAAAGGGATCATTTACGGGTGCGATCAGTACACGAAAAGGCAGATTTGAGCTCGCCAACGGGGGGACGATCTTTCTCGATGAGATCGGCGACCTCTCGGCAATGACCCAGGTCAAACTCCTCCGTGTTCTCCAGGAGAAGGAGTTCGAGCGAGTTGGCGGAAACGAGACGATCCGGACAAACGTCCGCGTCATCGCCGCGACCAACCGCGAGCTCGAAGCGGCGATGGAACGCAACGATTTCCGAGAGGATCTCTACTACCGCCTCAACGTGTTTCCGATCCACTTGCCGCCGCTGCGGGAACGACGCGACGATATTCTTCTTCTGGCCGACCATTTTATCGCTCACTACGGCGAAACAAATCACAAGTCAATCCAGCGCATATCAACACCGGCCATAGATCTCTTGATGAACTACCACTGGCCGGGCAACGTTCGCGAACTGGAAAACTGCGTCGAACGCGCGGTTCTCTTGTCTATCGACGGTGTGATTCATTCGCACCACCTGCCCCCGAGCTTGCAGTCCGCCGAGAGCACGAACACACAAATGCGTGGATCGCTCCAGGACGCCCTCGATAAACTGGAGCGAGAACTCCTTATGGACGCGCTCAAGTCCACAAAGGGAAACATGGCCAAAGCAGCGCGGATACTGGAAATCACCGAGCGGATTATGGGGCTCCGTGTCAAAAAGCACAACGTCGATCCCCGTATTTTTCGTACACACGCGTAGTTTTATACCCCTTTTATTACATATTTGTATCCTTTTTGCGTCCTTACTTCATCACGGAAGTTTGCTGCAACATTTCCCAACGGTTTCGTGGGTCGGCTAAGCCGTTACTACGCAACGCCTTACGCTTCAGTCACCATTTTTCTTGAATCCTACAAATCGGTTGGCACAGTAATTACAAGCTACGCCGCAGTTAGAACTTTATAGGAGGAAGTTTCGTATGAAGCATCGGATGGTATTAGCTCTAGGAATCATGGGACTTCTCGTCGTTCCGGGCATCGCCGCTCAGGAGGTCGAGGAGACGCTATCGCTCTTTAGTCAGGCGTTTGACATGATCTGGCTCACCGTCGCCGCGGCCCTGGTCTTCTTTATGCAGGCCGGATTTGCCATGGTTGAGACGGGTCTTACGCGCGCGAAGAACGCGGGTAACATCATCATGAAGAACCTCATGGACTTTTCCGTTGGGGCGATCGCGTATTTTGCCGTTGGGTGGGCTCTCATGTACGGCTCGAGCGCGGGTGGTTTTATCGGTACCGATCAGTTTTTCCTCGCCGGAGCGGAAAGCGCTACGTTTCGCGACTGGTTTTTTCAGGTCGTGTTCGCGGCAACCGCGGCGACAATCGTATCAGGTGCGATGGCTGAGCGGACCAAATACAGCGGGTATCTGCTCTACTCGGTCGTTATCACCGCGATTATCTACCCGGTAAGCGGTCATTGGATTTGGAACGGTGGCTGGCTCGCCAACCTCGGTTTCCATGATTTTGCCGGATCGACGGTTGTTCACTCCGTCGGTGCTTGGGCCGCGATGGTCGGCGCGATGATGATCGGCGCCAGACGCGGAAAGTACGTCAAGGTCGGCGATCAGGTTACGGTCAAGGCAATTCAGGGGCACAACATGCCGCTGGCGGCACTGGGCGTGTTTATTCTCTGGTTTGGTTGGTACGGTTTTAACGCGGGAAGCACGCTTTCAGGAACCGATCTCGACATCGCCTACGTCGCGACGACAACGACTCTTGCCGCCTCTGCCGGTGCCATCGCCGCGATGTTTACCTCGTGGACCTGGTTCGGCAAGCCTGATCCGTCGATGTCGCTTAACGGTGCGCTCGCCGGTCTGGTTGCGATTACCGCCGGTACCTGGGTCATCAGCCCCTCCGCATCGATCCTTGTCGGCGCGATCGGTGGCGTTCTCGTCGTTCTCTCGGTCGAGCTTTTTGACAAAGTACTCCACATCGATGATCCGGTCGGTGCAATCTCCGTTCACGGTGTAGTCGGTGCCTGGGGAACGATCGCGGTCGGAATCTTTGGCGATCTTGAGAAGATCGGAAGTGGTCTCTCTCGCGGCGGACAGATCGGCGTCCAGTTTCTCGGTGTTGCCGCAGTATTTGTTTGGGTCGTTGTCGTAGCCGCAATCCTGTTCGGTATCCTCAAGGCAACCGGAAATCTGCGTGTGCCGGAAGAGGACGAGCTACTTGGATTGGACATCTCGGAGCACGGCGCCGAGTCGTACAGCGGCTTCCAGATCTTTTCCAACATCTAAAGGAGGTACTCATGAAACTGATCATCGCCTACATACAGCCGCAAAAGCTTAACGATGTTAAGGAGGCGCTTTACAAAGCGCAGGTTTTCAAAATGTCGGTAACCAATGCCATGGGGGCTGGACAGCAGAAGGGGTACCACGAAACCTACCGAGGTGTAGACATCGAGGTTAACCTTCTCAAGAAAGTTCGCCTGGAGATTGCGGTCAACTCGGATTTTGTGAAACCGACGGTAGACGCGATCGTCGCCGGCGCGCGAACGGGAAACATCGGCGACGGTAAGATTTTTGTCATGCCGCTCGAAGATGTGGTCCGGATTCGCACCGGAGAGACGGGGACGGAAGCGATCGGGTAATAACTCCCGTTCGATCGATTTCTACACAAGGGCCGACGCTGTGCGTCGGTCCTTTTTTGTGGTAGTAGCGCGTTACGATTTTGCCTCACCGGGCGACGAGCTACTCGTCACACTCTGCGAGAGCAAGTCGGAAGCGCTCATAGCGTTCCAAGTACAGTTGATATTGCTCGTGGTATACGTTGGATCGAACCGGATCCGGCTCAATGCGATGAACAAAGCGTACGATTCGCGCTGCCGCCTCCGCTATGCTGTCCGCATCGCCAAGCGCGACCATTCCGACGGCGAGATTTCCGGTCAGTTCAGCGTCGGCAACGTGGGGAATCACGATGGGGATCCCGCAGATGTCCGATTTCATCTGTGTCCACACGCGATTTTTGGCCTGACCGCCGCAGGCGCGCAGCTCGGTAACCGAGCATCCGCTTTCGCGCAAGTAGTCGATAGCTTCGCGGACCGCAAACCCGATCGAGAGCACAACGGCGCGTCCCATCGCGGCGCGGTCGTGTTCGGCACCAAGCCCGATAAACATGCCTCGTTGAAACTCCCACGCCGCACCACGATGCACTGACGGGAAAAACCACGGTATCGCGTCATCGTCACCGACGTTTACGATATCCACCATCATATCTCCGTAGTCTCGGGCCGACTGTCCGCTGATCTCCCGAAACCACTCGAAAAGCAATCCCGTGGAGGACAGGATTCCGGCGACGTTGTAGCAGCCGTCGGCAACATGAGGCAGCGTACGGAGCCCCGGAGAGCGAATTCTCCGGGCACTGCAGTGGTTAATTCCTTCAGAGGTACCGGCACGATCACAGGTCGTACCAGGGCTCAGGGTGTTGGTTCCGATAAGACTCATAAAAAAATCGGATCCCGCAGCCACCACGGGCGTACCTACGGCCAATCCATAGCGCGCCGCGGCGTCGTTGTGGACAGTTCCGACCACGCTAGCGATGGGGACAAACGGCGGTAGCAACGATTGCGGAATCTCGTACCGTCGCGATTCATCTTCCGACCAGATGTACCGATCAAACTCCGGACTCGGCGAGATTGCGATCTCCTCGCCGGTGAGACAAAAGACGATGTACTCGGGAAACGGCAAAAAACGGCGAACTCGATCGCCCGCCGCGGAATCGAGAAACCAGCGTATCTTTGGTAGATAGAACGAGTCAGTTCTCCCGATCTTTCGCGAGCGATCGTCCAGCCAAAGCATAATCGGGTCGATCGGCGCACCACCGGAGTCGATCGCAACCAACGTTGGTCCGTTCCCGCTAACGACAACGGCGTCGACGCTATGGCCGCTCTTTACCTGGGGAATTGCCTGGGCCAGTTCGCGTTCCCAGCGATCGGTTTGCATCGTACCGGGAGACGTGCCGGGATCGGTAAGGCGCCGGCGGACAAACGAGAGCGGCTCGCCGTCCTCTCCCATGATCGCCGCTTTGATGCTTGAAGTACCGATATCGATGAGTAAGTACCTTCTCTCGCCCACAACAGGGCAAGGCTACCATCGCCGCTAGACCCGGTCAATTGTCGATCGCTAGGAAAAACCGATACACTCAAGTGCATGAAAGACACGGTTTTAGTTCTCGTCGTGCTGTTCGCGCTTATACCCCTGTCCGTCTTTGCCGTCGGTAGCGCGGAGGACGACGATGCCTCTTTTAATATAGGTGTATTTGTACCGGGAGTGGTCGACGGCAGCCCGACCTACGAGATGATGGTTGTCGGTGTCAATCGCGCCGCGGCAGAGGCGCCGGATGTCAGCGTCGCGGTTATTGAGGGCGGTTTTGATCAATCCACATGGCAGGAAGGCGTGATGTCGATGGCCGCCTCCGGCGTATACGATTTGATCGTCACGTCGAATCCGAGTATGCCCGAGATCGTCGCGACGGTGACTGAATCGGTGACCGACGTCGACTTTATCGTCCTTGACGGATACTACCCGGGAAACGCTCGTATCCACACGGTCCTCTTTGATCAGCTCGAACAGGCGTTCCTGTCAGGGTACTTCGCCGGCCTCGTCGCCCAAAGCAACCTCGTTGACGACGGTCGAGGGGCGACCGCCGGGTTACTCGCGGGACAGGAATATCCGATTATGAACGAGACGATCCTGCCCGGATTCCGTCTCGGTTTCCGTTCCGTCGTCGCCGATGGGGAAGTTGACTTTCGCGTCCTCGGTAATTGGTTCGACGCCGGTAAAGCGCAGGAAATTGCGACCGATATGATCGTCGGCGGGAGCGACGTGATCCTAACGATCGCCGGAGGCGGTAACCAGGGCGTGATCGCCGCCGCACGCGAAAACGATGCCTACGTCCTTTGGTACGACCAGAGTGGCTACGATCAAGCGCCCGGTATTGTCATCGGAAGCTCTTTTGTACGACAGGACGAGGCGGCCTACGAAACGACAGCCGCTGCGATAGCGGGTACGCTTGGCTACGGTGAGGCCCAGGTGCTTGGCGTCGCCGACGGCGCCGTGAGTTTTGACACCGAGGCAGAGGGCTTTATTTCGGCCGTTCCCGCTGACATTCGCGATGAAATGAAGCGCGTCCTCGAGCGACTTCGAACCGGCGAGCTTGTCCTGGATCAATCCAACCAGTAGCTGACCGTGGGCGGGATCGCGATCGGCGCGGAGAACATCACTCACCGATACGACCACATCACTGCGCTTGCCGACGCCACGCTGATGATCCGTCATGGCGAAATACACGGATTAATCGGTGAGAACGGAGCGGGCAAGTCGACGATCGTTCGAATTCTCGCGGGGATCGAAACACCCGATTCCGGCACGGTCAGCGGCGATCCGTCGGCGGTAGCGATCGTTCCCCAGACACCCCGCTTGGCGCCGTCGCTTCCGGTGTGGCAGAACCTTCTCGTCGGGTGTGAACCGCATCGCGGCCCGTTTCTCAACAAGCGCGAGGCGATCGCCGCGGTGGAAGCGGTCGCGTCCCGCTTTGCGATCGACATCAATCTTCGACTGCCGGCCGCGCGTCTGAATCAAACCGAACAACGACTCGCCGCACTTTTGAGCGCCCTTGTCCGAGATCCGAACGTCTTACTCCTCGACGAGCCTGCGGTCGGACTCGCCCCCCTCGATCGCGACCGGATTCATCGAGCCGTTTGTGCCCTGCGCGAGAACGGGCGGGCCGTCCTCTATATTTCGCATGATATACAGGAAATCACCGCGCTCGCGGACAGAATAACCGTTCTCTGTGACGGACGCACGCGGGTGATGCGAACCGCACCGTTTGACAGCGAGCAACTCGCCCAGGACCTGTTCGCGAACGCCAGTGCGTCGGTCGCGCCCGATACCTCGGCGACACCGAGCGTACGCGCGACACAGGGCGATTGGGGCGACGTTATCGCGTCGCTTGAAGAGATGGTTGTACGCGACCCACGTGGCGGGCGCAAGCTGGGTCCGCTATCGGTAACCCTCCCCGCCGGGAAAATATTCGCGATCACGGGTGTACGCGAATCCGGACTCGATTTGCTGGAGAGTTTCTTTGCCGGCGAACTCGAGATTGCCGCCGGTGCAATGCGTCTCGGCGGAAAGCGCCTACCCGCCCTCCTCGATCCGGCGGAGCTCCGTGCCCGACACGTCGCCTTTATTCCGTCGGATCGAATGGCACGAGCGGCGGCATTGGACGGAACGGTCACTGAAAACGCAATCGTAGCCGAACGGACCGACGTCCACCGGCGGGGAATCCGCCTACGCGGCGAGGAGCGCTTGCTGACTGAGCGACACCTCGGACGTTTTGGGATTAACAAAGGAGCGCACCTTCCGCTCGGAACGCTTTCCGGGGGAACGATCCAGAAACTGATTCTCGCGCGTGAACTAGGGACCAATCCGAGATTGTGCATCGTCGCCGAGCCCTCCGCCGGACTCGACCTGCGCTCGATTGCGCGTCTCTACGAGGACTTACGGAATCTCGCGGCCGGAGGGGCGGCGGTACTGCTTCTCAGCTCACACGTAGATTCGGTCCTGCCGGTCGCCGATGGTGTTGCCGTTCTTTTTAACGGCGCAATTCGCGGGGAGTTTTTGCCGACTCAAAAACCGGCAATTACCCGCACGATCGCCGGGCTGGAAAGAGAGACGCTCCCGTGAGACGCCCACTCACGCAACGGCGCGGCGTTTTGATCGCCGGTGTCGCCTCCGTCGCGACGCTCCTTCTCGTCGTTGCGGCCACGTCAAGCGATCCATCGGCGACAATTCTCACCTTTATACTTGGTCCCTGGGCAAATCGTTATGCAATGGGCAACTACCTGGCACGCTCGGCACTCCTCGCGATGACGGGCGCCGGTGTCGTCATAGCGTTTCGGGCGGGGGTATTTAACCTCGGGGGCGAGGGACAAGTGTATATCGCGGCGCTCGTGACGACGATCGCGCTTACACACGGAGGTCTCGGGGTATTGGGAGCAACGCTCCTCGCGGTCGCAACGGCCGGTGTCATTGCGGGGACGTCGGGATTTCTCCGTCACCGCGCGGACGCGGACGAGCTGATCACGAGTTTTCTCATCTCATCGGCGATGATACCGATCGTCGACTACCTTATCGTCGGTCCGCTGCGTGACAGTTCCAGCAGCCTCCTCGCAACGCCGCTTATCGCGGCTCAACAGCGCCTTACGACCTTACTCGCGCCGTCAACGCTATCGATCGGAGCGTTGTGGTCGATCGCGGTGGTCGTCGTCCTTTGGTTTATCCTTCGTTGGACCTTGTTTGGTTACGAAATGCGCATCGTCGGCTACAACCGTAATCTCGCCCGTTATGCCGGGATAAACGTCGGTCTTTATACGACCCTTCCGCTCGTCTTATCGGGGGTGTTCCACGGTCTCGCGGGGGCGGTCCTGGTACTCGGTGTTCATCACCGAAGTATTCTCGGTTTCTCGGGAGGACTCGGCTGGAACGGAATCGCGGTCGCGTTGATAGCCCGCAACAACCCGGTGTGGATTCTCCCGGCCGCGCTTTTTTTTGCCTGGCTCGAATCGGGCGCGCGGGCGGCGGTATTGCAAAATCAAACGACCTGGGAACTCGGATCGATCATTCAAGCGGTTGTATTTCTTCTTATTACGGTTCGTGCCGTTCGGGGCAGAAAACGATGATCGCTCAGATCCTCCAAAGCGGCGCACTTCTCGTTATCGTGGCGATCGGCGGTCTTCTCTCCGAGCGCAGCGGTGTCCTCAACATCGGTCTCGAGGGGATGATCACCATCGGCGCGTTTACGGCGATCGTCCTTGACGCGGCCGGGCTCCCCGCTATCCTCGCCATCGCAATTGCCGGCCTTGCCGGACTCGTACCGGCGTCGATTTTTATCTACGTCGCGATCCACCTGCAGGCAAATCCGTTTATCGTCGGACTTGCCATCAATCTACTCGCCGCCGGAATTGCACCTCTCTTGTCGGAGACGGTGTTCGCGACTCGCGGGGCGATTCGGCTATCGGGCGAAACGGTCTCGGTCGCCGCCGTCGTTGTGACGATGATCGGCGTCGTTACCTTTGCCCGAGTCGTTCTCTATCACACGGTGTATGGAATTCGTGTTCGTATCGCGGGCGAGCAACCCGATTGGTTGGTCGTTAATCGCCTCGTCCCCGATCGATATCGCGCCGCGGGCCTGCTCGCCGGCGGCGTTTTCGCCGCCCTCGCGGGCGCTCTGCTCGTCTTTCGGGTCGGCGTGTATCTCCCCAACGTCAGCGCGGGGCGTGGCTGGATCGCCCTCGTCGTGCTCTACCTTGGTTATAGAAGACCGATCGGCGTCGCGATTGCCGGGATCTTTTTCGCAATTATGGAAGCCCTCGCGGTTCGAGCGCAGGCCGTTATCGGCGTTCCACCGACGATCCTGCTCGCGCTTCCCTATATTCTGACTCTTATCGCCTTTGTAACTTACTCAGCATTGCGGCGCCGGTCGTCATAAATCCGAACAGAATCCAGGTGGCCAAAGAGCGACCGTACGGCGTCACGGTGCCGTGCGTCGCGCGCGCCTATCGACGCTCGGAGATCGATGAGCCGTCCGCGCGGTTGCGCCAGGTTGAGGTTTCCGGGAGCCCCGGTAGAACTGCGTTGGATAAGAACCTCCTGGGGATCAGGAAGCGGTACGTCGACGTACTCAGCCGCGCCACGTCGATACGCTTCGCGAAACGGTACGCCCTCGCGCACCAAACGATACACGTAATCGGTCGCGAAGAGTTCAGAATTCAAGGACGCCCGCATACGGTCTCGATTGGGAACAAGGCGATCGATAACTATCCACGCTACATTCACCGCCTCTTCCACCGCGGATAACGTCCGCAGGAGCGGTTCTTTAGTGTCTTGCAGATCGCGGTTGTACCCCGACGGCAACGCGTGGACGACAGCGCGGCACTGCGCGGCCCATCCTTCGATGACACCGGCGCGCGAACGGAGCAGTTCCAACACGTCCGGGTTCTTCTTCTGGGGCATGATACTCGATCCCGAGCACAACTCATCGGGAAGGGAAAGATAGCCGATTTCCGGGAGAGCAAACAGAATGAGGTCCTGAGACATACGGGCGAGCGTACCGGCGATAGTCGCGAGCGATTCGACAATACCGGTGTCGAGCGCGCCACGCGAGTGCTGGACCGCCAGGGTGTTGTTCTGTACTTCCGCAAAGCCCAATTCCGCGGCTGTCTTCTCGCGATCGAGCGGTAGCGGAACACCGTAGCTTGCCGCCGAACCGAGAGGATTGCGATCGTTTAAATCAGCGTGGACCTCAACGACAGCGAGATTGTCGAGAAGAAGCTCCGCCCAGGACGCGAGCCAGTGCCCAAACGTGGTCAACATCGCAATTTGAGTGTGTGTCCGCCCCGGCATAACCGTAAGAGCTTCCTCCGCGGCCCGGTCCAAAAGTCGTTCGACAAGCGCGACCGTAGCCTCGCCGATGTCGGTGAGCGCCTCTCGTGTGTACAATCGTGTCGCCGCAACGACCTGATCGTTGCGACTTCGGCCCGTATGAACCCGTCGACCCGTCGTTCCAAGTTGGTCGATCAGACGGCCTTCGATAGCGGTATGGCCGTCCTCGTCCTCGCGGCGAATCTCAAACTCCCGCTTGGCGCCGGCCGTCGCGATCTCGCGTAATGCGCCCTCGATCGCCTGCGTCTCGGTATCCGGCAGGATTTCAATTGCAGCGAGCATCCGGACGTGGGCGATACTCGCCGCGGCGTCGGCCACGATGAGCTCTCGATCGAGTTCAAAATCGCGACCAACGGTAAAGCGTTCTATCGTTTTGTCGAGTTCGTATCCCTTGTCCCAGAGTTTGGCCATGCCCGAGAGCCTACCCCGCTCCCGGGCGCCAAATCAACGCCGGGTAAAACGAAAGCCGTCTCCGGAATCGACGTCGATCTCGACCGTCGATCCGTCGGCGAAATCACCGGCCAGAATACGCTTGGCAAGCGGATTCTGAATGTGCTGCTGAATCGCTCGCTTGAGCGGACGCGCACCAAAGGCGGGATCGTAACCGATTTCGGCTATCCGCTCACGCGCGGCGTCACTGAGGGCGATTTCGAGCTTACGATCGGCAAGTCGTATCCGCAGACGCACCAGCTCGAGATCGACAATCTTAACAATATGATCTCTTGCCAGACGCCGGAACGTGATGACCTCGTCGAGACGGTTGAGAAACTCCGGTTTAAACGTCGATCGCAGTCGCTCCGTAATCTGGTCGGCGATCGAGTCGATCTCCTCGGATGCCAGGATCACGTCGCTACCGATATTGCTCGTCATGATCACGATCGTGTTGCGAAAATCGACGACGCGTCCTTGCCCATCGGTGAGTCGTCCTTCGTCGAGCAATTGCAGGAAGATGTTAAAAACATCGGGGTGCGCCTTTTCTACCTCGTCGAAGAGAATGACCGAATACGGACGACGGCGAACAACCTCGGTTAGCTGCCCCCCCTGGTCGTAGCCGACGTAGCCGGGAGGTGCGCCGATAAGACGACTCACCGCATGGCGTTCCATGTACTCGCTCATATCGATGCGAGTCAGCGCGCGTTCGTCGTTAAATAAAAACTCGGCGATCGCCTTGGCGAGCTCGGTCTTGCCGACCCCGGTCGGTCCAAGAAAGAGAAACACGCCCGTCGGACGACGCTCGTCGCCAATTCCGGATTTGTTGCGTCGGATCGCGTCACTTACCGCTTCGATAGCTCGCGGTTGGCCGACCACGCGCTCCGAGAGGATATCTTCCAGCTGAAGGAGCTTTTGCATTTCACCGGCCATCATCTTGGAGACAGGTATACCGGTCCAGGTCGAAACGACGCGGGCGATATCTTCCTCGCCAACCTCCTCGCGCAACAGTGAGTTCTCTTTCTGAAGGCCTTCAAGCTGTTCGGACAAGGCCCCAAGTTCCCGCTCCGCGGCCGGCAGCTTACCGTGCTTAATCTCGGCCGCGCGACTGAGATCACCGGCGCGTTCGTACTGTTTCTCTTCGATAGCGAGTTGCTCAATCTGCGCCTTGAGATGACGAATCCGATCGATAACGTCTTTCTCGTTCTTCCACCGCAAGCGCATCTCATCGCTCGCCTGGCGCAACTCGGCGAGCTCACTTTCGATTACGGCGAGACGCTCGCGACTGGCATCGTCACTCTCGTTTTTTAGTGCCTGACGCTCGATATCGAGTTGCAGGATGCGTCGGTCGAGCTGGTCGAGTTCCGTCGGCTGGCTTTCAATCTCCATCTTCATCCGGCTCGCGGCTTCGTCGACGAGATCGATCGCCTTGTCGGGAAGAAATCGATTGGTAATGTAGCGATCGGAAAGCATGGCGGCGGCGACAAGGGCTTCGTCGCGAATTCGAACTCCATGATGGACCTCGTAGCGCTCTTTGAGCCCCCGAAGGATCGCGACGCTGCTTTCGACATCGGGTTCGTCGGTAAAGACCGTTTGAAAACGTCGTTCGAATGCCTTGTCTTTTTCTATGTGTTCTCGGTACTCGTCGAGCGTCGTCGCTCCGATCGCGCGGAGCTCCCCGCGCGCCAACGCGGGCTTGAGTAGATTGCTCGCATCCATCGCCCCTTCGGCGCTCCCGGCGCCCATCAGCGTATGCAGTTCATCGATAAACAGAATGATTCCACCGTCGGCGGCGGTTATCTCCTCGATGACCGCTTTGAGGCGTTCCTCAAACTCGCCGCGAAATTTGGTGCCGGCAAGAAGTGCGCCGAGATCGAGCGCAAGAATTCGCTTGTTTGTAAGCGACTCCGGGACGTCTCCGCTGACGATCCGACGCGCGAGTCCCTCGGCGATCGCCGTTTTTCCCACACCCGGTTCTCCGATGAGCACGGGATTGTTCTTTGTGCGACGACTGAGAACCTGCATCACTCGCCGAATCTCCTCGTCACGACCGATCACGGGATCGAGTTTCTCCTGTCGGGCGAGGGCGGTAAGATCCTTGCAGTACTTTTCCAAAACCTGCATCTTACCCTCGGGATCCTGGCCGTCCACCGAGCGACCACCGCGGACACGATCAAGAACGGATCGAACAGCGTCCGCGTCGAGCCCGAAGGTCTGAAGTATTTCCGAGGCCTTATCCTTTGATTCAAGAATCGCGACAAGCAGATGCTCGGTGGAAACGTAGGAATCGCCCATCCGGGCGGGCATCGCCTCGGCCTTGGCAAGGACACGCGCGAGCGCCGTGGAAGGTCGCAATTGAGCGCCGTCGCCGTGAACTTTGGGCAAGCGACCGATTTCCTGATCAAACGCCTCGGTAACCGGGGCGATTGGAATCTCCAGGTTTTTTAGTATCGATACAACGATCCCGTCGTCCTGGGCGAGGAGCGCGCGCGATAGGTGCAAGCCCTCGAGGGTTGCGTGATCGTTGCGATTGGCAATAGCGGCAGCGTCCTGGATAGCCTCCTGCGCCTTGCTCGTCAGTTTGTCCATGTCCATAAAAATGCTCTCCTGTCGGGGGAGCCGGTGTGGGGTTTACCAAAAGATAGCGCCACAACTCTCGGTCGGCAAGCGTCGTCGATAGTGAAAGTAGAATCGATCTGCGCTATTATCCACCGTGATGCGACACTACCGAGTATTGGTTGCGATCGGAATGTTATGTGCGGGAGTCCTACCCGTCTCGGCGTACGATCCGGTACCCGGAGGCGAGGTGCTGGACCGCCTGCGATCTCCGCTTTTTCTTGCGTCCGGCGAGAACACCGCGTCAACCGAGTCGGTGAGTGGTGACGCGTATAACCCCGCTGCCTCTGGTCTCAAGCAGAGAATCCACGTCAACTCGTCGTACGCGGCGATCGTTGGCGACGGTGAATACGAGGGACACGCCGGAAACCTCGGGGCGTCGTTTCCCACGCCGGTAGGCGTGTTTACCGGATCTGTCGACCTGGCTACTGCGGATTACGCCGCGATGGACATCGGTCAACGCGGGGGACTCAATCTGAGCTTTGCCAAAGACTTATACCCCAACCTTCTGTTTGGAATGGGGCTTCGCGGACAATTCGGATCCAATGGCGGCGAAACTGCGTTCGGCGGCGGTCTTGATCTCGGGGCGATTCACATCATCGGTCCGGTCGGAGCGCTTCCCGAATTACGTTGGGGTGTCGCCCTCCAGCAGATCGGTTATGGATTCCATCCCGTCGAGGGTACGACCGGATCACCTTCGCCGTTTACGCTCGCAGCGGATATCGATGCCAAGCTCGTCGAAACCGACGCGTTTGACTGGCGAGTTCACACGGGATTCTCGTTACCGAGTTTTCAGAACCTGAGGTATCGTGTCGGGACCCAAGCTCAGCTGTTTGATCGCTTCGCGATCAACGTCGGTTGGGGCATCGACCTCGAAGAACAGACAGATGGAGATCGACCGACAGGGTCCGTTCTCCCTTCCGTCGGCCTGACCGCCCGATTTCAAACCGGATCGCGTTCGCGCGACAACGGCATGTCGGACGAGCAGTGGTGGAACCAAAGCGAAGTTGCGGTGCACGGCTCGTGGGCGCCGGTCTACGACGTCGTTTGGATCGCATCGGGTGGGGCAAATATCGCGTTTGGTGTCACGGATCGCACCGCGCCGCGAATCACCTATCGTTATGACGAAACCGACTACATATCGCCCAACAACGACGGCGCCGCTGACGAGCTCGCGATTCCGCTTGTAATCGAAGATGAGCGCTTTGTAAGCGCCTGGTCTCTCGACGTGCGCGACGAAGACGGTGAGGTCGTCCGCAGGATCGAAAACAAGGAGCTCCGACCGGAAAACGAGGGTCTGCAAAACGTTATCGATCGCTTTCTCTATCGCAAGACCGGCGTTGAGATACCGGCTGCGATCGTCTGGGACGGACGCACGGAGACCGGATCTGCCGTTCCCGACGGCACATATTCATTTGTACTTCGGGCCGTCGACGACAACGGGAACGTCCGCGAGACGGAGCAACTCGAGATCGTTGTCGACAATACACCTCCGGATATCGTAATCGACGCGCCGACCGATCCCGATGATCTCGTGTTTTCACCAAACGACGACGGAAGTAAAGACACGATCGTGATCGCGCAGCAAAGTTCGGCGGAAGATCTCTGGCTGGTTGAGATTCTCGATACCGAAGATACTCCCGTTTTCTCCCGGGAGTTTGTCGGCGCGGGGCTGGACGACATTGAATGGGCCGGTACCGATGCCGCCGGCGTTCTCCTCCCCGACGGAGTGTACACCTATCGGGCGAGCGCTACCGATCGCGCGGACAACAACAACTCGGCGGTCCTGGCCAACATCATCATCGATACGGAACCCACTCCGGTCGGCCTTACCGTCGACATCGGCGCGTTTTCTCCAAACGGCGATAACGTGCGTGACGCGGTCGAGTTGACTCCCGACGTCCCCATCACCGCGGGCCTCCGTCGCTACGCCTTTGAGGTAGTCGACGGCGACGGCACGCTTGTCCGGCAGGAGTCGGGAGAGGGAGTACCCGAACCGTGGATCTTCGACGGCCGGGGCAATGAGAACGCCGTGTTACCCGAAGGCAGCTATCAGGTTCGCCTCACGCTTGAGTATCGAAACGGTAACCGCCCCTTCGCCGAGGCACCGCCTCTCACCCTTGATGTGACCCCACCGAGTCTCACCGTCCGCTCGGATACCAACGTGTTTTCACCGAACGGTGACGGTAATCTCGACACCGTCGGATTTGTCCACGCCGCCGAAGAGATACCCGTATGGCGCGGAACGATCAGCGCGATCGACGGGGAAGCGGAGTCAGTTCGGGAGTACAGCTGGGCGGGACGCCCCGATGATCGCCTGATCTGGGACGGGCGCGGTGTCAACGGGGAACTCCTATCGGATGGCCGATATCGATATCAGGTCGTCGGGACCGATCGCGCGGGAAACACGACGACGAGCGCGAGTGTCGTTTTTGAACTGGATACCCGAGAGACGCCCGTATTTGTTTCGACCGGTCGAGGTGCTTTCTCGCCCAACAGCGACGGCGTACTCGACCAGATCGAGATTCTGCCGGTGGTGGAGGACCGCCGCGGCGTCAATCGTTTTTTTCTCGATATTCTCGACGCCGAGAACCGCGTTGTCGCCTCGATACGAACCGGCGGTTCACCCGAGACGAGCTATTCCTGGGATGGGCGCGGCGCCGACGGGAGAACCGTGATCGACGGCGCATATCGCGTCCGCCTGGCGGTGGAATATCGCCATGGAAACCGACCGGTCGTCATCGGCAATCCGTTTGTCGTCGATACCCGACCGCCCGAGGTGTTTGGACTCCAAGCATCGGCCGCGATCTTCTCGCCAAACGGCGACGGCGCGGGCGACACGATCGAGTTTCGCCAGAATTCGACCCCTGAGATCCAATGGACCGCGGCAATTCTGCCGAGCAACTCTAATCGGGCGCTCCGAACGTGGCAGTTATCCGGGTCGCTTGAGGACCTTATCTGGGACGGCACGGATGACGACGGCGACCTCGTCCCCGATGGTCGCTACAGATATCGGGTAAGCGCCACCGATCTCGCGGGCAACAGCACAAGCGCCACAACCGGACCGTTTCGAACCGATACCGCCGACGTGGAGATTCACCTCCGCGTTTCTGAGCTCGCTATCAGCCCCAACGGTGACGGGATCAAAGATACCGTCGTGTTTACGCCGGTTGTCTCGACTATCTCTGAGATAGAGAACTGGCGGTTTTCCGTGATCGATGCCAACGGCGATCCCGTGTGGGAACGTGCGGAAACCGGTGAACTCCCGACCGGCGGAATCCCGTGGAGTGGTGAAACGACCACGGGCAGAGCCCCCGACAGCACATATCGCGGGCGCGTCGCGATAGTGTTTGCTCGTGGTGACACACCGGAGGTCACGAGCCAGCGGCGCGTCCGAGTGGATCGCGTGGCGCCGTCGGCGGTAGCAACACTCTCTTCGACGGTTATTTCTCCCAACGGCGACAACCGACTGGATAGCCTCGAGATTTCGCAATCGAGCAGCGAGGAGCAGCGCTGGGACGCACGTATCCTGTCGGCTTCCGGACAGGTCGTAGCCACATGGGAGTGGATTGGAACGGTTCCGGAACTCTTGCCCTTCGCCGGGCTCGATGAGCAACGACGCCGTATTGCCGATGGAACCTATCGCTACGAGCTTTCCGCGACGGACGAGGCCGGTAATACCGGCGGCGCCGATCCGCTCGATTTTACCGTGTTTACCGCAGAGACTCCGCTTCAGCTCGTCGCCGACTCAGCGGCGTTCAGCCCCAACGGTGACGGTCGACGCGATACCATACGCCTACGACCGGAGCTTTCTTCCGTACCGGGACTAGAACGCTTTGAGTTCGCAATTCGTGATCGATTCGGTGAGGCGGTGTTTGTACGTGAAGGAACCGCGCCGCCGACTGAGTTCGCCTGGAACGGGCGCGGGCCTCAAGGGGACGCCCCGGAGGGGCGCTACACGGCCGAGATAACCCTGTCGTATCGGCACGGCAATCAGCCACTGGCGAGGTCCGTACCATTTGACCTCGACCGCACCGCGCCGGACCTTTCCGCAAGGATTGAAACAACGGTTTTCTCACCCGACAACGACGGCAACCGCGACGAAGTTCGTATTATTCAATCAAGTGATCCCGCCGTATCGTGGGACGGTACAATCACCGGTCCCGGCGGGACCGTCGTGCGATCGTTTACCTGGTCGGACCGGGCCGAGTCGTTTAGTTGGGACGGGAGTGACGTTGCCGGCAACGTTTTACCGGATGGGATCTATAGCTATGAAATCGCCGGCGAGGACGCCGCGGGTAACCGATCCGAGGTACGGATCGAAGATGTTCGGATCGACACCCGCGGAGCGAGACTCTTTATTACCCTCGATCGCCGCCTTCTCTCTCCTAACGACGACGGAACCGATGATGAGCTCGCCCTGACCTTGATCACAAGTCGCAACGACGGCGCGGAGCTCCGTGAGCTCGAAATCATCAACGGGAACGGCGAGGTTGTCCAACGTTTTGCGAGCGAAGACGTGGTCCGACGTGAGCAGATCGCCTGGGACGGCCGCGATGAGGCGGGGCGCGTTGTCGACGGCAGCTATCGGGCGCGGTATCGCATCCGCTACGACAACGGCGCGCAACCGGTCACGCTCTCGCCCGAATTTGTCCTCGATACTGCCGGACCGGCGCTCGACGTGGTCCTCGGTGGCTTGCCGTTCTCACCCGACAACGACGGTCTCAACGATGAGCTCGAGATTGGGCTTATCGTCGAAGATATTTCGGATATCGCGGAGTGGAGTTTTGCGATCCTTGACCGCAACGAGCGTCCCTTCCAGAGTTTTGACGGGACCGGCGATCCGCGAGACACACTTGTGTGGAACGGCCGCGGCACCACCGGCGAGACGGTCATCAGCGCGGAAGACTATCCGTTTCGGTTTCGCGCTGTCGACGAAACGGGCAACGAGAGCACGATTCGCGGGGTAATACCGATAGATATTCTCGTCGTTCGCGATGGCGATCGTCTCCGCATCCAGATATCGAATATCAACTTCGAACCGAACAGTCCGACTCTCGCCCTCGATACTGACTCGGAGGCGGGACAAAAGAACCTCAGCGTCCTCGATCGACTTGTCGAGGTCTTTGCCAAGTACGCGAGCTACGAAATCCGGGTCGAGGGACACGCGGTAAACCTCACCGGGACCGATCGTGAGGAACAGGAAGAGTTGGTGCCGCTGTCGACGGCTCGAGCTGAAACGGTGAGAGAGGCGCTCATCGATCGGGGAATGGCTCCCGGCCGTATCTCTATCGTTGGCCGCGGTGGTACCGAACCACTTGTTCCCCACACCGACGTTGAGAACAGGTGGAAAAACCGGCGGGTCGAGTTTATTCTCATCAGATAAGCTGACGCAAATCCTGCGCCGTAGTATAGTGCGCGGGATGGTGTTCCAACGCTTGGTTCGTGGCCGATTCGCACTACCGGTAGTGGCGGTTTTTCTATTCTTGGGTCAGGTGGTCACCGCTTACGCGAGTTCGCAGATCGGGGCGATATCGATCCAGGGCCTCGAGCGGACGCGCGAGCGGACCGTGATGGATATTATCCCGGTCGCCGTCGGTGATTCGATCACCGATGAGACACTTGAGGATACGCGAAACGACCTGCTCGACAGCGGAATCTTCGCGGAAGTATCGGTGACGATAGAGCCGATACCCGACGCGCCGGGACAGAGCGAGTTGGTGATCGTTATAGACGAGCGTTGGACGCTCGTCCCGGTCCCGTTCTTCTCAACCGATGGAAACGCCGCCAGTGGCGGTCTTATCCTGATTGAAAGCAATCTGTTCGGGCGAAACAAACAACTCATCTCGGCCGGTACCGTGGGAACGGACGGCTTTAGCGGCTTTCTCGTCTTTGTAGACCCTGCGGTTGCCGGTTCCAGGTGGCGCTTGTCGACAAGTGTGAGTACGGGGCGCGGCGAGACCGAGGCTCAACTTACCGACGGCGACCGGGTTCGACGATACGAGGCCGACGGAAACTCCGGCCGCGTCGGTATCGGTTATGGTTTTGCGTCCGATCTCGCGATTGGACTCAGTCTGGGAGTTGTTTCTTCGCGGATAGTCGATTTTGATCCCGGTATCGATGAATCGCAACCGGAGGACGCCGATTACCTGGAACCGGCTCTCGAGATCGAATACGATCTGACGACGCCGATGGACGTTCTGCGCCGCGGCCCCGAAATAGCCAGCTCGGCACGGTATGTTAGTCTTGAAGACGGTTGGGAGCTGACGGCACGCGGAGTCTACAACCTCGGAATCGCGGGTTATCAACGCCTTCGTTTTCTCGCTGCGGCCGGATGGGGAGAGATGCCCGTCCTGGCCGAAACCGACATTAGTTCGCGCGACGGATTTCGAACCGTACCATACCAGGCCACGCGGGCGGATCGTTGGGGAAGCGGAGCGATCGCCTACGACCTGCCCGTACTCCGCGGTGACTGGGGGGCGCTGGTCCTTTCCCACTATTGGGAGGGCGGGAGTTGGGACGCCGACTCCCACAACCAACAGTTCTTTTACGGTCCCGGAGCGGCGTTTCGCGTGTATATCCGCCAAGTCGCAATTCCGGCCGTTGGTATCGACTACGCCTACAATCTGGAGAGTTCCGACTTTGTGTTCAGTCTAACGGTCGGCGCGCGAATGTAAGGTATGAGGGAGAATCATCCGGTGATCTGTATCGAGGGACAAATCGGAGTTGGTAAAACGACGATCGGAACGATAATTGAAAATCGCTTTGGCATTCCGCTTTATCGTGAGCTGGCAAATCCCAAGACCCTCGCTCTCCTTGATCGCTTTTACGCCGACAAACCCCGCTGGGCGTTTACCTTGCAGATACACTTCTTAAACGAGCGGTTTCGCATGATCAAACAGATCTTTCGCGACGGGGGCGGCACGCTCGATCGTTCGATCTTTGGAGACCGAATTTTTGCCGATATGTTGCACAACGACGGCGACATGAACGACGAGGAGTACCACACTTACACGACTCTGCTCGACAACATGCTCGAACACGCCCAGAATCCTCGCCTACTTATCTATCTGGACTGCACCGTGGACACCGCGCTCGAACGGATTAAAGTTCGCAATCGAGGATTGGAGTCGGGGATTCCACGAGACTACCTCGATAACCTCAATGCGCGCTATCTCGAATGGTACGACGCCTACCGCTTGTCGCCGAAGATATTCGTGAACACGGAGGAGTTTCACGTCGATCACCCCGACGAGCTGGAACCGGTGATCGCGCGCATAGGGGACGCGATCGTTGCCAGTTCGGATTGACATTCCGACATAGAGAACCTAGGTTTAAGATAGCGAGAGCGATCGTCGAGAGAGGACGGGAAACCGTCGCCGAAGGGGCAAGGACGCAAACCGCGGCGGAATGCGTTCGAAACTCTCAGGAAAAAGGATCGGCGATTCGCGTGTGCACGCTCTGGAGAGCCGCCCGTACGGGCGCACCGAAGGGGGTAATCTCTCAGGTTCCAGGACAGGGCGAGATAGCCGTGAGGAGGCCCTATGCACGCGCGCCAAACCCCACTGTTCGATCGTCACGGCGAAGCCGGAGCTCGATTTACCGATTTCGCCGGTTGGCGGATGCCCCTGCACTACCCTGCCGGATCGATCGCCGAACACATCACCTGTCGAAACTCGGCGGCTCTGTTTGATATATCGCATATGTCGCAGTTTGTTATCTCAGGAGCGGAAGCCGGCAATGCGCTTGCTCGCGCCTGCTCGCGAGACGTCACTCGTATCCCGGTGGAGAGCTCGAGCTACGCCCTCCTGTGCCGAGACGACGGGGGAGTTATCGACGACATTTTTGTCTATCGAACCGGTAATGAGGAGTACCTCGTTGTCGGCAACGCCGCGCGGGCGGAGGTCGACCGAAACATCCTCGAGCAACGAACCACGGATGTAAACGCCGATTTTCGCGATATAAGCGATGACACGGCGATGCTCGCCTTGCAGGGACCGCGGACGCACGCGATCGCGGAGGCGCTCTTCGGCCCGAAAACGACCGAAATAGAGCGGTTCGGGATACGATTTCATCAATTTGACAACCGAACGATCCATATCGCCCGCACGGGTTACACCGGTGAAGACGGCTTTGAGCTGTTTCTCGAAGCGTCGGCGGCCGCCGACCTCTGGACCCGGATCATCGAGACTGCCGGCGCTATCGGCGTCGACCTCCTTCCCGCCGGTCTCGCGGCCCGCGATTCGCTTCGTTTAGAGGCCGGATTTGCGCTGTACGGTCACGAGATATCCGAAGAGGTAACGCCTGTCGAGGCGCGCCTTTTATGGGCGTGTGACAACGACCACGACTATATCGGTCGTGACGCGATCGCTGCGCGTAGGTCTGCCGGACCGCAACAAAAACTCCAACGCCTCGTAATGGAGGAGCAAGGCGTCCCGCGGGAGGGCTATCGAGTTGTCGACACCGAAGGCCATCCGCGTGGCGTCGTCGTTTCCGGCGGTCGCGCTCCGACGCTCGATCGTTTTATCGCCAACGCGTTTGTCGACTCGGATGCGGGATCAGATCTGTTTATCGAAATTCGATCCCGTAAGCACCGCGTCACCCGCCAGAACGGTCCGTTCTACCGATCGTCCTATCGACGAGTAAACTCGGTTCCACAGCTGTTTGAACGCGAGGGCGAGTACCTCCGACGACATGTCGGGATTACCGAGAGCGAACGACGAGAAATGCTGCGAACGGTCGGCGCGGAATCGCTCGAGGAGCTAATTTCGAAAACCGTGCCGGAAGAAATCCGCCGCGCCTCGCACATCTCTATTGGGGCCCATACCGAAGAGGAAGTTAGCCGCCGCCTTGCCGAACTCGCCGCCAAAAATACGGTGTCTCGCGCCCTCATCGGAATGGGATTCGCCGACTCGATCACGCCCGCGGTAATCCGCCGAACGATACTCGAGAATCCGCGATGGTATACCCAATACACACCGTATCAAGCCGAGATATCCCAGGGACGTCTCGAGGCCCTCCTCAACTTTCAAACGATGGTTTGCGATCTCACCGGCATGGAGCTGGCCGGTGCGTCACTTCTTGACGAGGCGACGGCCGCCGGTGAGGCGCTGATGACCGCGTATCGTCTTTCGCACGCGACCGGCCCGCATAGGGTGTGGGTATCCTCGGATTTGTTTCCACAAGTTATCGCTCACTTAGAAACAAAGGCATCTCCGCACGAGATCGAAATCGTTGTTGCGCCTGTTGATAAATGGCAACCGGCCGCGGGTGACATCGCCGGTTTTGTTCAGTATCCCGGCGACAGCGGCGTTATATCACGCTTCGATGACGTGGCAAAAAGTCTCCACGACGTTGGAGCCCTTCTTGTCGTGGGTTGCGACCTCCTGGCGCTCACGATCCTCACTCCGCCGCGTGAATGGGGTGCGGACCTCGTCTACGGATCGACCGGTCGGTTTGGCGTGCCGCTTTCGTTCGGGGGACCACATGCAGCGTTTCTCGCGTCACCGAAGAAGAATCGGCGGGCCTTACCCGGGCGAATCGTCGGCGTCAGCAAAGACAGCCGTGGAAAACCCGCGATGCGGCTTGCGCTCCAAACGCGGGAACAGCACATCAGACGGGACAAAGCCACAAGCAATATCTGTACGGCGCAAGTTCTTCCCGCGATACTGGCGTCGATGTACGCCGTCTATCACGGCCCGGCCGGACTCAGGGGAATCGCCGAACGCATCGCCACTCTATCCGCGCTTCTCGCGACCAGATTAAAAAGTGGCGGATTTGACGTTAGCCCCGGTCCGGTCTTTGACACGGTCACCATTGAGATCGATCCGCGGCATCGAGACCGTATTACTAAATCGGCCGAAGAACGCGGTTATACTCTCCGGGAACGCCCGACCGGACTCAGCGTATCGCTCGATGAGCGCTCAAGCCTCGAGGAGCTTACCGAGATCCTCTCCCTCTTCAGCATTGCGGCGACCGTCGACGAACTCAAAGCGATGGCGGCGGCTCACGCGTACCGTCCACACCCTTCGTTGGAGCGAACGTCGTCTTACATGACCCATCCGGTATTCCACGACCACCATTCCGAAACGAAGATAATGCGCTACATCGACTCGCTGGCCAACAAGGACCTCTCGCTCGCCCATTCGATGATTCCCCTGGGAAGCTGTACGATGAAACTGACCCCAACCACAGCGATGGAAGCGATCGCGTTACCCGGATTTGCCCGGATCCATCCGTACGCCCCAAGCGGTCACACGGAGGGGTATGCCCAACTCGCCGGCGAGCTCGAGAAATGGTTATGTGACATCACGGGGTTTGACGCCTGTACCTTGCAACCAAACAGTGGGGCCCAGGGAGAGTACACCGGTCTTATGATCGTCCGAGCCTATCACCGCGCGCGCGGCCAGGCGCAACGCAGCGTTTGTCTCGTTCCCGATTCAGCGCATGGGACCAACCCCGCGAGCGCCGTGATGGCGGGTATGACCGTCGTCGTTGTGAAAAGCGACCACGATGGTGCGATCGACCTGGAAGACCTCGAGGCGCGCGCCCGCGAGGCCGGTGACCGACTTGCCGCCATTATGGTCACCTACCCGTCTACCCACGGTGTGTTTGAGCGGGGCATACGGGAAGCGGGCGATATCGTGCACCAACACGGAGGACTCGTTTACATGGACGGGGCCAATATGAACGCCCAGATCGGTTTGACAAGTCCGGCAGAAATCGGCGCCGACGTTTGTCATCTCAATCTCCACAAGACGTTCGCGATTCCTCATGGCGGCGGTGGTCCCGGGGTCGGCCCGGTCGCCGTGCGAAGCTTCCTCGCCCCGTATCTTCCGGGAACGATCGACGACCCCGGCCCGACGGGTGTCGTCGTTGGCAGTCCCTTGGGAAGCGGTGGTATCCTCCCGATCTCCTGGGCTTATATCGCGCTTACCGGCGGTCTCGGTCTGCGACGAATCAGTGAAACGGCGATACTCAACGCCAACTACATCGCCCGACGCGTCGCGACGCGTATTCCAATCGCCTATACGGGTCACAACGGTTATGTCGCCCATGAGTGCATCCTCGATTTTCGCGCGGTCGAACGGGAGACTGGAGTAACGGTAGAGGATATCGCCAAGCGACTCGCCGACTACGGTTTCCACGCACCGACGATGTCGTGGCCCGTGCACGGTACCCTTATGGTCGAGCCGACGGAGAGCGAATCTAAAGACGAGATCGACCGATTTTGCGACGCGATTTTGTCGATCGCCGACGAGATCGACGAGATAGGCGCCGGGAAAGTTGCTCTTGAGGAGAGTCCGCTCCGTCGGGCGCCACATACCTTGGCCGACATAACCGGTGATTGGGACCGTCCCTACTCGAGGGAGACGGGCGCGTACCCCGCTCCCTGGTTGCGCGACAACAAATTCTGGCCCTCCGTAAACCGCGTCGACAACGTGTACGGCGACCGCAACTTGATGTGCAGCTGTATACCGGTTGGAGAATACACCTAAACAAACGTTCGATGAGCGAAATCAGGACCTACTACGATCACAACACGCGCTCGTTCCTCCGTTTTGGTAAAGGCCGTACGCGGGCAATCCATCGGGCCCTGTGTACACCGGAGGTCACCAATCTTGAGGAGGCGTATCACGCCGCCGAAAACCGGATCCTCGCCGAGATTGAACGTGCGATTGATCGTTTCGGCGCGAAACCGCGTCCTGGAGTAAACTCCCAAGCGCCGATTATTGCCGATCTTGGTTGCGGTGTCGGCGCAAGCATCGCGTACCTCGCGTCGCGGCTCAACGCTACGATCGTTGGGGTGACGATAAGTCCCGTTCAAGCCGAGCTTGCGCGCGATTCGCTTGGTCCCGCGCACTCCATCGCTACCGGTGACTTCGCGAGTCCGGGGACTTACGAAGCGCTTCTTGGGGACCAGAACCTAACGTGTGCGTACATGATCGAATCCTGGAACCACGCGGTTGATCCTCAACGTCTCCTTGAAACGATTGCCGGAATCGTACCCCCGGGCGGCCTTTTGGCGATCTGCGACGACTTCCCGAGAAATCGAGTCGCCGAGAATGTCGACCTCTCGAAGCGGGATCGAGGCCTTATCGCCGATTTCCGTCGCGGCTGGCACGTCGAGACGTTTTTGACCGTCGATGCAATCGAGGAACTTGCGCGGGAACATGGATTTATGCTCGAGCGGTCGGAGGATCTCAGCAGTGCGGTTCTTCTGGATCGACCGCGCGACCGCCTGATCCGAGTCATCGCCGAGCTCGCCCGCGCGATTGAAAAGATCCGAGGCCGCAAGATGTTTTGCTCACCGTGGTGGGACAACATACGCGGCGGCGATGCGCTTCAGCAATTGGAAAAACGCGGTTTAATGAGCTACAAAATCTGCTACCTGAGACGGACGTAGTCGGCTCCCGCCACATCGCGGCGATGACGCCACGTCCCTTCAACGACCTCACGTATCATCGGATAAATTGAATCCATGGCGGGATGCGGTGGTTCCTGGGTGGGAACAAATCCCGGCACAAATCCGTAGACCTCAAATGGTCGAACCAACTCACGGTTGCGGCTCATAATATGAAAGGGCACCGAAAAGGTAGCCTCCCGTTCGCTGATCGGAATGCGCGGCTGATGGTCTCCGATTACCAGAACTAACTCGTCGGCGCCGGCAAAATGAACGACGTAGTCAACCACCGTTTGCAGGGTGTAATCAACCGAGGCTATGTAGCCTTCCGGATACTCCCCACCGGTCAGCCAGTTGTTGTTAAACCGGCGTCGGCCGAGTTCGTGATAGATCGATCCGTCTCCGAGCGTCGACCAGTCCTCCACGTACGGCGGCACAACACGAAAGGGAACGTGGGTGCTGACGAGAATCGCGGTCAGAAAGCGGGGACGACCATCCTCGGCGATCGCCTGTTCCTGCGACATAACGTGGAGGAGATACTGATCGGTAAAAATCCCAAAATCGAACACCGGTCCGTTATATCCAAAATCGCCCCGGATCATAGCCCGCTCGAACTCGTAGAATGCGAGCCACGGCTCGTCGTAGTAGGTCATCGCCGGCGCCGCCAATACGCTACGATAGCCACGTCCGTTGAGGTAGCGGACCATATTGGATTCATCGGTCTCCAGAATCGCCTCGTAGCGTCGTTGATCGCCCAGCCATCGTCCCGCAAGGATCGTCCCGTCGGCGAGCCATGAGCGCCCCCCAAACGCGGGAGACCGCGAGAACCCCGAAACGACGTGGATTCCCCCTTCCTGAAGCGCGGCGGACAAGCGACGATACGTCGGCGCAATCGCCTCTCGATGATCGCCTCGCGAGAAAAGCGTGTGACCGTAGCTCTCGAGGATCAACAGCGAAATTGCGGCGTGAGGCCACTCCCAGTCTCCGTCCCGTTGATCCAGCGTCACGACAGTTGACTCGCCGATCTCCGCGTGCGAAAGCTGAAACGACCGCCAGGCGACAACTGACGGCGTTTCCGGTTCCACGACGGTGCCAAAAACGCCGGCCGTCAGGAGGACGATCGCTATAGCTATCGTGGACGACGTCGGTCGCGTACGCGATCGCTCGGCAACGCGCGCGGTTGTGACAAATACGCCAACAAACAGTAACGCGGGAAAGACGGCGATCAGAGCGACGACCAGCACCGCGGCGACCGGGGAGTTGAGCCGTTCAAAACCGGTAATCATCTCAAGGAACGCCGGTACAAACGGAAGCTCTTCAAGCGGCGCAAATGACTCCCTATAGATAAACTGGTAAAAGGATTCTCCGGCGACAAGAAGAACGAGAGTAGCAAGCGTAGCGATCGCAACGCCCGCAAATAGGGCCGCCGATCTCCGACTCACAAAGCGTCCGAGGAGTAGATAGACGGCGAGAGACACGAACAAAACGGGAACCGGGATAAGCAGCGCGCCCAATCCCCGACCCCCGGCTACAGCGGCGAACTGAATCAGCGCGTTTGTTACCGGCAAAAGTACGCCGGCGAGAATAATCGGCGAGATCATTGGCGCTCCCCAGACCGTCTTACCACCTGCTCCAAAAAACGAACCGCCCCACTCATCGACTGCTCCCAGCTCGGGAGCGTCGCGGCGCGACGGTATGCTGCGTCACCGAGTCGCCTGCGGAGCCCGCCGCCGGCCACGAGATCACGTAGCGCCTCCGCGGCCGCACGGGGAGTTCGCGGAGAAACCAGATATCCTTCAATCCCGTGTCGGAGGAGATCTCGCGCTCCACCTCGTCGTGTCGCGATGACCGGCAAGCCATAGCTCATCGCCTCGAGATAGACGATGCCAAAACCCTCGTAGCGAGACGGGAGGGCAAAGACGTCGTGTTCGCGATAGAGCTGTTGGAGGACGTCGCGATCAACGCGCCCGAGAAAACGCACGCGATCCAAAACGTCGAGCCGGCGACAGAGGGCACGAAGTTCCTTCACGTATTCCGGATCGGTCTCAAGCGATCCCGCAACCGACAGCGTCACGGCCGGTACAACAGCGATCGCCTTGAGGAGGGTCTCGACGTTTTTGCGCGGTTCGACTGAACCGACGCATAGCACGCGCAACGAGCCACGACTAATCCGCGCCGTCGGCGCAGCCGGCAAGGAATCACGACCCGGCATCGCTACACCGGCGGCGCGAGGGACAGACGCACGCGCGCGTACGCGTCGCAGGGTTGTCGGACCATTACACAACCACGCGTCACAACTCCGCAGAAACCGGCGCTCGGTTGCGCGCGCACGCGGTCCAATAAAACGCTCATCGCTACGCAGATGATGAACGATCGCCACCAAACGCGTCGTTGAGGCGAGCGCTCCTCGCAGACGAGTGAGTCCCGATGCCGTCGCGGCGTGGTTGAGTTCGTCTATGAGTACGAGATCTGGATTCGTCGCGGCCGTCTCTTCGATCCACGTGGACGTTTTCGCAATCGCACGTTGTTCACGGAGCGTTGTCCGCCATGGTTGCGAGACAACTTTTACCGTGTGACCGGCACGATGCAGCGCCTCGACGAGCTTGGAGTCGTAATAGAATCCGCCCGAACGGTCGTTGAGTTTCCCAAATATGACTAACGCCGTGGTCACCTCAGGTCCCGCGAATAACTCGCCCAGGCGATATTGTTTTCCCAGATCTTGATCACCGCCGAGTCGAGCCGAGACGAATCGAGAGCGCCAACGATCTCCTCCCAGGCGATTCTGCAAAACAGCTCGATACTTGGATTCTCACCTGCAAACGGCGGAAGGTCGTTGAGCGTTCGATCACGATATCGCGAGACAAAACCGTCGAGCACGGCGTCGATCGCGACGATGTCCACGAGGTAGTTGTGTCGATCGAGGGAACGTCCCGCAATCTCGAGCTCGATGCGGTAATGATGACTGTGGCGCTCGTTTTCCGCACCCCAGTCTCCACCAATCAAGAAATGCTGGGCGACAAAATCACGCTCGACTGCAACTGCGTACCGCTCTCCCATTCTTTTTTCCCCTTCTAATACCGGACCAATAACCAGGGTTCAAACCGCTCACCGGAGACGAGACGGCCCAGAATTGCCGGCAGATCGGCAAACTCCACCACCCGTCGCGGGATCGACCCGCAATCGAGCTTATGAATAAGATCCCAGGTGATTCGCGCTCGCCGATCGTAATCAAATCGAGTCGCAAGCTCCACGGGAATCGTACTCACTTGACTCGATATTATCGTCGGCCGACTCCGATGCACCCGCCCACCGAGAGATAGAGTACTTGGTTCGTCACCGTACCATGAGCCGAGAACAACGCGCCCACCAAATACACACAAGGACAAAGCCTCTTCGAGAACGGCTGCTCGACCGCTGAGCTCATATACGAGGTCAAAACCGCGATAGCGTGTATGGTATCCCGCGCCGGCGTACGCGCCAAGCGCCGTAGATGCGTCGGCGCCGTCGGAACAGATGCTGACGCCGGGCAGAAAACCGATCGCCCAAGCACGTCGCTGCGGATCAGGTTCGACCGCGACGACGCAACCGACGATCGTCGACAGAAATCGCGCCGTTAGAATCCCGATTAGTCCCAACCCCAGGACGAGGACGGCCTCGCCCGGGCGCGGGGTTCCGTCCCAGAGGAGAGTTGTCGCCGTTTCGACGAACGGGTAGAGCGTCGCATCCGTCGGGCTTATGCCGTCGGGAATCCTCTTCGCTGCGGAACGGTCGAGAACATGACGAGTAGCGTGGGGTGAAAACGAAAACCAGGGCTCGCCGCCGGCCTCGCCGACGAGCGCGTAACCGTAGCGCAGCGGAAAACCTCTCGATTTGTCGTCAAACGAATCATCGAGGGCGAGTTCCTGCGGCAGCTTGCCCGACGCGACGACTCGCTCGCTTCCGGCGCTTATCGCACCCCATCGCGATTCGAGCAATACCGCGCCGTCGTCGACCGGAATCTCCTCGTCGACGATATGAGGCTCACCCGGCGCGGTCCACTCGAGCGCTTGTCGTCTCATTCAAACTTCCCGACCAACACAACGTCGCCGCCCACATCGTAGATCGACTGACGAACGAGCCGTCGCTCGATATCGTTAAAACTTGGTTTGTATCCACCCAGGTAAACCGGCGCAATTGTCACGACGGCGATGTCGATCATCGACTGCGATACAAAGGAAGCGATGACCTCGCCGCCGCCTTCGACCATAACCGACTCAATTCCATAGGACGCGAGACGGCGGAGGACGGTATCGAGGGCGGTATCGCGCGGGACCACCTCACACTCGGCACCGGCGGCCTCGAGTTCCTCGCCGCGTTCGGAGTACGCGTGGGAACCGCAAATCAGGATTGGTCGGCGATACCCTGCAAAGATACGCGCCTCGGGCTGTGTCGACAGCGTGTGATCGAGCACCACCGGTCGCGGGTCACCGCCGCTCGCGAGGCGCGTTGTGAGTCGGGGATCATCAGCGCGCAGAGTTCCGGCACCGACGAGGATAGCGTCGTGCCGTGCGCGCAACTCATGGGTGAGCTGGAGCGATTCCGCCCCCGAAAGGGCGGTCGGTTCCCCGCGTTTGCGCGTTATAGAACCGTCGACGCTTTGCGCGTAGCTCAGCGTGACCCATGGATAGCCGCGCGCGAGGACCGCCGGAACGGCGTCGACAATTTCTTTTTCTATCGCCGTGACAACGGCGTTAGGCGTTGGCCGTTCGCCCAAAAGAACGACCACCGACAAGTGGCTGATCGAGCGTCATGAGGTGGTCCATCCGCGTGATCTTGGTCATCAGGTAGGAGCGATTGTTGTCGTTAACGACCTGCGGGTGTAACGCGATGCGATCGCGTACGGCTATCCCAAGACGTTGCAACTCCTCAATCTTCGCCGGATTATTGGTAAGAAGGCGAACTGAACGGACAGAAAGATCTTTAAGAATCAACGCGGCAACCGTGTAGTCGCGCGCATCGGCCTCGTGGCCAAGGATAAGGTTGGCTTCGACGGTGTCATGACCTTCATCCTGCAGGTTGTACGCCTTGAGCTTCTCGCTCAGACCGATCCCTCTTCCCTCTTGGCGCATGTAAACGATCACGCCTGATCCGTGCGTCGAGATGATTTGCATCGAACGCTCAAGCTGCTCGCCGCAATCACATCGTTGCGAGCCAAGCACGTCTCCCGTAAAACATTCACTGTGTACGCGGACAAAAACATCTTCTTTGTCGGCAACGTCGCCGTAAACAAATGCCAGATGTTCTTTGTCGTCGATTGAATTTCGATAAAGGTTAAGGAAGAACTCCCCGTAGGCGTTGGGTATACGTGCGCGCGACTCACGGGTGACGGAGCGATTTTTCATGCATGAAAGGTACCTTCACACAAAAGATTGGTCAATTCTTAACCGTTTTCTAACGAAAGGTCCGTTCGCTTGCGTAATCGAAAACGGAGATGTATATTTTTTGCGAATCGTGGGCGTATAACTCAGTGGGAGAGTGCTACCTTCACACGGTAGAAGTCACTGGTTCAAATCCAGTTACGCCCAACCTGCGCGGGGACGCGCCACGCCTGCAAGCTGGTCCCCGCGTCGCGTTGTCCAGTTACGCCCAACCTGCGCGGGGACGCGCCACGCCTGCAAGCTGGTCCCCGCGTCGCGTTGTCCAGTTACGCCCAATCTGCGCGGGGACGCGCCACTGACAAAGTTTTCGTGCGGTTTTGAATAGGCTCTATACGGCGACGGTAAGGTAGCGGCGTACCGCCTCTATCTTCCGGTCGACCAACGCAGCGACCGCTTCCGGGAGCTGGTATTCGCGGATAATCTTACCGGAGATCTGTCGAACGGCCTGCGTAATCGCTTCTGCATCTTCGTACGCGGTCGGATCGATCGTCAGGACGTGATCGCGTATCCGTTTGACTCCCGACACCTCTCGTTTGAGAAGGGCATCGTTCTCGAGGTAAACGTAATGAGTGATCTCCATCGTATCAAAACGCGATTTGAGAATCGTTTCGAGATCTACGAGGTCCTCGGCGCAAGACGCGAGTTCCGCGTCAATGAGGCGTAGGAAGTGACTCGTTTGCATTTCGCCCTCCTCTTTAAGTGTACGACCGCCGTCGGTCACACGCAAGTCAAATTGGTCGCGTCGGAATCGCAAAACCTTATCGGTCGGTCACGCTTGACCGCTCCCCCGGTGGGCGAGACAATAGCTACATGAGTATCCATCAAGTTGCCCTCCTGACGAATGAGTACCCGCCGAACGTATACGGCGGAGCGGGCGTTCACGTCGAATACCTCAGTCAAGCCCTCGCAGAGTTTGTTGAGGTTGAGGTCCGTTGTTTTGGCGACCAAAACCTCGATCGACCCAATCTCCGTGTTCGCGGATACGAACCGTGGGTCGAGATGGAGGAAAACACCACCAAGCTGTTTGCCGGTCCGATGAAGACCTTTTCGCGCGATCTGGCTATGGCGAAAGACACGCTTACCGCGCAAGTTGTCCACAGTCACACCTGGTACACCCAACTCGGCGGTTTTCTCGCCGGCATGCTCTGGGATATACCGACGGTTGTAACGACGCACTCGCTCGAGCCGCTGCGTCCGTGGAAGGCTGAGCAGCTCGGCAGCGCGTATGCGCTTTCGAGCTGGATGGAAAAGACGGCGATCGAATCGGCCGACGCAGTGATCGCGGTGTCCAACGAGACGCGATCTGACGTGCTCCGGCACTTCTCGGTCGATCCGGCAAAGGTACATGTGATTCATAACGGAATAGATCTCAATGAGTACCGACCAAATCCCGAGACGACCGCTTTAGAACGTTTCGACGTCGATCCGTCGCGTCCGATGGTCCTCTTCGTAGGTCGGATCACGCGCCAAAAGGGGATTATTCACCTCGTCGACGCGATCGCCGAGATCGATCCCGCGATTCAAGTCGTACTCCTTGCCGGCGCACCGGACACTCCGGAGATCGCCGCCGAAATGAACTCGCGGATCGCCGACGCGCGATCAAAGCGCGAAGACGTCATATGGATCGAAGAAATGTTACCGCGCGCCGAGACAATTCAGTTCTACACGCACGCCGATGTCTTTTGCTGTCCGTCCGTGTACGAACCGTTTGGGATAATAAATCTCGAAGCGATGGCGTGTGAGACCGCAGTTGTTGCTTCGCGAATCGGAGGTATACCGGAGGTTGTTGTGCCGGAAGAGACCGGCGTTCTCGTCGACCTCGAGCTAAAGGACGGCACGTTTGAACCGGTCGATCCCGATCGATACGCCCACGAACTGGCAACGGCGATCAACCGAGTTGCGCTCGATACGTCGCTTGCCCGGCGTTTTGGCACCGCCGGAAGGGCACGGGCGGAAGCGCAGTTTAGTTGGCGATCGATCGCCCGTCAGACGCTTGAGCTTTACGAATCCCTGGTCTAATCGCCGGTCGAATCGCCGACCGATGCGGCCTCGAGCGTCGCGAGTTCGTGTTCGATCACTGCGCGCGCATCGACATCACGACAAATTGTGATCGCGGGACGGTCCTCGTTGCCGCGACCGGGCCACGTTTTCCCGCGGCCAATTCCCGGGCTCGTATCGACAAA
The DNA here is from genome assembly GCA_965601745.1 of Alkalispirochaeta sp. Taxonomy (GTDB): domain Bacteria; phylum Spirochaetota; class Spirochaetia; order DSM-27196; family Alkalispirochaetaceae. Next base: position 1,663,641 of record OZ271836.1, read on the forward strand.
CACGGGAAGCATTCTGTTCGTAAAAAGTTCGGGGTGACGAAGGTACGATATTGTCGTTGAATCATGGACATAAATCCCGTCGGCCACGATGTTGCGCTCATAAAAGTCGCGGTAGAACGGGAGGATCCGGGCGAGGTGTCGACCGACAGTCGAGTCAATCGCCATAGCCCGATCAAGATCGGAAGCCGTCATGATGATCTGGTGGGTTACGTCGAGTCCGCACATAGTCAACGGCCACCCGGCCGAGAAGACCAGATCGGCGGCTTCCGGATCGTTGAGGATGTTTGCCTCCGCAGCCGGAGATGCGTTCCCGGCTGTCCAGGCGTTGCCGCCCATCGAGACGACGCCGCGCACCAACGAAACAAGTTCAGGATACTGGAGAACGAGCAGCGCCAGATTCGTCAGCGGACCCAACGTTACGATAGTGATATCGCCGGGAGAGGCGAGTATTTCGCTGCGCATAAACTCGACCGCGCCGCTCGATATTGCCGTAGTCCTCGGTGGCGGCAGATGCGTGTTGCCCTGCCCGTCCGCCCCGTGGACAAACTCAACCGGTCCTCGATAGGGCATCGCCAACGGTCTCGCGGCGCCCCGAGCGACCGGAATGTCCTCCTGACCGGCGATTTCAAGCAGGCGAAGCGTATTCTCGGTCGCAAGAACCGTCTCGACGTTTCCAAAAACGCTTGTACACCCGACGAGTTCGATATCCGGGGCGGCAAGGGCGAAAAAAATTGCCATCGCGTCGTCTATTCCGGGGTCGGTATCGATGATGATTTTATGCACTGTATTCCCCCGTCGCGGATTTAACGAATAAACGCAAAGATGTAACTCGTCGTATCTTCGGCATCACGGCCCCAGAGCAGCCACGAATCGCTCTGTGATCGAATAGAGATCTCGGCGCCTCGGCGAGCGGAAATTGCGGCGAGCACCTCGAGTCCGCGCGTGTTATCAGTATAGGCCCTTCGAGCGGTTTCGGGCGTGAGGTCGGCGAGAATCCTCGCAGTTATCTCGTCAACTCGGGCTGTCTCACTCGGCCCGCGGTGATGAGAAAAGTCGGCCGAAAGCAAAAGAAAGGTATCGGCGTCGGCTGCGAGTTCACCGTCGATCGCCCGGGCAAGTGTCGTGAGCTCCTCGGGATAAACAGAGTCCTGATCGATGAGGATTGGAACGATCCGCGCACCGGGGAAATACTCGGCGATAAACGGTACGAGCGTCCCGATGCCGTGCTCGCGATAAAACGAGGAGTCGTTAACGGCGAGAACGCCCTCGCCGACAAGTCGTCCAATCGTATCCGCACCTGCCTCAACGGATCTCTCGCCGCCATCCCAACGCCTCATCGTCGTCACGATTGAGCCGTAGCCCTGACGAAAATGGCGCGGCGCTACAACGAGGAACTCTTCGACTACCCGGGCACGTGCGAGCTCGCGAAACCAGTCGTGAATAAGCGGGGCCGCGAGAAGATGATGGCTCGCGATTCCGCCCCAGGTGTCGACACCGGGCGATGGTCCTGGAACGCCTGAACGCGTTGCCTGCCAATCGACCGTGCGGGCACTTTTGTAGTACCGCCGAAACTCTCCAGATACAGCCACCGCGGTGGGGTGTGCCCAATCGCCGCGGGATGAAGTTGATTGAGCCGCAAGCGAGGCGGTCACGGCGATGCAAAAAACTGCGACAAATCTACTCATCAACGAGCACAGTCGTGGTCCCGGCCGGGAGAGCGATATCCGTCGCCCAGGATGGCAAATAGCGCTCAGGTATCGTCGTATAGGCGATTTCACGCCACTCCTCGTTGGTCATACGTCTCTGGATCGGTTGATAAAACTCGTAGTAGCTGTACCCGTACCCCGTCGCGATTCGACGTCCACCCGTACCGTCGTTGAGTAGAACGTGGATTCGATACGGTATTCCGGTCGCAATCTCGAGCGCGACGCCAACTTCGGCGTTGGTAAAGACATCTGCGATTACCGCGCGCCGATACTCCTCAGGAGGAACGGAACCAAACGGTGTCGCAAACGCTCCGGTGACAATCGGGACCAGCTGTTCGGCGACGCTCAGAATAAACTCGTTCTCCTCAGGCGCTATCGGTCGGTCCGCCAGCTGTTTTTCAACGATTACGAGCGCGGTGCGACACAACTCCTCAAAGCGCCGGATTTGCGGCCCGATATCAAACTCCACGCTCCGGACCACGTCCTGGGCGGCCAGCAGCCGGAGAAGGTTTATCGCGGCCACAAAAAAATCACGGTTTGGCTCGATATAGTGCGTCGGCCGCTCAAAATTGACGGTTCGATACGTTGGTCCGACGTCGTCGCCCCCCATCTCCGCGTAAACCTGCTTGACGTATAAGAGGGTGTCATGGCGGAGCTCGGCCCAGGAGCCGTGCGCCGCGGTCAACGCCCGCAGATCCCAGGCGAGCGATTCCGTGAAGAAAATACCGGCGCCGCTTTCAAAGCTTGCGAGCGTGCGCAGGAGAGCGAGATGGGCGTTGTAGTACGAGTCGAGATAGAACGCGGGATCGTTGGTGTCAAAAACCGCGCGCAGTCGGTCGATCGTCGTCGTAAAATCCTCAAAGGCGTATGTCTCCGATGAGGTATCGGCGGCCTGGCGGGCGGCGCGCCTTCCCAAAGCGTCAAACAGATCGGTCCCGGCGACAAGAGGACGCCCAATGAGTCGAGGCGCGGAAACCAGCTGATGGACAAACGAGTCGTAGGTGAACCGCTGACCAAAAAGGCGGAAACCGCGCGGCGGAGTCGGGGCGGACTCGCTATCCGCGGGTGCTTCGCTCAGAGAACGCAAGACCGAATTACCGGCGATCGCCGGTGACCTGAGTTCGGAGTGAGCTCGAGCGGCGTAACGCGAGACGTTGTCACCGTCGGCAAGCCACACTGGTAGGTCGTCCCAGCTTACCTCATCGGCAATCGACTCGAGATCGTAGAAGCTGATATCGTCGGACCGTCCGATCAGCGTCGTAATCGGATCAAACAGATCGCGCCACCTCGACGATAGCTCCTCGTTCTCGCGGAGGACGCTCTGGAGGACCAGGACAGTCGGCAAGAGACGCACCGTTGCCTCTAAGGCCGATTCGGATTGATCGAGAACGCGTTCCGACGACGCGCTGATCGGGAAATGTGCTCGGCCGAACCACATCATCGCCCGAAAATAGGCGGTAAGGACACCATTCTCGGTGTAATGACCGCGCGCGCGGTACTGGCTGTAGTCTTCCGTGATTTCGAGAATCGGCGAATCGGCAAATCCTCCCGCCGATACGATCAGCTGTACCTCTTGTCGGACGCGATCGGGAAATCCCGCGAGAACGGTTTCAACGTCGACATCGTCGTAGGTCTCGGGAAACGTCTCGAAGTTACGCGTCGGGGCGATTTGAAGGAGAGCCAATGCAACCTGAAGGTACTCGATCGCCAGTTGTCGTGCATCGCGATACTCAGGAAAATCTTCCGTTTCACCGTCGCCAGAGAGGTCGGCTATGTACAACTCGAGGAAACGGCGCAGTTGAGGAGCAAACTCAAACTCCTCGACGGTTTTTAGGGCCGTATGGAAAAGCAAATGAATCGAATGGGCAAAAAGATCGCTGGTGAGATACATCGTCCGGGCGCGATCGGAGCGGGCCTCGAGGTAAAGCGAGATCATGTCGGATGGTCTATCCGCGGCAAGCCGATACTCGTCGGCACTAACCTGTTCGTAAAAAAAACGATCGCGAACCAGCCGGGCCAGCGCCTCGTCCGAGTAGCTCCGAAGTCCGTTGATCGCCACCCACTCGGGAGCTCGGCGCGGCACGGCGTAATAGTAGGAGTAGCGCTGGAGGACATCGGGCGAACGCCGTAGCGCGCTAAACTCATCGGCGTCGCTCGCCGGGCCCGGACCCGGGTACAGATCGGCGCCGAATATCAATCCCGTCTGACCGTTATACGCCGTTCGATAGAAGTAGTTGAACTCACCGTCGTACGCGACGAGGTTTGTATCGAGGCGTGTCTCGTACACCTCGTAGATCGGCAACACCGTTCCGATTGCAACCGGTTCGGTCTGCGAGTCGATCGTCGCGACCGGCGGCATGTACGAGTCCGCCGAACTACGCACTGAGATTCGACCCGAACGGTGGATCACCGCACGATCGGTCGCGACAAGCGCGTAGAACGGCGCGTCGGGCAGGTTCGGTGACGAAAACGGGGCAATTTCGGGGATCTCCGACCGGTACGGGCCGTGCGCGTCGTTTGATCCATCGCCGTCGGCGACAAACAGGTCAAAACTCGGATAAAAGGCTCGATCGGTCGTGACGACGGTGTCTGCCTCAACGTCGGAAGGAGCCTCAGCGGGCTCCGCTACGACGATCTCCGGTACCGGCTCGGAGTTGGGCGCTTGCTCTTGCGCGCACGCCGACAAAACCAGCGCGAGTAGAACAAATGCAAATTGAGAACTCCGCGCGTGTACTTCTCTCATGCCGACGTCTCCTTAGCGGGGAATCACCAGCGTCCCCGTTACGAGCTGGTTCTCGAAACGAGGCTCCAGCCTAGACCACGAAGCGATATCGGCCAGAGCGTCCTCGCGGTCGTCACCCAGTCTCCAGTTTGGTTGTGCGTCGACGCTCCGAAACGGGAAGAACGATACGATCGTTTGCGTTGCGTGAACCTCGATCTCCACGGCAAGGCCTTCCTGGACGGCCTCGGAAAACTGCTGATCGAAAACGAAGTTACCAAGCGAGTAGAACACGGGTGTCCCGGCGATTATCTCCATCCCCTGAACGACGTGCGGATGGTGTCCGATCACAAAATCGGCGCCCGACTCGGCGACGAGTTGGGCCAATCCCCGCTGGGTTTCGCTCGGAACGTGCTCGTACTCAACGCCCCAATGAAAGTTAACGACGGTGATATCGGCCTGTCTCGCCGCGTCGCGCACGACTCGGGAGACGGCGTCGCGATCGATTGGGTTGTAGACGGAACTAAACGCGACCATCGCCACGTTAACGCCACGGACGTCGAGAAATGTGGTCGAGTCGGCGCTCACGCGGGCGTCGACATCGCCGGAAAAGCTCAATCCAAGCTCGCGTAGATACCGGCGTGTCGAAGCGACGCCATCGGTTCCCTGGTCCCAGAGATGGTTGTTGGCGATCGTGAAGTAGGAAATTCCCGCATCCCGGGCAACGGCGACCCGCTCCGGCGAAAACGCAAAATCGTATGGGAAATCGGGGGCGCGATGAACTCCGCCCGGCGTTATCGCACCCTCAAGGTTGGCGCCGACGAGGTCAAGCGAGGACAGCAAACGCCCGTCGGGAAGCGTTTGTACACCGTCAAAAAGGTGCGCCACGCCGTGCCGGGCGATAAGCGGTTCGAGTCGACGCTCGAGCATGACATCGCCAAAAAACAGCATCCGAAGTGGTCGGGTTGGCGTCGTCCGGGTAACGCTGCGACCAACCCCGTCGATCACCTCAACGGCTGCTAACGGGGTCGCCAACCAGAGTGCGGCGACGACACCGAGAATGCTGCGAGAGACGTATGGATTTCGTCGCATGTTTAAACCTCGTACTGTCCGGATTTTACACGCCGCCACCGCCGCTGGCAACGCGCGGCGCTACTTGCACCGCCGATCCACACATACTATTGTAGAGATACGAGGTTATTGGGAATGGGAATTTTCGACGCGATCCTTTTTGAGACGCCGTTTCTTTGCCGCCACTGCGGATCTCCGATAGACCAAGTACAGACAAAGGCATTTGAACCGGCGCTCAACGAGTATCGAGCCGGTGACGTTATCGATAGCTCGCCGATTATGAGTGGCGTGATTCGCGAGACGCTGTACTGTCCAAGCTGTAACCGCAATGCCCAGTCGGTGTACATAGCTATGTGGCACAGCGTACTCGCCGGAACGTACTCCAGCCATGATGAAGCGGAACGACGTCTGGCGGAAGTCGACCGAATCGACTTGATCGAGTTTATCGCCGAGCAACAGGGACGGGCCCGACAGTGGCATGACCGGTTTTCGCGGCTATACGGCGAACTGCAAATTCTCCACGATTATGAAAAGACTGAAGCGTCGGGCACCGAACCGGAGATAGCCGATACGTCTCGTTTTTTTAAGATTCGACAGTACATCGATTCGGACGATCCGCTGGGAAGTCTGATTTCGGGAAACAAGGCGATCAACCCCGAGGACGAAACGGAAGTACCTAACGAGTAGAGCGGGTCATTTCGCACCGAGTTCCCGGTGTCGCGCTCGGACGTTCTCCGTGATCACCTCAAAAATCGTCAACACGACGTTTTCATCAATTCCACTCGCTCGAGCGATCCCGGCGAGTCGTTCGCGTTGCCGTTGCTCACGCTCGGGGTCGGCGGCGTCTATCCCACTACGAGATTTGAGCACGCCGACGGCTTCGGTTACAGCGAAACGTTCGCCGAGAATCTCAACCCATCGCTTATCGATCTCGTCGATCCGACGACGATAGGCCTCCAGTTCTTCGCTGTTTCTCATGTTTTCTCAAAGAGCCTGTTAAGCTCTGGTGTGTCTGGGTCTATCGCAATACCCCGATCGGTTCGGACAACCGGGCCGCGCATGAGTTCAGGATTGGCGAGGAGTTCCTCGGCCGCATCAAACTCCATATAGGCAAGGCCACGCTTCGCGTAGAAACGAGACTCCTCGTCGATCAAGCTCTCGTAACCGCCTATTGCGGAAGCGATACGGGCGAGCTCGTTCGGAGACAGCGGTTTGGCGGTCGGGTCGCGCAGGTAAAACTCGATAGATCGCTCGCGACAATAACGCTCGCAGCGCCGCGTCGCTGACGATTTTTTTATGCCGATGATTTGCGGCGTCATGGTGCTACGGTAGCACTTTACTTGCCGTTTGGTCATGCGTACTTTCAACCCATGGCCAACAGAAGCGCAGTTATTATCGGCGCGTCTTACGCCGGTCTCGTTGCCGCCGCAGCGCTGCGATGTAACGACTGGCACGTTCAGGTAATTGAAAAATCGATCGATCGTCTCAGAACCGGTGGTGGTGTTGTCGTCCAGAAGCAAATGGCGGAATACCTCGCCGCACAGGGTATTACGTTTCCCGAAGTTCCGAGCGTACCGGCCAAAACGAGACAGATTTTCAAAGACGACGGAACAGTGCTGCGAATGCCGGAGAACGCCGCGGTTTATACGGCATGGGACGTTCTGTTGCGCGCCGTCGAGAACCATATCGGCTCAGATGTCGTACGTCGTGGCGTTTCCATGACTGACCTATCCGGGATCGATCAGAACGGATGGGTCGAGCTCGACTCCGGCGAGCGACTCGAAGCAGATCTTGTAATTGCCGCGGACGGGATCGGTTCGCGGGCGCGGCATATCCTCCTACCCGACCTTGAACCTGAGTGGGCCGGATACATCGCCTGGCGCGGGATGGTCAACGAAAACGAAATCTCGGCCAAAACGCGTGCGCTACTTGGCGACAGTCTCAACCTCTCCTCCGGCGGTGGTACAACTATCGTGATTTACGAGGTTCCGGGAGACGATGGGAGCGTTTCTCCCGGTCACCGGCGATTTAACTTTGTGTGGTATGAAGCTGTGGAAAGTGAACGAGCCCTAAGTCACATTCTTACCGATCGCACCGGTGGGACTCATCGCGCGAGTGTCGGTCGCGGATACCTCGCGGACGACGTCGACCGATCGGCGCGCGACACGGCAGAGCGTGTCCTCCACCCGGCGTTTGCCGAGATCGTACAAAAGACCCCCGAACTCTACGTGCAGTCTATAGAAGACCTCGTCAGCCCGCGTCTCGTCTTTGGACGAACCGTCCTAATCGGCGATGCGGCAAGTCTTGTACGGCCTCATATCGGATCGGGCACCGCCAAGGCGGTAGACGATGCGATTACTCTCGCCCACGCCCTCACCGAACCGAGAGAAGACGGCTCTTGTCTCGCCGCCTGGGAGCAAGCCCGACTCGACGATCACTACGGCCTGGCCGAATACGGCCGGGCGGTAGCGCGTCGGTTTGGACTCGGAACTACGAGTCCAGAGATTGCCACGAGTTCCACTGCAGCACTTCGCTGAGCGGTTTTCGCGACCGCGTGGATACCTCGGATTCGGCATGCTTTTCGTTGAGGTTAGCTCCATCGCCGGGATAACCAAGCGCAAGCATCGCGATTACTCGCGTTTCCTTTTCGATTGAAAACTGTTCCCGAAGCGCTGCGGGATCCCAACCGGCCATCGGATGCGCGTACAAGCCCTCCCGGGTCGCTTGAAGCATCAGGTTCATTGTGGCCATACCGGTGTCAAACTGGGCGTAATTGCGGTCGTCGTTGAGCTGACAGTCAAAGTCGTCACGCGTTGTGATCACCACGAGAACCGGCGCGACTTTTGCCCAGTAGTTACCGCCGGCGAGCGCCGCACGCGCCTTCTCGAGCCCGTCTCCCTCGCTACAGACCAAAAACCTCCACGGTTGCTTATTGCTGCAGCTCGGCGCGTAGGTCGCCGCGGTAAAAATCCGCTCGAGAACAGACCGCTCGATCGTCTTCTCGGTAAAACCTCTCCGCGCCCGTCGTTGTTCGATCTCTTTGATTATCTCAGCCATCGTTAAGAACCTCCTTGCGTCCAGAACATACGAACGATCAGACGCGGAGGGCAAACGCGAGCATCCGTCCCGAGCTTGCGCCGTCGCGTCGGTAGGAATGGTACCGTCGATCGCCGATCGTTCCGTTCGGACTTTTCTCGATTTGGGTAACGCCCAGTTCGGTTAGCATCCGCTGTATGACCGCCGCGAGATCAAGAAGGGCATATCCACTGCCGCGGGGCGAGTCGCGAAGCGCCGCGGGATAGGCGCGAAAGGACTCGACAACTTCGGGACCGACTTCGTATTGATCCCCTTCCGCGCAAGGACCGATCCATGCGCGGCACTCCGCTAGAGGGACGCCGTCGCGCTCCCAAAGTTCGCAAAGCTGCGCGACGATACCCGCAGCGGTCCCGCGCCAACCGGAGTGAAGGAGAGCACAGCGATCGGGACCGACGAGGACGACGGGGCAACAATCGGCGACGTTGGCGGCAAGGACGAGTTCGCGGGCGCGTGTCCATTGCCCGTCGGCCGCGGGGATCTCGTTCTCTTCGACGTAACGTTCCACGACGTTAGTTCCGTGCGTCTGGCGTACAAAACGCATTCTTTTGGCGGTCACGCCAAGCTGGGCGGCCAGGATTCGCCGGTTGAGGGAAATCTGGCGCGGCGGAGTCGACCCTGCGATCCAGAACGAGGCCCCACCGGGGTACGTCGGCGGTGAGCTTCGGCGGATAACACCGGCCCGTATGTGCGCCGGAAACTGAGTCGGAGTTTCTATTGAGAAGTAGGAACGCATCAGCGCGTTAGATAGGTTTCCACGAGAATACGATCGGAATCGGCGAGGTCAAGGTTGATGAGGCGCTCGCGCTCAACCCAGGCGGCCTCACCGTGTACGTTTAAGGTATAGCGACTATCGAGAAAGCGAATACGATAGGCGACGAGGATAAGGTCGGTCGATTTGTGCGTGAACGGTACCGTACCGATCTCCTCGATAACTTCGATCGGTACGTCAAGCTCCTCGCGAAACTCTCGAATGAGGCAACTCGTCTCGTCCCCGTCCTGATCGCATTTGCCCCCGGGGAACTCCCAGCGGAACGCCTGCGAGCCCTCAGGACCACGCCGGGCGACAAAAAATCGGTCGCGTTCATCGATCGCGACCCCGGCGGTCGTAACCAGTCGATCGCCGCGAAAAAGCGCTCCGGACACAAGTTCAATCGAGAGTTAGAGAAAGAGCACGCGATGGAGAAAGAAATGGACGACGCCGACGAGAATTCCAACCATCCCAAGCGTCGAACTATGGCGACCAAAAACTCGGTCTAACGACGATACGGTTGTACTGTCGCTCTGCGTCCGCTCCTGATAGTACTGGAAGACGAGGGCAAATCCCATCAACATTCCGACGACCGCCGGAAGAAGATCGCCGACGACGGCAACGTCGCCCGGACTCACCGACAACAACTTGAGAAAACCCATAACAAACGCGACAAGACCGATCGCCAGGCGAAATCCAATCTGCTGAAAAAGCTCCGGATTAAACACAGCGCGCAATCGCAGTCTTTCGTCCATGCGATCATAGGCGAGCGCAATGCCCGCGAGCACATTGGCCAGAATCGATAAGAAATAGATCTGGTACATGTGCTTAGCTTAGACCGTTGGACCGGGGTCGGTCAATCAACAATTGGTCGCGTTAGTCGGCGCTGCTCGTCGGCAACAAACACGTCGATCACGACCTCGTCGTCCAGCCGATCCCGTGGAATTCGTAGCTCGAGAATCCGTCGTTGACCGGCGCTGGGGGCAAGATCTCTTAAGACTTCGCCGGCCGCCGCGAGCGCGATGATTCTCGTTTCCGGACCCTCCTGGTCTCCGCGTCGGCGCAAGAACTCCGCCCGAACGACTACGAGCGCACCTTCGTCTGCGGCCATGGTTTCGATCCGCATATCCGCGATTCGGACCCGTCCGATCGACGGCACATAGACAAAAAGGACGACAAAAAAAAGCGCCATCACGATGACCGTATCGATGAGGAGAATAACCAAGGATCGGTTACCGCGGAGGAACGAAAACGCACCGTCGCCGCGCGGAACTAAACCGGCTCGCCTATTGCTCGTTGATTCTTCCTTTTCGCCGCAGTCCCGGCATCCCGACGATCGCTCGTCGATCGTTTCGACCGCACGGCGCCGCCACGGCGTTCGCAACGGCGTGATCGCGTAGGCGATCTCGTCGGCGTCGCGTAGCGGATCAAAGCTGTTTAAGACACTCATGCTGGTAGTCCCACGGAACGGGCCAAGGTACCCGCCGAGTACCACCCGTCGCGAGCGAGCCGACGACCGGCCTGTAAATGGGCCACTACCGCGTTTGTCGCCGCGGTACCCGTCGTGAACCGGCGGGCGATTCCGGTACCGATCATTCCGGCGAGAACATCGCCGCTTCCGGCCGTACCGAGCGTCGGTTCTCTCCCATCGATCACAGCTACCAACTCCCCGTTATCGACGATCGTAACGGCGTCTTTGAGCACCACAGTGGCGGGAATCATTTGGCGCAATGCGGCGATCGCGGCGTACGGATCACCTGCGATTCTACTGGCGGAAAAACCGTCAAGCATGCGTGCGAGTTCACCGGGATGGGGCGTTACGACGAGGCGACCCGCGATCCACTCTCGGTCGATATTGGCGGTCGCCGCGAGAACGCTATCGAGGGCAGAGGCATCGACGACCACGCCGAGGTCCCGTTGGACAGCTTTGGTGATGATTGCGTGGAGATACTCGTTAGTAACCGTGGTCCACCCGGGGCCGAGAACAAGCGCATCACACCAGGAGAAGAGCTCGTCCCAGCGCTCGTCGTCGTGCCGCTGCGGAAGCTCGTCGCCCAGGAGCGCCGGTTCGCGCACAAGAGCGGCGGCGATCGTTCCCGCACTCGACACGATTCGTACCATTCCGGCGCCGAACCACAGGGCCGCCTCCGCGGCCAGAATCGCCGCACCGCCGGTCCCGGGGCTACCACCAACCACCAGTACTCTGCCCCTCGTCCCTTTGTGCGCGTCGAGCGGCAAACTCGCCGTCGACGCCGACTCGACAAGATGATGCAATCGATCCTGAGCGGAGATCTCGGCGACCAGTTCCGCGGGAAATCCAGGATCGACAACGGCGATGTCGCCGGTCGCGGGTCGGACACGCGCGGTATAGAGAGAACGTTTGGGGCACCCCGTTACGACAGTCCAACGAGCGTCGACGATCGGATCGGCATCGTCCATGGCGAGGCGGGCCCCGGAAGGGACATCGATCGAAAGGACCGACAACGCAGCGGCGTTGATTGCGCCTACGAGCGACGCGGACGGTTCTCGCAGCGGTCCGGTGAGGCCCGTACCTGATATCCCGTCGATTACCAGCTGCGGGCCGCTCAAAAGCGCAACGACGTGATTGCGATCCTTCTCCCAGTACAGCGGTGTAACACCGATCGACTCGAGTGAACTCAGCTGCGTGGCGGTGAGATCCTTTAGCGATTCCTTAACCAGGACGACGGTTACCGCCCGGCCGGCGTTACGGGCGTGTCGGCCCACGACAAGTGCATCACCGCCGTTATGGCCGGAACCAGCCACAATCAACAACGGCAGGGAATTAAACTCGGATTCTCCCTCGATAATCTTCCAGATCGCTCGTCCCGCGTTCTCCATCAGGACGGCGGCCGCGACGCCGTAGCGGATTTGCGTCTCTCGGTCCACCGCGTTCATCTGCTCGGCGGAGAGAACAACGGAACCGTCGATCATGAATCGGATCCCCGCCCGAGGGTCGGCAGGATTCGATCGGTCCGCCACCAGTACAGGTCGACCCGTTCGGGGTAGGCAAGCATTCCCGCAAGTACACCGTCGTGAGATATAAACAAGTCGCGATGGACCAGATCTTCCTCGAAAATCGACAGGCTTCGTCGCCGTACAACGCTTCCATCCGTACTCATGATGATCAGGCTCGTATAGGCCGGGTCGTCACGGGCGGTGAGGTAGAGATATCCGTTGCGATCGATCCCGATGAGCGAATAGTGCCGTTCGTCCTCGCCGCTCTCACCTCCGCGCGGCAACTCGAAATATCCTTGATACTGTGCCGTTTCAAGATCGATCCAGTATACGCGCGCATGGTCAAATGCGATTCCGTATTCTTTGTCGGTATCAGGGTCAATGGCGGTCCGATAGTAGCTTACTTTGAGGTATACCCGATAACCCTCGACGGCGGGCCGAACCTCTTCGAGAACCGCGATGTATTCTTCTTGGAGATCCGGAACCGGGAGACGATCAAGTCCAATCCGCACCGTGTACATCAAATCTCCTTCGGGCGCGAAGAGGTAGACCGACCTCATCGCGGAGGTCCGAGTAACTACGACGAGTTCGTCGGACACGGTTGTTCCGACCGACTCGATGTACGGGAACGGAGTGCCGCCGATTCCCTCCTGCCCGAGGTAGTCGATCTGTGCTCCCGACGGATCAAAGCGCAGAACGATCCGGTTGAGATATACGCCGAGAGCCTCGTCAAACACGGCGCGTTCGATGGAGAGCTGATCCTCGGCGAATATCCGGCGTCGCGAATCAACGGCGATATGACCGAGTTGGGAGAAGCCGTAGGAAAACGCGCTCAGCGTTGTTACCGAACCGTCGTCTTCCTCGGTGACGACGCCGACGGGTTCAGGATTTCGACTGGGATCGTAGATGAGGCGAACGAGATCGCCAAATGACGTGAACTCAAGAATCTTGTTGGCTCCGCCGTTGGCGAGATAGATAAGACCGTCGCGGACAGCCACCATGTTTACAAATCGGGGGCTCACGTCCCCTCGGCTAAACAGATCGACTTCGTTTTCTAATCCACCGATCCCCAACTCAAAGAGCTTCTCGCCCTCGAGAACGGTTTCTGGTTGACGGTCGCAACCGGCCAGAAAAAACACAAACATCAACGCAATCAGCGCGGTACCAGAGCCTCGACGCATCGCTCGCAATGGTATTCGGCGCGATCTAGCCTGTCAACTTGACCGGGCGTCGAGCCGAGGTATACTCTAGCCCGCGTATGCTCGAACGTGTCGTAAACGGTATCTTTGGTTCAAAATCCGAATCAGATCTTAAAAAACTCCTCCCGATTCTCCACGAGGTTAATAGCAAGGAGGGTTGGGCAACGACGCTCAATCGCGAACAGATGCGCGCAAAAACGACCGAGTGGCGAGCCGCCCTCGGTAACGCCGAACCGCGCGACCTCGATGAAATACTTCCCGAGGCGTTTGCCCTCGCCCGCGAGGCGGCGCGTCGGGTACTCGGCGAGCGTCCTTACGACGTTCAGATTCTCGGCGCGATCGTCCTCCATCAAGGTAAAATCATGGAGATGAAAACCGGCGAAGGTAAGACGCTCTCGTCGGTCGCCGCCGCATATCTCAACGCGTTGCCGGGGCGCGGTATTCACGTCATAACGGTCAACGACTACCTCGCAGAACGCGACGCCGGCTGGATGGGTCCCGTGTTTGACTATCTCGGTCTTTCCGTCGGGTACATCGTCTCGAACCTCGATACCGAGGCTCGACGCGCCGCGTATGCGGCGGACATCACCTATGGAACCAACAACGAGTTTGGTTTTGATTACCTGCGCGACAACATGCGCTACGATTCGGGCTCAAAAGTCCAGCGTGGACACGTCTACTCCATCATCGATGAAATTGACTCGATCCTCGTCGACGAAGCGCGTACGCCGCTTATTATCTCGGGTCAGGCGCAGGACGACACGGGTCGGTTTCGCGAGGTCAACGGTATCGTCGCCGATCTGATTGTTGCGCCGGTCGATCCCGAAACGGGCGATTACCCCGAGGAACCCGACGGCGACTACAAACTCGAGGAGAAATCGAAAAAGATCAGTTTTACCGACCAGGGCTTGAACCACCTCGAGGAGCTTCTCTCACGACGAAAGATCATTACGGGAAGTATTTTCGACTCCCAGAACTTTGAGTACATCCACTACGCCACGCAGGCGCTCCGCGCCCACAAGCTTTACCATCGCGATCAGCAGTACGTAGTCAAGGACGGAAAAGTCGAGATCGTCGACGAGTTTACCGGGCGCATACTTCATGGGCGGCGATACTCGGAGGGGCTCCATCAGGCGATCGAAGCCAAAGAGGGCATCCGCGTAGCCGCGCGTAACCGGACGCTGGCCACGATTACGTTCCAGAACTTCTTTCGAATGTACGAGAAGATATCGGGTATGACGGGGACGGCCGAAACTGAGGCAAAGGAGTTCGGGCGCATATACGGGCTCGACGTCGTCGTTATTCCAACCAATCGTCCGGTCGCTCGGCTTGACCAGGACGACGTTATCTACGTTTCCGATACGGACAAGTACAACGCGATTTGCGACGAGATCGCTCGACTTCACGAGAAAGGCCAACCGGTGCTCGTCGGGACGATCTCGATAGAGCGATCGGAACTGTTGGCCAAGCTGCTAACCAAACGCGGTATCCGCCACGAGGTGCTCAACGCCAAGAACCACGCCCGTGAGGCGCTGATAATCGCCGAGGCGGGGGCCAAGGGATCGGTAACGATCGCCACAAATATGGCCGGTCGTGGAACCGACATCAAGCTCGGCGGCAATCCGGATTTTCGGGCGCGCCGATCGCTCGGCGACGAGGCAACGCCACACGAGATCCTCGATGCCACCGAGCGCGAGCGCGTAAAGTGGATTGAGGAGTACGAGGAGGTGCGTCGCCTCGGAGGCTTGTACGTACTCGGGACAGAGCGTCACGAGTCGCGCCGTATCGACAATCAGCTGCGCGGTCGTAGCGGACGCCAGGGAGACCCGGGCGAATCGCGTTTTTTTCTTTCGATGGACGACGATCTTATGCGCTTGTTCGGCGGTGGACGATTTAACCTCAAATCGATCATGGAGCGTGGCTTGGAGCCGGGCGAACCGTTAAATCATTCGCTTATAAACCGATCTATCGAACGAGCCCAGAACAAAGTTGAGGAACGCAACTTTGAGATACGCAAGCACCTGCTCGAGTACGACGACGTCGTCAACGAGCAGCGCAAGGTGATCTACGAGCAGCGCGACGCCCTGCTCGGGGATCGGACGCTTATCGATCGAGTTATCGCGACTGCCGACGACCTTCTCGAGGAGTCATTTAGCGAACACGTGACCGGAAATGAGGTCTCGGAATCAGTTGTGACTCGCCTTTTATCAGACCTGCAGGAACGCATATTGTTCAGCGTGCCGGATAGCGCAGATCGTTACACCCAACTCTCAGTGGAGCAACTCCGGCAACAACTTGCTGAGGATATGCGCTCGGAGCTCGACGGCAAGATCGAGATCGTCGGTCGAGACCGCTTTAATCTGATCCTTCGCATCGAGTACCTGCGAACCGTTGATATACGCTGGCAGGAACATCTGGAGAACCTCGAGGAACTCCGTGAGGCGGTTTACTTACGTGGATACGCCCAACGAAATCCGCTGCTCGAATACAAACTCGAGGGTTTTCGAATTTTCGACGAACTTCTGGCCGATATCAGACTTCGGATCGCCCGGCGAATGTTTGCAATCAGAGCGCAAGGCATGCAGGAGCGAAAACCGGTAAACACGTCCGGAGGCACCGCCCAACACCGCGATCTCGGCGTGTTTAGCGGAGGAGCCGCGTCCGCGTCAGGATCTGGAAACGCAGCGCCTGCTCCGCGAGGAGGCGGCGTCGCGACAGCAACCAAAGCAACCGTTCGTCGGACCTATCCCAAGGTTGGACGTAACGATCCGTGTCCGTGCGGGAGCGGGAAAAAGTATAAACACTGTCACGGAAAAAACACCTAAAGTCTATTTAAACAGCGCCGTATGCGTTGATAAACGAGAATACGGCAAAAAGAATAATCAAGGTCACAAATAGCGTTCGCATTACCTAACTCCTTACCAGATCAATGGAGATAACGCAATGGGTCCACAAATGTTCCGTTGCGTATCACCGAGAAATGGAGATGAGGTCCGGTACTTCGTCCGGTATTGCCCATGGTACCGAGCGCCTCGCCGCGCGAAACGTACTCTCCGGTACGGACGGAAAACTCGTCGAGATGGGCATAGAGCGTTTGAAACCCGTCGGGATGTCGAACGATAACAAATCGACCGTAGTTACCGATCTGACTCTCTATATGAACGACTCGACCGGCCGCCGCGGCGCGAATCGCCGTACCGACGTTATTGGCCAAGTCGATTCCGTTGTGAAAGCGCGGAAGACCGGTAAAGGGATCCGCGCGCATTCCGAATCCACTGGTAAATCTGCCTTGAGTCGGCCACGCAAAGAGCTCGCCGAGGATAAGGAGGCGCTCCGTTTCGTTTAACTCGGCGCCCGGAACAAACAGAACCTGACCTTCATAAATTTCCTGACTCGCAAGGTCATTGGCGTCGAGAATTGCGTTTATCGTCGAACCGTGCGCATTGGCTATCGAGGAGACGGAATCACCGGTTTTGACGGTGTACAGCAAGCCGTCGCGATTGGGAATTCGGTACGTTGCGCCCGCCTGCATGCGGCGCACGTCCTCTATCTGGTTAAAGCTGATAAGGGTATCCATTTCGAGATCAAACTGGGCGGCGATCTCGCTCAGCGTGTCGCCCGATTGAACGACGTACTCGCCGACTTCCAGACGGGCGAACTGTGCCGGGTCAAAGGATGCAACTTCGCCGATGACCGAAAACTCGTCTAGACTTGGAGCAAGCGTGGACCGAACGACGAGGCCCTGCGGACTGGGGAGATCGATGCTCGTGACCGCTCCGGACAGGACAATACGGTCAATCCCGGCGGACAGGAGGAGAATGTTGATGATAACCGCAAACACGATCGCCGCGCCGTGGAGCGGAACATCTTCAGGACGAAACTCCAAGACAGGTTTGACCGGCAATTCCAAAGCACGTAATCGTGAGACAACGGGGGTAAAAAGATCTCGGCCGACTCCGACGGAAATTCGGCGGACCGCCGTTCCGATTCGACTCGGAACGTTCCGGCGTGTTATGGGACGAGCTCGTTGTCCGACTGCGGTAGTCGCCGTGCGCCGTTTGACCGGCCGGCGACGCGAAACCTTCTGTTGTTCGATCACGCTCAGCATACGATACCAGTATCGACAGATTTTTCCGAGCGTATTATAGTTTGGTGTGCGTGTACCCTTGCTTACGGTACTTGTCACCATCCTGGTATTCGGTTTTGTACTCGCCGGGACAGTGGATATTTACACGGTCACCGGTCGCAGTATGGAACCGCTCGTTTTTTCCGGACAAATCGTCGTCATTGACCGCGTCAGCTACCGCTTCCGGGATCCGCGTTTCGGCGAGTTGCTCGTCGCCAACGATCCATTTTCGGATGGACTGATTCTCAAGCAGTTTGCGGGAGTCGACGAGAATAATCTTGTGCATCTCGAAGGAAAAAATACGTCGCTATCCGTTGATTCTCGCCAGTACGGCGGATTACCGCGGTCCGATGTTCGCGGGAGGGTCGTCCTTTTTGGCGGAAACGGTATCCGATAAGCGCCGCGAACGCTATCGCGTCGGGGCGATCCTGTTTATTGCTATCGTCGCGCTTCTCGTAATTCGCTACGGCCGCATTATGGTAGGAGAATCCGACTCCTTTCCGCAGCCGCCCTCGTCGGTAGTAGAACGTGGTCCAATCCTCGATCGGACCGGTCGCATCCTCGCCATCCAGACACGTTTGGATACCGTAACACTGTGGAAACCCGATCTTGTCAACGTCGACGACACGGTCGCGCGCCTCGCCGAGATTCTCGCCTTGGACGAGTCGATGATCCGCGGACGAATCGCGACGTCGGACGGCTTTATCATCCTACAACGAACGATCACACCGAGTCGGAGTCGACTGATCGAAGAGCAGAAAGCGGCCGGATTGCTCCAGGGTGTCCACCTTCAGGAGGACTTCGGGCGCAGTTATCCCGAGCGCGAAGCGGCCGCCCCGGTGATCGGCTACGTCGGAATTGATAACGTCGGATTGTCCGGAATCGAATACATGTTTACCGAGGAGCTCTCCCCGCCTCCGTCGGGCGATTCGCTGAGCGAGGCCACGATGGGCAATCAAGTATTTCTCACGCTTGATCTGGGCGTGCAAACGGTTATCGACGAGATCGCCACCGAAATACGTGAAGAGAACGACGCTGACAGCGTGATGATCGTGGTTATGGACGCGACGAGCGCCGAGATTCGCGGTATGAGCGCGATTCCCTCATTTGATCCTAACGCATTTCGTCGCTACGGAGCGGGAGAACGTCGCAACCACATTATCTCGCGGATCTACGAGCCGGGTAGCGTGTTCAAAGCGTTCTCGATCGCAGGGATTCTCGAGCTTGGCGGTATCGACCTCGACGACCGTTTTAACACGAGCGGCGGTTACGTATCCGAAGACGGCGAGTTTGAAATCACCGATCTCGCCGACTACGGCATCGTCGATGCCGCGGAGATTATCAAAGTCTCGAGCAACGTCGGCGCCGCATTTGCCTCCGAGACGGTGGGACCCGGGGCGTTCTATGACATTCTGACCCGATTTGGCTTTGGCGATCGCACCGGTCTCGATCTCAACGGTGAGGAACGTGGCTTGATCGCCCGTCCTTCCGAATGGTCGGCGCGAACGCGTCAGACGATTGCGATCGGCCAGGAGATCGGCGTAACCGCGATTCAAGTCGTTGCCGCCGCAACCGTGCTTGCCAACGACGGTGTTCTTCTGCGACCGCAGATCGTCGATCGTATCGCTGCTCCCGACGGGACCATTCTTCGCGATTTTCAACGTGAACCGGTTCGCGAAGTTTTGACACCACGTACTGCCCGGACGATGCTCGCCCTGATGGCCGGATCTACCGAGAACGACGGAACGGCGCGGCGTATTCAGGTAAACGGCGTAGAGGTAGCCGCCAAGACCGGTACCGCGCAAGTTATCGATCCGGAAACGGGAGCGTATTCCGATGAACACTTTATCGCCTCGACCCTGGCCCTTTTTCCGGCCGGCGATCCTGAGTTCATCGTCTACGTCGTGATCGACCACCCTCGTGGAGAGAGCGTTTACGGGGGTCGAATCGCAGCGCCGGCGACCGACAGAATCGTCGAGTTTCTGGTGCCCTACCTCGACGTCCGCCGTACAGACGAAACAGTCGTTCGTCATTCGGGCAGAATCATCGCCTCGGACGTGGAACTTCCTGAGTTCGACGAGGTCTATCCCGATTTTCGCGGACTCCCGGCTCGCGCGCTACTGCCGCTTCTTGCCCGTGATGGATTACGCGTGGAGATCGAAGGAAGCGGTTGGGTCGTCTCCCAGGAGCCGCCCCCGGGCACAGCTCTCCAATCCGGCGACACACTGCTGTTGCGGCTCGAATAGCGCCTCATGACAATTGGCGATCTGGTAAACGAGGTTCGCGACGTAAATCCGATTCTGGCCGATGACCTCGCGCGATGTGACTTCGACGCCCGCGATGTGACGCCGGTGGAACGCGTACAAACACGCTCCGGCGAAGAAACGATGAGGATTGCCGGACGTTATCTGCACAGTTCGATCGACCCGGTCCGAGAAGCCGACCGTTTTGCGAAGGACGTACAACGCCACAATCCCGACTTGTTGTTTGTCGTCGGATTAGGGCTGGGGTACCATCTCGAGGCGTTACGCCGCGATAATCGCCAACTTCCGATCGTCGTCGTCATTGGCGATCCGGGCGAACTTGTCGATTGCATCCGATTTCGTAACGCTACCTGGTGGCGCCGTTGGGGCCCTGATCGCCTGCTCTTGACGGCGGATTCGGGAATCGTTCGTGACGCGATCGCCGCCTACGGGTCCTACACCCCCCACCTCGCCGCACTTACCGGTGCGCGCTCGCTTTTCTCTGAGCAATGGGAGGCAATCGCGAGTTCGCTGGAGCGCTGGCGACAGCGCGAAGAGGTAAACCGAAACACGCTCCGTCGTTTTGGTCGACGGTGGGTCCAAAACACGATCCACAACGTCGCGCGCTGGGGTCTGATACCGGGCATTGACGGCCTCGAAGGGATCGCCGCGGAAATCCCGGCGGTCGTATTCGGCGCGGGGCCGACTCTCGATGCAATCGCTCCCCAAATCGCCCCCTGCCTTGCCGGCACCTTGGTTGTTGCCGTAGATACCGCTCTTCCCGCGCTCTCTCGCTATGGAATCGAAGCCGACCTCGCGATTGTCGCCGATCCTCAATATTGGAACAGCCGTCATATAGACCACCCTCCCGGTAAGCTGCCGACACTTGTCGCCGAGTCCGCAACAAACCCGCGCGTGCTTCGCCTGTGGAGTGGGCGTCGACTCGTCTCCGCCTCGTTGTTTCCGCTCGGTGCGTTTATCGATCGCCGGATCGGCAGGTCGCGACGTCTCGGAGCAGGGGGCTCGGTCGCGACCTCGGCGTGGGATTTGGCACGCCTACTGGGCTCGCGCGAGATATTTCTCGTTGGAGTAGATCTTGCGTTTCCCCAACGACGAATTCACTGCCTCGGATCGTTCTTCGAGAAGCGTATCACGGCGTCGGGACGAAGATTACGGCCGGCCGAACACGAAATGGCGCGCTATCTCCATGGCGGAGTTCCCGTCAAAGTGGAAAACGTCGCCGGCGACCTGGTGCTCAGCGATAAGCGAATGGCGGTCTACCGCTCCTGGTTTGTCGAACAGTGCGCAATGCATCCGGAGGTCGCGACACGAGTTCTTTCTCCCGAAGGCAGCAAGATCGAAGGGATCGAGCTTGTGGACGTCGGCGACTTTACCAAACGCATCGGCATTCGGGACACGATCAAGACCAGGATTACCGAGCAAATCAAGAATTACGCTGCGACACGAGACGAAACGGCGCCGGCGACCGGACTGATCGAAGAGATAACGGCGAGCGTCGCCCGTATTGCGTCACTGGCCCAAGACGGAATTGATCTTTGTCGCAGTATTCTCGCCAGCGGGAATCGTCACCCAGCGGTCCTGCAAAACTTCGATCGACTGGACCATCAGCTTCTCTCGATGAGCGAGGGCGAGCTAGCCGGATTTATCGCCGCCGAACAAGTGACCCAGGCGGCGCTCTCCGAGGTGCAATCGGTGGAAGACAGCATCGAGCAAGCTCGGCAGATCTATCAGGCTGTTCTCGATTCTTGCATATTCCATCAATCGGCTGTCGCCCGCACCCGCCGCCAATCTCAAGTCTAAAGCGTTTTTGCCGACAATAGGTATAAGAAGGAAACTTCCGGGAGACGGCGCGGATTAAACGTCCAGACGTGCCGTCTCTTTTTTTTTACATACAGGTAGACGAATCGAGTACGGCCAGGCGTGCGTCCGCGATATCCAACGCGGGCACGGTGTAGGTGCCGTCATCGCCCGGGATTGCCGCACCCACCGACGGTTCTACGTCACTGTAGATAGCTACCGCGACACCGCAAAATCGAGCCAGAAGAACCCATCCCGACTCAAAGGCGCTCGTCGCGAAACCGAGAGACCCGTCGGGCGACGGCGTAAAAAACGGCATGATCCTACCGTCGTGTTTGAGAAATGTTCCTCCGGTAGCGTCGCGCGTACAGCGGCGCGCGTCGACTTCAATCGTACCGATTACCAACGACGACGGAACACATACGCGGATTTCGCCAAAGTAGGCCACCATCGACTGAAAGATGCCGCGGCGGGCCGACAGGCGAATGGAGACGGTGGCCCCGCCTTCGGTACGACGGACGATCACCTTACCGCCGAGGCGTTTGCCGATTGCATCTCGTACGCGAACCAATCCACTTGGCGGTCCCTCGCGCGTAAATACGTTCTGCAAGGCCCGCTGATCGATTCCCCGACCGTCGTCGACAACGTCGAAGTGGATCGATCCGTCGCTGCGGTAGGCATCGACGCGAACTCGCCCGCGCTCAGGCTTACCGAGTTCGCGACGTTCGTCGGGAGGCTCGATTCCATGGACAATTGCGTTGGCAATTACCTCAAAAAGCGCTTCGCGAAGGGTCTCGCTCATTTCTCCGGCGATACGCTCCACCGATCCTTCGAGTTCGATATCAACGCGCCGGTTGTTGTTTTCGGCCACTTCCTGGAGACTCGGTTTAATCGAATCTAATAGCGATCGCGTCCGAATCGACAGCGCCGCCTGGAGTTCCGTCGCAAATGCGTCGATCACACTGGGAGGTGTTCCGCGTACAACTTGCTCAAGCAGGTAGTTTATTTTCTCGAGTGAGGACGGCAAGGTCTCGAATCGGATCGGCGGAACCTTCTGATACGATTCGCCGGCGATCGACGCACCGCCTCGCAAGCCGGTCGCCTCCATCGACTCGATCGCTATCGAGGCCTCCGGGACTATCAGGGTGACCTCCGCGTTAAAACCAGGGGCAAGTGGCTGAAGGACGATGGCGGCAACCCGACCACCCGCCGGGTCAAGTACCGTTTTGATCGTCGCGGCGTTTTGCTCGATCGTTTCGGCTATTTCGGCTTCATAACCGCCGCTATTACCAACGCGGACGAGAAGCGGCGCGCGACCGTTTTTTAATCCGGACTCGAGGAGTCGTACCTCGTTGTCGTTAAGCTGCAAAAGCCTATCATAGTCGGGACTCAGATCAAATCGAACCAGATCCTCATCCGTGCTCCCGTGGTTGATCTCAAAGGAGTGCTCGCCACCGAGTTGTTCCTCAAGCTGATACACGGCCGGCAGCAGATGATCCGCGTCGTCCGTATCAGACTGCTCGGCGGCGATCGCGACTCCATCGAGCGCTGCTACGACGGAATCAGCAAACCCGACCTCCCGAGCCTCGTTTGCGAGTTCTCGGGAAAGCTCGGCGATCGCCTCGATCGATCCCCGGTCAGAGGACGGGCCGTTGAGCAGTGCTTCATGAAGCGAATCGATCAAATTTCGGGCCGCCTCCTCAATCTTCTGTCTCTGATTCATGACTGCTCCATCGCCGACGAGATAGACGCCGCAAGACGACGAACGGCGCTATAGTGATCGGCGGCCGCGTAGGCGATTAAGCGGTACCACCGCGACCGTTCCGCCGCGATCGTCTGAAGAATTGCCAAACGTTGATCGACGCTTAACTGATCAAACAACTCAATTATCGTCCGCTCCGTTCGCGAACCGTTGATTCGTGTCAGACCGACAGCGGCGTCCCTGGCGACGTCGGCGTTATTATCGAAAATCGCCTGCTTGAGAAATACCTGAGCTGCAGTAAGGCCGCTCTCGGCGAGGCGCGCAACGGCCAAACGCCGCACGGAGACGTCTTGCGACGACGTAGCCCAGCGTCCGTAGGTAAAAAGCAACCGCGGATCGTTGCGGATCGCGTCTTCCGACGCCGATCCACCGTCCTCCGTGGGAGGTCGGTGAGGCTGTTTCTTGGTACGAGTTGCGTCTCTCCTGGACGGACCGGTTGGACCGCGACTTTCCTCAACTGCTATATGGCGACAGAGTTCGCGATACGCTTCCAGTACCGAGTTGAGCCGACCGCTATCGCCGGTTCCGCCGTCAGGATGCAACTGCTTGACCAGGTTGCGATAACGAGAGCGCAACTCTCGTGGAGAGGTAGCGGAGTCGATACCGAGGACTTTCCTCGCTTCACGAGGCAGCACGAGAAGCCCCTTGGTTGTCGCCCAGAGAGCGAGAGACGATTTCGTTGAGCAAAGTTTCAACGACGGTGATGTGATCTTCGCGTTGTCGCGGACCAATAGAGGAGACCGGCAACGAAAGAATCTGCTCCGTTTCGTGAACGAGGTCCCCGATTGCGACCGCTTTGAGAGCCGCGAGTCGCCGGAGGAGCGAAGCAAGATAGCTCTTGGCGTCGCCATGTATCGGTCGTATACGAGATTCGGGACGGGCCCGCGCGACAAAACGCCCGGATGATCCGGTAGCTTTGTCTCCCGCGTCGACGCGTACGACGCCATCGTCGTTCACTGACACGGTCACTGCGATACGCGCTTCGCCTTTTGGTCCTTCTAAGATGTCTCCGAGAACAAAACGCCCGAGTGATCGATTATTACGTGCCGTTTGACTCGAGCCCTGGAGGAGATGAATCTCAGCCGCCTTCTGCCGATCGCTAACCGTCGTAAACACGCGGGTACGAGCGGAAGGCACGGGTTGGTTTTTACGAAGAATCGGAATGGAACTCCCGTCCGCAAGCTCGATCGAGAGCGTCGAAGACAACACGTCGTGCAGGCTAAAGCCTTTTTTACTGCTGTTGGCGGCGTACAGGGCGGCCCCGCTGGCAATGATTTCGTCCGGGTTGATGCGGTAGGCCATTTCGACGTCGTACTTGTTCTGAAGGCTCCGTCGGACAACCGGCAAACGGCTGCTCCCGCCGGCAAAAACGAGGACATCAAAACCTTCGTGGATAAAACCGGACTCAGCAACCGCCCGATCCGCAATAGCCAGCGCTCGCTTTGTGATCGGCACGATTTGTTCTTCCAGTTCATCTCGCGTGAGTTCGATTCGCGGATGGGCTACCCCACCGTTCGCCGCGAAAAACGGAACGGTTACCGTTGTACTCATTCGGTCCGAAAGGTCGATTTTGGCGGTCTCAGCCATCTGCAGGATCATCTGCGTCATGTGGGGATCGGACTCGATATCGGTACCGCTTTGGCTTTCGATCTCGCGAGCGATCCGATCAAAAAGAATACGATCAATATCGGTTCCGCCGAGCTGTCCGTCTCCCTCCGTCGCCCGAACGATGTAATCCGTCCCGGTCCGTTCGAGACAGGTCACGTCGAGGGTGCCTCCGCCAAAGTCAAACACGACGATCCGTTCATGTTCACGCTCGCGCGTCGCGTATGGCAATGCGGCGGCGGTTGGTTCGTTCAGGAGCCTGACGTTCCGAAAACCGGCGAGCATCGCCGACTCTAAGGTCGCGTGCCGTTGTCGATCGTCGAAATGTGCCGGTACCGTGACGACCGCCTCGCGCACTTCGGCGCCAAGAAACGCTGTCGCTGATCTCCGTAAATCGGCCAACACCGCCGCGCTGATCTCCTCGGGAGAGAGTCCACGTCGGTCGAGATCATAGACGCGCCGATCACCCATCGCTCGTTTTACGTATCGTACGGTGCGGTCGGGCGCGGTAATCACCAGGTTGCCGGCGGTCTCGCCGACGAGAAGAGCCCCGTCACCGTCAAAGCCGACTACCGATGGCGTGATCCGCTTGCCGCGCGCGTTGGGAACGATCCGCACGCTGTTCTGTTCGACAAAAGCTGCCAGCGAGTTGCACGTTCCCAAGTCTATTCCAAGCTGGATCACCGTTGTTGCTGCTCCATTAAGGCGATCATCAATTCAACCTCACCGATCGCGATACCGAGATGAGAGGCGATCATATCAGAGCTCATTCCCTGCCGGTGTAGTCTTCCGACTTTGTCGCGTGGGGCATCTCCTTCGTGCTTGATCTCCGGGTGCGCGCTTGGTTGGGGCTGATCCAGGTCGGTTCGCTCCTCCAATCGACGCAACAACAACTGCCCCTCATCGATCAAGTTTTCGGCTTGCCCGACAATCGATTTGAGGGTCGACACTCGATCTTCAACAAGCGTTGTATTCTGGTCGCCAACTCGATTTATCTCGCGGACCAGATCTGCTACCTCTTCTCTAAGATCGCGCAGAATCCGCTCCGGCGCAAGTCGTCTGACAATCAGTCGTCGCAACCATAGGAGAAGCAGGATCCAGAGCGCGACGTTAAGCGCGATCGTGAATCCCATCGGCTATCCGGTTAAGTCGACGTTACGGCCGAGGTCGGGATCGCGAAAAACGTCTTCCTCCTCGGAAATCTCTTCTTCCGAACGACGCTTGCGGCGACCGCCGTGCTCGTGGGTACCTCCCGAGCCTTCCTCGTCGGTTTTTTCGGGTCCTTCCGAGACGGCGTCCGATTCGTTCACGGCGTTGGCCGTTTCCTGAGACTTCTGAGCGATCTCATTTCCGGCGACCGTCTGGTTCTGAGCGATAGCGTCACGGATTGCCGATTGCTCGCGTCCAACCTGGCTCAACCGGACAAACAACGTTTGCAGATCGATCGGTTGAATCGACATCAGCGTTTATCTCCTCTGGGAAGGGCGATATCGGCCTGACTCTCTTCATATTTGGTTACCTTGACCTGGCCGGCTTCGGAGAGATAGGTAACCGCTTTTGTCTCGTGACGAACCGACAACTGGGCGTCTTTGATAGACACCTTGACCCCGGGGAATACCGTACCACTTACACTTATTCGACCGACCGTCTTGAGTTCATCGAGGTATGCCTGGATCGCTTTGATGTCCTGAGCGTGTTTTTGCCGTTCGCGCAGCTTGATCTCACGTTCCTTCTTCATCGCGGAGTACTGCTTGAGCTTTTCCGGGCTGATTTTCTTCTTGTTCTTGCGCATGTTCTCGATGGTGGACATGTTGAGCGTAATCTCTTCGATCTTTGCCGAAGCGGCTTCATCGAGCTCCTCGAGTTCGATCAGGCGCTCGCGGCTCTTGGGATCAAATCCAACTTCCACGATCGTTTCCATACCGTTGAGGGAACCGAGGGTCTTGGCGTCGACCTCTTCCGAAGCCCGGATTTGTCCGCCGACGATTGAGGCACGCTTGCCCCGGCAAATGATGCGCTTTCCGCTGACGACCTGGCTGTTGATAATTCCGTCCGAGACGACGACCATTTCCATCGCCTCGACGTTGGCGTTTTCGAGAAACTTGGACCAAATGCTCCCGCCCGCCTTTATCACACCTTCGCCTTTTCCGGCGATTCCCTGATGCACAATGATGTCCCGGGCGGCTTCGAGGTCGCTTTTTCCGACGCTTCCGATGACTTCGATATCGCCACCGGCGTTTACGCTGAATCCATCCTCGACGTTACCTTTGATAATAACGGTTCCGACAAAATGGGTGTTACCCTCGCGCATCGTCAGATCGCCCTCAACGACGTGCACCTCGTCAACGGTGATTTTTCCGCCGACAAGTTTCACCAGTCCGTTTTTCTCCGCAAGTACTGATTGTCCGTTGTCGGACAGGCGTGTGTTTGCTCCGAGGGGCGGATCGATATCTTTACCGTCTTTTGCCGGAATCATCCGACCGGTTACCGTTTGTCCGGGAGTACCCGATTCCGCGGGTTTCTTTCGCGCCAGGACCTGACCTTCAACGACGTTTTCGATCTTGTTTAGTTCTTTAAAATCTACTTTTCCGTCTTTCGACTGTGGAACCTGTAAGGTTTGTCCGTCCGTGCGAAAATTATACGCCATTTCCGCGTCGGCGCCGTTGACCGGACGAGTACCTTCGGCAACGGAGACGGGCTCACGATACACCGGATCGTCTTCCAACAGCCGTAGGCGTTCCTCGTCCACCCCGTGAATCACTCCGGAGCTTTCGAGAATCGTTCGGATCGTATCGGCGGTCGGGTCTACCCCACCCTCTCCGGGTGGCGACATCGTGACAAGGGCCCTCATTTCGCCGTCGACGATATCGCATTTGATAAACGCGTCGTTGGCCGGGTTGTAGTCAATTTCAGCGACTTTTACCCACTGGTCGTCGGCACGTTTCACCGCTTTGGCCACCAGCGAGGTGTCGACCCGTTCGCGTGTGCGGCGCGCGAGGACGCTCATCGCGTCTCGATCGGAGGCGCGGATACCGTCGCCGACCGGCGCAATCACTTTTATGAGGACGCCGTTTGGGGTAAGGCGGACAAGCACCCGACCGTCCTGATCTGCCGCTTTTTCCTGCTCGAAACCAAAATCGAGATCGAACTCGCTGGTTCCCTCCTCGACGTCGTGGGTCGCGGCGGCGGGATAGGCGACGATAAGGTAGCGGCGCTTTCCAAAGCCGAGAACGCCCGAGCTACCCTTCTCGAGGACCTCGTATTCCATCTTCTTTATCGGAATCGAAAGTTCAAGCGACGCCTCACGGAGCGCTTCCTCGAGCGAGTCTCCTCCGGCGTTTACGTACTTGGTAGCGGTATCATTTTGAGCAGCTTTGCGCATAAAGCCTCTAATCTGCTCCATCGATACCATCTACATAATCCCCCGTTTTACGCTACTCAAACGACCGCGCAGTCGCATGATCGCTTTGGTATGGAGTTGTGAGATTCTCGATTCCGTCACCCCCAGTACCGCTCCGATCTCTTTGAGCGTTAGGTCCTCGTAGTAGTAGAGGACCAGTACTTTTTTTTCTTTGTCTGGAAGCTCGTTGATCGCTTCAACGATGACGCGCTTGATCTCTTGTTTTTCGACGATCGCGTCCGGGTTGCGGTTGTGCGGGCTCTCAATGCTATCGCCGATCGACATTCGGTCGTTGTCGTCGCCGGAGTACCACACGTCGTTGAGCGAAAGAACGGTCGTACCGCTGATCTTGAGAATGAGCTTCTCAAAGTCCTTGACCGAGACCCCCAACTCCGCAGCGATTTCTGTGTCCGAAGCCGACCGTCCCAGTTGACTCTCCAATCGACGAACGGTCTCTTCGAGTTCACGCGTTTTTTGACGAATGGATCGCGGAACCCAATCGAGTTGACGAAGTTGGTCAAAGATCGCGCCGCGTACGCGCGTAACGGCGTATGTTTTAAACTTTACGTGTTTTCCAGGATCAAACTTTTCGATTGCGTCAAATAACCCGATGACTCCGTAGCTGACGAGATCGTCAAACTCTACGTTCTGGGGCATACCGACCGCGAGCTTCCCGGCAACGTATTTCACGAGCGGAAGGTACTGTTTGATGAGGCGATCACGGATTTGACCGTTGTGTGTCTTGCGGTAGGTTTTCCAAAGATCCTCTTCAGTTTTCTCGGTCAATACCTGATCTTCCATCGTCCATCCATTCTACGATTGCTCGTCTCTATTGAGTAGCGTTTGAATCGCTCGCGCTATTTGTGCGGGATCATTCCCGGAATCGTGTTGAGCGCCGGTCGGTCCCGGAGTCCCTTCGTCGTTCTCCGAATACTCGGAGCTGACAAACGAACCGGCAAAAGCGCCAATATCGGGAATGTCGTCGACCTCTGATCGACTTCCGACAACTCCGGCACCGTCCTGCTCCTCTTCAATCGCCGCCTGCATTATGCTCTCAGCATCATCGGCGGTTTGCTCCCTCACCTCCTCGACCAGGTCTTCACCTCCGTCGATCGCCACTTCGTCTTCGTCAAGCGTATCATCATTGGTCACCTCGTCCTGCGGTAATTCGTCGAGGACAGCTTCCGTCACTTCTTCTCCGACGCTAGTTGCGTCGTCGGGAACGTCCTCGATTTCGTCCTCAACGACGATATCAAGGCGAGTACCACGCTCCTCGTCGGTACCGGCGGGAGGGGCCGCACTTTCCGCCTCGCCGGAAGGTTCAAGTCCGGGAAGCAGCATGCCAGCAACAACGATCACTCCAGCGGTACCGGCGCCAACGATCAAGCCCGAAAAAATCGCCCGGAACAGCGCTGTAAGAATCGGCGTTCCGGAGACAAGCCCGATCAGTAAGAAAAAAACCGATCCTACCGCGGCCGCAATAGCGGCGCTTTTGGCATACCGTTCCATGTTAACAAATTACAGAGTACGGCAAACGGGAAAAACCCGTCAAGTTATTGAATTTTCCCGAATAAGCGCTTGAGAAATTGACCAACTCCACCTCCCTCGCGAAACTCTACTCGCTCCAGACGACTTGAGATTTGCTGGATGCAGATACTCGCCTTGCTCTTTGGATCGACAACAAGAAACGGACGCTGTTTGAGGATTGCATGTTGCACGGATTGATCCTCGTACACGTAGCCGAGATAGTCGATCTTTAAATTGAGGAACTGACCGGCTATGTTGATGACGCGCTCCGCGACGCGCTTGCCTTCGGTGACCGATTTTACGCGGTTGACGATCAACTTGATCCCCAGATTGAGATTGTCGATCTCGGTCGCGATGATTTTGATAATCCCGTACGCGTCGGTGATCGCCGTCGGTTCGGGAGTCGTGACGATAATCGCCTCATCGGCTGCGCCGATAAAGGATATCACGTTGTTACTTACTCCGGCGCCCGCGTCAATGATCACGACGTCGGCGTTGGACAACTCGTGCAATTCCTCGATAAATACGTTGCGTTCATCGTCGTCCAAATTGGCGATCTTGGCAAAACCGGAAGCGCCGGCAACGATTCGAATACCGTAGTCGGTGTCCATGAGAATTTCGCTCATTCGTTTTTGCTTCCGGATCACGTGGTAGAGGTTGTACTTGGGTATCAACCCCAGGACGACGTTTACGTTGGCGAGGCCGAGATCGGCATCCATCAGAATCACCGACTTTCCCATTGCCGCGTAGCTCAACGCCAGGTTGGTGGCGATGTTTGTCTTGCCGACGCCGCCCTTACCGCTGGCGACGGTAATAATTCTCGTGCGTTTCTCCGAGCCGGTATTTTCTTCACGCTGCCGCATGATCTCGCGTAAGGTCTCAGCTTGATCGGTCATCACCTACTCCTCGTTCTGCGCGCGTACTAAGTCGCGATTGTCTGCGGATTCGCCCGCAACTATCGGTATATCACGCAGTCGACGCAGAAATGTTTCCGTCCGTGCCCGTTCGATATCCTGAGGCACACTTTGACCATCGGTAATAAAGCTCACGGACTTTCGCTTTTCGTGCAAGGCACTGACGATACCGCCGACACAACTTGTTTCATCGAGTTTAGTCACGACGACGGCACGGTAGTCGAAGGGCTCAAACTGACGGAGGGTATCGAGGATATCCCGATACTTGGTTGTCGCGCTTATCGCCAGATGTACTTCGCCGGCGGCGGCGCGGACCAGTTCGTTGACCTCGGCGAGACGGGCAAGATCGTGCGGACTCTTACCAATCGTGTCGATAAAGACGTAATCCGCCTCGCGCGAGATCGCCAGTTGTTTGCGCATCTCATCGGCGGTTTCGACCGCGACCACCGGAATATTCATTATCTCACCGTACTTCTCAATCTGGTAGAACGCGCCGATGCGATAGCTGTCTATCGTGATAACGCGAACGTCGTGGCGTGGATCGGACACTGCGCCGTACATCGCCGCGAGTTTGGCGATCGTCGTCGTCTTGCCGACGCCGGTCGGGCCGACTAAAACAAAGACGCGCGGTTTCTGGGCGTCCTGACGCCACGGATAAAGCTCAATCGATCGCTCGATCCGCGCGGCGACGCGCGACAGCACGGCATCTCGATTGGTGAGTTCCTCAATCGTACATTCGCGACGAAGTTCGGCGAGAATTTCATCAACATAGCCTCGTGAAAAGTCATTGGCCTCGAGAAGCTCACGGACCTCAGCGATTATGGAGGGCTCCTGAACTCCGACCGATTCTTTTAGCGTCCGCAGTTCCGATAGTATCTCGCCGAGGGTGGGATCGGGCGATCCCGCGTGATTCGAAAACCTGAGCCGACCTTCCCGAATACCGGCGGTGACCGGGGTACGATCGGCGTCGCTTTGCTCAGCGGTCGTCTCCGCCGCGGGCCCGACATCGTCTCTCTCGACCGGTACGGGAGTATCGGTGCGGGCACCGACATGTTCCAGGATCTTCCGCCGTTCCTCGGCCATCGTGCCGCGTTGACTCGTCGCGATCGGAGCGTGGCTAAAGTATCCGGAGACCTCGACGGCCGGATGCTGAAACATCCCGAGAAATCCGCCGACGCGGACCTCCTTGCGGGAGAGGATCCGAGCACGGTCGCCGTATTTTCGGCGAATAATCGCGTGTACCTCACCGTCGGTTCTCGCTTGCTCAACAAAGTAGTCCATTAGGTGCCCCCGTCTGTTTCGATACGTATCTCGCCGATCGATTCAACCTGAATGTCGGTCGCGATTTCGGGAATTGAAAGTACTGCGGTTTCGGGAAGGTCTCGGGCAACGCTGTGTCGAACCAAGTTCCGCGCCGCCTCGGAAGTGAGAATCACGGCCGGATGGCCCTGCTCTTGCATCGCTCTCAACGTCGCGGCGACAGATGAGATCCACGCCTGACGCCGGTTCGGCGGGAGAGCAGCGATCGCGCCCGATGCGGTTTCGACGCGGCTCTCAACGATCTCCTGCTCGAGGCGTGGTTCAACCGTCGCGACGCGAAGCCGACGTGCGTCGTCGGTGTACTGCATACAAATCTGTCGACCGATCGCCTGGCGCGCCTTTTCGATGAGGAATCCGGTTTCCTTGCTCACACCCGCCCAGTCGGCAAGCGCTTCAAAAATACCAACCTGGTTTCTAATCGATACTTGTTCGTGAAGTAGTCCCTGGAGGACTTTCTGAATCTGACCGAGGCTCAACGATCCGGATAGCTCATCGACGACCGCGGGATACTCGGGTTTAAGCTGATCGAGCATCTGTCGCACTTCCTGGCGACCGAGGAGATCGGCGGCGTTTCGCTTGATTACCTCGGTAAGGTGAGTCGCGATGATCGACGGCGGATCGACAACGGTATACCCGGCTCGTTCGGCTCGCTCGCGTTGATCCTCATTAATCCAGCGCGCCGGCAATCCAAAAGCGGGATCGATCGTTTCCTCGCCGGCGATCTCTTCGCGGGCACCACCCGGATTGATACACATATAGCTGCCCATTCTGATCGCGCCTCGACCTACCTCGACGCCGCGGATTTTGAGACTGTATTCATTTGGGCCGAGACGCATGTTGTCGATTATCCGTATACGCGGCACAACCAATCCCAGTTCCAGCGCCGTTTCTCGACGAATGCTCGTGATACGATCGAGTAACTCCGCCCCCTTCTCCTTATCAACAAGGGGGATAAGTCCGTACCCGAGTTCCATTGAGAGTTGGTCGAGCGGAGCGACGTGGGTCGGTTCGGTATGGGCCGGCTGCGCTTTGGCAACGTCGGCGCGTTCCTCCGCTTCAGCTACTCGGACATCCCGTCGACGTAGACGGAATCCGGCAAAAAAGGTCAGTCCGGACAGGGGAAGGAGAACGTACCAGGGAAAACCGGGTAAAAACGCCAATCCGGCGAGGAACACCGCTGCAATAAAGTAGATTCGTGCCTGGCGAGTAAACTGATCGGTTACGTCCTCGCCAAATGTGCCGTCGGAAATCGCCCGCGTAACGATAAGACCGGTCGCCGTGCTAATCAGAAGCGCGGGAAACTGGGTTACCAGGCCATCACCGATCGTGAGTGATACGTAGGTCCCGAGGGCACTTGTGATCGTCTCACCGTGGATCGTCGTCCCGACGATGATTCCGCCGACTATATTGACGACAGTGATCAGAATACCGACCTTGACGTTTCCGGATACAAACTTACTCGCACCGTCCATCGCGCCGTAGAAGTCCACCTCGCGTTCAAGCTCGGTTTTCTTTCTGGTCATCTCCTCTTCAGTCAGCGCACCGCTGTTAAACTCGGCTTCAATCGCCATCTGCTTGCCCGGAAGGGAATCCAGCGTAAATCGCGCAGCAACCTCAGCTACGCGGGTCGCGCCTTTTGTGATAACGATAAACTGGACCGCCACGAGAATGATAAAGATGATCAAGCCGATGACGAGCCCGGCGGCGCCTTCCGTCCCAACGACGAATCTGGCAAAAGCACGGACGATCTGACCGCCGAAATCCTGTCCCTGGCTCAGAATGAGCCGGGTCGAAGATACATTGAGGGCAAGACCAAACACCGTCGTGACCAAGAGCAGAGTTGGGAAAACCGAGAAGTCGAGCGCGTTCTTGGTGTACAAAACGATGAGCACGACCATAAGACTCAGCAAGAGGTTTATCGACATAAGAGTGTCGAGAATCACCGTTGGCAGCGGTATGATGAGCATCATCACGACCGCAACCACTCCAAAAGCGACAAAGACATCGCTCCGATTCGCAAAGAGTTCACCGCCAAAAAGGCGACGAGCTTGTCGGGTATCAGCCATACACTACCCTCTTTCCGGTCATTCGATAGACCTCGCGTAAGACGATCGCGATCGCCTCATAAAACCGTTCCGGGACCTCGTCACCAACTTCCACCTCGGCGAATAGCGCCCGGGCAAGCGGCTTGTTCTCGATGACCGGAACGTCGGCCTCCGCCGCAAGATTTCGGATTCGCTGGGCAACTTGATCCTGACCTTTCGCGGTAAGTGTCGGCGCGCCCATCATCGAGGGATCGTACTGCAACGCAACCGCAAAATGCGTCGGGTTGGTGACTATCACGTCCGCACTCCGCACGTTTTGAACGAGGTTTCTCGACATCAATTCCTGCATTCGCTGGCGGAGTCGATTACGGACCTGCGGATCACCCTCGTACTGCTTTCGCTCCTCTTTTACCTCTTGTTTGGTCATTTTCAACTGTTCCCGGTGTTGATTCCGCTGGAACAGGTAATCGAACAAGCTGAGAACCAGGAGAACGATAGCCGTGGCCAGAAGGAGAACAAAGACAAGACCGGCGACGTACGAGAACGACTGCCGAAACGGTAAATGGATCAAGTTGCTCAATTGGTTGAATCTCGTCCGAATCAGCACAAACGCGATCGAACCGATGATGAGCACTTTCCCAAAGTTTTTAAAAAAGTTGTACAACGCCTCGGTCGATAGAAAGGAACGTTGCACCCATTTACCGACGTTTGGTGAAATCCGCTGCAGATCCGGTTCAATCGGTTTTGTCGAAAACAAAAAACCAAACTGAACAACGTTCCCAACGATCGCGGCCACAAATGAAACGGCCGCGATAGGCGCGATGATACGTAGAAAGTACTCGAGAAATGCCCGCATCAGAATGCCGCTTTCGGTCGGATCTATCTGCGCGGATCCACCCAGGTAGTACCGCGTCATCGACAGGATCATTCGGAGCATATACGGCCCGAGAATCCCCAGCGCGACAACGGAAAACAACAGAACGATCGCCGTGCTCACGTCGGGGCTTTTGGCAACCTTGCCGTCTTCGCGCGCCTTGCGGATCTTTTGCTCAGTCGGATCCTCGGTTCGCCCTTCGTCCTCGGCGGCAAACCACTGCAGGTCCATTGCCAGGAGTTGGGCGCGTAATCGGTCCCGATCGTTCTCTACGCCGAGAGTTACGGCTCGTCGTGTCGGCGATACAAACGCCAAGAGTATTTGCAGCGCGCTCATGGTACGACCTCCGTCGGACCAAACAGCTCCGCGGCGGTAGTCGAGCCCGAGAGTATAAGCTCAATCGTCGCGAACGACGCGTCGATGACCGCCTCGAACGCCTCGACGAGGAGCGGCAGAATAAACAGAATCACGGTAAACGCGAGTCCGATCGCCGCCGGAAATCCGAGCATCAGCAAGTTCATCTGCGGCGCCGCTTTACCAAACAAGCCCATCGTAATCTGAAGTAGAAAGAGCGTTCCGAGGATCGGGAATGACAGAACCAGACTCCGGGTAAAAAGATCAGTCAAACCGGACGCCACGACGAGAAACAGATCGCCACGAGTCGCGGCGAGATCGACCGCCCGGAGCGCGGCAAAAGATCCCATCACGCCATGAAGAAAAATGCGTTGCATTCCGCCGGAGACGACAAAAACCATCATCGCAATCAAGTTGAGAAACTGACCGACGAGTGGAATTTCGATCTGCGCCAATGGATCAAACACCTGGGAGGCACCGAAACCCATCTGAAGTGAGAAGAACTGTCCGGCCAGTTGAAAGATCGCGAAAAGGAGGACAAGAAAGAGCCCGGTCAATAGTCCGATAAGCATCTCACCAACGGCCAGGAGGATAAACTCGAGGCCGCTTGCCGGCATGCCGTAGCCTGCGCGGACCACGCTCGGATACACCGCAAAACTGGCGAAAAAGGTCACTGCGATGCGCGCGATACCGGGGATCGAGCTTGAGTTGGTTATGGGCGAGATACGAAGCAAGGCGTAGACGCGGACAAAAATGAGAAAAAAGATCGGTGCATTTTGCGCCAGCGTCTCAAGGATCATCAGCCGACCATCCGCGGTATCTGCATCATCAGGTTTATCGTGTAATTGACGAGAACCTGCATCATCCAGGGGCCGAAAAACACAAGCGACAACAAGATCGCCGCGATTTTCGGCACAAACGTGAGCGTCTGCTCCTGAATGCTGGTCGTCGCTTGAAAAATGCTGATAATCAGCCCCGTTACCATCCCGATGATTAATGCGGGAGCCGCGACAAGGAGCAGTTGGAGGATTCCGGAACGAAATACGATGACGACAAATCCCAGATCCATCAGAATCCTCCAAAGCTTCCGACCAGCTGCTGCACGATCAGGTTCCAGCCGTCGACGAGGACAAAGAGTATCAACTTGAACGGCAGGGAAATCATGATCGGCGGCAACATAATCATGCCCATCGACATAAGCGTCGATGCGACAACCATGTCGACGATGATAAATGGGATAAACAGGAGTATCCCGATTTTAAACGCGACGGTTAACTCGTGGAGAACAAACGACGGTATAAGAACGTAGGTAGGAACGTCCGCCAGCGATACCGGCCGAGGCAGGTCCGCCATGCGCATAAACAGGGCGACACTCGACGGATCGGCCTCCATCTGTCGGAACATAAACACGCGCATCGGTCGTTCAAACTGCGAGTACGCCTCGTCTATGCCGATCTCATTGTCACGCAACGGTACGTACGCATCGTCATAGATCTGCGTAAAGGTCGGCCACATAATAAAGATCGTCATAAACAAGGCGATCCCGAGGAGCACCTGGGTCGGCGGCACTTGCTGGAGTGATAACGCCCGTTTCACAAAATCGAGGACGATCGCGATGCGCAGGAAGCTCGTCATGATGATGATGATCGACGGCGCAAGACTGAGCACCGCGAGCATCAACAGCAGGCGTAAGGAAAAGGCTACCTCACCGCCGCCATCCGGCCCGCGAAGCTGAAGATCAACAAAGGGAATTTGGAGACCCTCCTCGCCCGTCGCAGGTGCTAACAGCGGCTCCCCAAGTGTTCCGGCGCCATCGTTGCGAACCGACTGAGAAAATGCGGTCCCGGATATTACCAAGAAGAAGAGTCCCGCAACGACGAGCGCTTTTGACCGGTTCATAATCGCCGAAGCCTCTGCAACCGCCTCTGGACACCGCCCATCGCGACGTGAGTATCGTTCGCTTGGTCAGGTGTTACGGATCCGGGTACGGCGAGATTGGCGAGCCACTTTCCAAACGAATGAGCAAAGGTCTTACGCGGAGGAATCTCTCGTGAGTGCGCGAGGAGCAGCTCATCGATCGTCTCTTTGTCTTCAATCGTCGCCAGTCGTTGTACGCCCGCCTCGTTTCCGCCGAGGAGCATCACGGTTGAGCCGACCATAACGGCGTGGACCTCGCCTGTCGCGCCGATCTTCCTGCTTGCCAAGACGCGGATCGGGGAATCGGCGTCCTCGTCGCTGCTTGGAGTCCGCCGTTTTAAGAGGGCGATAAGGCCGTACACCGCACCGGCAACAAGGGCCAGAACGATGACCATGCGCACGAGATCACCGAGACCGAAAGTTCCGATCTCGCCGCTCCCCGCGGATGTCTCGCCGACGCTTTCCGGAACGTCCGAGAAGACCAGTTCGGTCTCGTCCGGCGTACCGAGCGCTTCCTGCGAGTAAATGGGCACTGTCAGAAAAAGCATGAGAACGGTAAACACCGCCCCCATCCGTGATAAACGTGTGATCATTCCCCTCCCCTTTTGGTCGCGCGTCGGTTCAGGTCTGCCGCCCGTCCCCGACGCGATCGATCACCTATGTTACGTCACTCAAACGCTCCGCGGGTGATACGATTTCCGTCACCCGAACACCAAAGTTCTCGTCGATAACAACGACCTCACCTTTGGCAATCAATTTGTGGTTTACGAGAATGTCGACCGGCTCACCGGCGAGTTTGTCCAACTCGATGATGGTCCCTTCGCCCATTCCCAGAATATCCTTGATAAACTTTCGCGTGCGCCCGAGCTCGACGGTCATCTCCATTTGGACGTCCATCAAGAGCCCGATGTTGCCTTGCTCTGATCCGGAGTACGTCGGCTGGAGGTTGGCAAACTGCACCGCCTGCACGTTGGGTCCGCCCGGCATCCCCGGCATCATCTGTCCGGCCATGCCCGGCATCATCTGGCCACCCATCGCCGGCATAGCTCCCGGCATACCCCCAAATGAGGCGGCCGGCGCGGCCTGCATCGCTCCGCCCATCGGAGGTCCGGCGGCTCCGAGGCCGCCGACATCGGCCACCGCGGCGGGTGGCGCGCCTCCAGGTAAGGAAGTTGCAAATGAGCTGTCAAATATCTCGTAAACGGTCGCCGAATCGGTCCCGTCAAAGGTGACGGTATACCGTGCGTACGCGCTATCGGGCGGTAGTCCCATCGCTCCCGCGTCGACGACTGAGGCGCTGGCCGGTTCGGGCATAATAGTCACGCCCGTTTTTTCGCTCAGCGTGTTAATCACCGGACCGGCAACCTGAGAAAACACCTCTTGAACGGCGTTGAGCGCCGCGTCGTCCAGCTCCACCCCTTCGAGTCCCATAGAGGCCGAAGCAAATTTTATGGCATCGGCATCGGAGAGGATATAGATATGCGATCCCTGGGGACCAAAGTTGTGCTCGATCCGGACAACCTGGCCGGTGATACCGGCGGGTACGCCGCCGTTTACCGTTGGTGGCGCGACCTCAATCGTTTTGCCGGTTATCATCGACATATTTGACTGCTGCTGTTGCACCGTTTCGGCGAGTGCCGTCTGGAGCCCAACGAGGTTGTCGGAGGAAGCGGAAGACGAACCACCACCGGCGCTCTCGCCGATGTCGATATCGCTGGTACCCGCGAGCAATGCGTCTATTTCATCTTGTGACAGCGATCCGTCGCTCATACCTATTCTCCTTCCTCGGCAACCAATTCTTCGAACTCTTCGGCTTCGATCTCCTCGATCCTTCCGGTTATCTGTACCGCGAGTTTGTTGCTGATTTGTCCGGGTTTACAAAAGAACTTCTTTTTCTCACCGACGCGAAGCGCCATGTGATCGTTGATGCGCGAATCGGGCAATCGAACGACATCACCGATACTCAACGCGAGGACATCGCGTACCGTAAGGTCCATCGAGCCGATTTCGACGATCATCGGGACTTTTATCGACGCGAGACGATCGCGGAGGATGTTGAGGTTCTCGGTCGTCGCTCCGCGGCGAACCGACGAGTACCAATACTGCGCCGAGAGCTTTGAGATTATCGGTTCGATCGTCAGATAAGGGATACAGAAGTTCATCATTCCCTCTATCTCGCCCACTTTGGTTTCCAAGGTTACGAGGACAACCATCTCGGTCGGCGGAACGATCTGAGCAAATTGCGGATTGGTTTCGATTTGTCCGAGTCGGGGCCGCAGATCGACAACCTGTGACCACGCTTCACGCATGTTTCCGAGAATCCGAACGATGATTCCCTCCATAACGGAGGCCTCGATATCGGTGAGATCTCGGGATACTTTGGTGCCCTCGCCTTGACCACCAAAAAGTCGGTCGATAATCGAAAACGTGATTGACGGATCTACCTCGAGGATCGCCGATCCTTTGAGCGGATCCATGTTGATCACACCTAAGGTCGT
Organism: Alkalispirochaeta sp.; assembly: GCA_965601745.1. Classification (GTDB taxonomy): domain Bacteria; phylum Spirochaetota; class Spirochaetia; order DSM-27196; family Alkalispirochaetaceae. The sequence goes on from OZ271836.1 coordinate 1,703,559, forward strand.
CGGGTTTGGGATCGAGCGAATGAACTCCTCATAAGTGAGCTGATCTACGCTGGCGACGTGGACCTGAACCAGACTCCTCAACTGCGCGCTCAACGCGGTCGTGGTAAGACGGGCAAAGGTCTCGTGCATTATCGAGACGGTTCTGATCTGTTCCTTGGAAAACTTGTCGGGGCGCTTGAAGTCGTAGATCTTAATTTTACGGTTCTCGGTCGGCTGTGCGAGCTCTTCCGTCTCCACGTCACCCGACGAGATTGCCGTGAGAAGCTGATCTATCTCATCTTGAGACAGAACTTCGTTCATTGAGTTCTATCCCCTCCCCATAACATTTTTGTCATAGAAAGCACCGATTTGCAAGCATCCGCCCAATAATTTCTAGAATTCAATGAATTCATAACGGGCGAAAACAACTTCACGAATCGCTCCTCCTTGACTGTCGGAACTCATCATCGCGTTGATCTGCCGACGAAGGTCCTCTTTAGCGCGCAGGCGTCCCTCGACCGACTTGAGATCCTCCGAGCCTGAACTCGCAAAGTAAATTGCGATGACTTCGTTAATCTGAACCTGTCGGGTTATCAGCTCCTGACTGATCGCCTCAACACCCTGTTCATATCCAAGATGGGCGTTGACGATAAAGGTGACGGGTGGTTCGTCAGTGGTCTGACCGCGGATGTCTCCGATTTCACCAAACCAGTCGAGCTGCTCACGGGCCGGTTCGAGCTGATCCGACTCGAGCGGCACGTATCGTCCCGAGGGCTGATCGTTACGATCGATGATGTTCACGGTGACGATGACCACACCGACGATAAAAATAATCGCACCAATTACGATCGCCGCCCATTTGAGGATATCGATGACGATAGCCGGAAGAAAACCGATCTTTTTCTTTCCAGCAGTCGGTTGTTGTTCCTCGCCGGCAAGTTCCTCTTCGGTATCGAACATCTCATTCGACATCGCCTATCCTCCTTACCTCTTTGATCATCAGAGGTTTCCTTCGCTCAGTATTATTACGTCGATCCGCCGATTGTACTGGCGCCCCTCGTCGGTATCGTTGCTGTAAAGCGGACGCGTATCGGCGAGTCCCATTACCTGAAAGTTATCGTCGTCGACACCGTACTCCATCAGGACTCGCAGTACGTTGACCGAGCGGGCGGTAGACAACTCCCAGTTTGTCGGAAACGGGCCATTCGGATTGGTTGGGATCGAATCGGTGTGACCTTCGATCCGGAACGTCCGACCCGCGACGGAATCGGATTGAACCAGTCCCGCGAGATTTCTGAGCATCTCGCGAGCCTCTTCTATGTTTATTTCGGCGCTTCCCTCACCAAAAAACGCGTCGGCCGCAAGCGATATCACGAGGCCTCGTTCGTCCTCCGTGACGCGAACCATCTGCGATTGTATTTCCGGCTGGAAGATGCTGATCGCTTCGCGGCGCGCCTCGCTCAAAGCGCGGCCTCGATCGAGCGACGGCAACGCCTCTACGGTGTTACCCAGCTCGGCAAGCTGTCCCGGTTCCAACGTGTTTCCGCCCTCGAGAGAGCCAAGGCCCGGAAAGGCGGCGAGGATCAAACGCAGTTCATGACCGTCGATCGTCGCGGTTGTTAAGAGCATGACAAAGAAAGTGAGGAGGAGCGTAACCATGTCACCGTAGGTGAGCATGTAATCGGGCGCGCCCTCGGGAGGACATTTTTTACATTTACCGTTCGCCATATTACCTCCCGATTATCAGTCGGCTCCACTCTCCTGTCGCACCGCCTGACGCTGTCCCGGCGGCAGGTAGGACACCAGCTTCTCAAGAAGGATCCGCGGGTTATCGCCGCTCTGAATGGACAGTATACCCTCTATGACGATCTCCTTGACCCGCGTCTCGTCTTTGTCGCGGTCGGCGAGCTTACTCTTCATCGGGATGAGGAAAAGGTTGGCAAAGAACGATCCGTACAGCGTGGTAACGAGCGCGGTCTGCATACCGCGACCAATTGCGGCCGTGTCACCGCCGATACTCCCCAGCATCGCGATGAGGCCGACCAGGGTTCCGATCATCCCAAACGCTGGAGCGATCTTGGACCAGTCGTCGAACACCTGAAGCCCGGTTTCGTGTCGGCCTTGAAGCTGTTCAAGGTCGGCGTAGAGAATTCGTTTAATAATATCGGGATCCGTTCCATCGACGACGAGCTGAATGCCTTTCCGCATAAACTCGTCTTCGACCGCGTCGAGGTTGTCTTCCAGGGCGAGGAGGCCTTCTTTACGCGCGCGATCGGAAAACCCGACGAGTTGATTGATCAGTGCTTCTTCGTTCCAGTTAGTCGTGCTAAAGACGTGTTTGAGGTACTGGGTTATCCCAAGCATGCGACTCATCGGATTGGCGACGAGCATGGCGCCAAATGAGCCGAGAACGGTGATGAGAAATGAATCGATGCTGATATACGGACCGATACCGACGCCGCCCAGGATAATACCCAGTACGACCATGATCATACCGACGGAAATACCGATTATCGTTCCAAGATCCATATCGCCCTACTCCTCGTTGCGAAATACGCCGATCTCGCGTCGGTATTTAAGGATACGTTCAAAAATCGACTGGTAGTCCTCTCGAACTACCAGTCGTTTGCCTGAGAGCATAATCAACGTTGTATCGGGGTTGAGCTCGATGTACTCTATCTGATGAGGATTAACGTAAAACTCTCGTCCATCAAGTCGCGTTACCTCGATCATTCCCGACTACATTACTCCCATTAACGCTTAAGTGTTAAGACTTCCTGAAGCATCTGGTCGGAGGTCTGAATCGTCCGACTGTTGGCCTGGAATCCTCTCTGTGTGACGATCATGTCGGTAAACTGCTCGGCGAGATCGACGTTGCTCATCTCAAGTGCACCGGCGATGATCACGCCTTTACCGGCTACGCCGACCGTCCCAACATCGGGAATACCGCTGTTGATCGTCTCCTGAAAGTTAGTATCGCCACTTCTCTCGAGCCCTCCCGGATTTCGGAACGTCGACAGGGCTACCTGCCCGAGTGAGCGGTTGTTGCCGTTCGAGAATATCCCCGTGATGACGCCGCTTTGGTCGATACGAAAATCCTCGAGGTATCCCATCGGGAATCCGTTTTGGCTATAGACCTTGTTTGAACTCGCGCTGGCGTATTGCGTCGTCGAGTCGACAAACGATCCGACTCCGCCAAGGTTTAAGTTAAACGTCTGGGTCTGCGGACCATCTTCCGGAAGACCGGTCTCGGGATCGATCGGGATCGATGCTCGCGGGACATCAAAGGTAACCGCGACCACGAGCTCATCGGTATTCTGGAGTCCGCCTTCTGCGTTCTGGACCGACTGCAGCGTTCCGTCGTTGGAAAACTCAACGATGTAGGTCTGGCCGTCCACACTATCGACCCCGCCGACCGACAGCTGCTGGTTAAGATCATCCTCCGACTCCGGATTGATCGTCACCGTCGCGATCCATTGGTTCTCGGCATCCGGGTTTCGTGTGTAGTCGACCCTCAAGGTATGGTTGTTCCCAAACGAGTCGTATATGTCGTACTCGGCGGTCCAGGTACCGGCGTCAATCTGCGCCTGAGTGGCTCCAGCCGGGATGATCGGCGTGTTCTTGTTGAGGTTACTGGCGAGGAGAACCTCGGTCGTCGCCGCGGCGGGATCTTTCGAGCCGATTGGAATAAACAGATCCTCGATGCGGGCACTGGAGTTGATCGTAGTCGCGCCGTCGACGTCACGGGCGTTCCAGCCCTGCACGCGCATACCGTTGGCGGGATTTACGAGAAATCCCTCGCTATCTACCCCAAAGGCGCCGGCACGAGTGTAGAAGTTCTCGTCGCCCGCTCTCAGGATAAAAAACCCTTCGCCCTGGATCGCCAGGTCCGTTTTTACGCCGGTCGTCTGCAACGAGCCCTGCGTGTGGATCGTATCGATCGCGGCGACCTGCATTCCGAGGCCAACTTGTTTGGGGTTGATACCACCAACCCGTTCGTTCGGCCGGGCCGGCCCCTGCATCATCTGTGAGATCAGATCCTGGAAGTTGACGCGACCGCGCTTGAAACCAGTGGTGTTTACGTTGGAAATGTTGTTACCGACGACATCCATTCTCACCTGGTGATTTTGAAGGCCGGAAACGCCCGAATACAATGACCGCATCATACGCGACTACCCCCTATTCCCGGATCCTGGTCACATCGGCCAGGTCGTATTGCTGATCGTTTACCGTGATTCGCGGCACGGGACCGCGTTCTATCGCCGAAACCGTGCCGACGACTATCTGCTCGCCGGCGGCGACTTCGACCGTCCGGCCGAGCACCGAAAGCGCCTGCGTTGAGCTCAGGAGATCGTTCATCTGTTGAAATCCGGTGGCTACGTTTGTCATCTGCTCGAGAGCGGAGAATTGAGCCATCTGCGCAATAAACTCCTTGTCTTCCATCGGCTTTGTCGGATCCTGATTCTGCAACTGCGTCAGCAGGATTCGCAGGAAATCATCTCGACCGAGAATATCCTGTGCTTGTCGACTTCCGGTAAGAGTTTCATTAAACGCTGCGGTCTGCGTTTCCACGCGTGACCGATCGGTTGTTGTCATCGACAACGAAATATCCATCTCAACTCCTTCTCTTACGCCACGATGTTAACGCGACGATCTCCAAAATCGTATTTCACAATCGTCTCAACTTGCTCGGCAAATCGCTCGCGACCAAGCTGTCGGTCGGCGGAGCGATCGCCGGCGGTTTTGTCTCCGCCGTCACTGCCAGTGCCGATCTCGAGTTCACCGAGTTCAATTCCCGCCTCGGCAAACGCGCGTTCGAGCGCCGCGAGGTTTTGTTCGAAAACCTCGCGTACGCTTCCATTATCGACAAGAATCCGGCCCGCTATATGTCCGTTGTCCATTTGAAGGTTGATCCGCACGCGACCGAGCTCAGGCGGCCGTATGATCAGTCGAATCTCTCCCCGATTGTTGTCACGGAGCAGTACTCGTGCTTGTCGAACGATCGATTGTCCCAGATCACCGTTGAGTCGGCGACCAAGCTGAGACTGAACGGTACCGCGGATGGCGGTGTGAATCGGACTCTCGCTGCGACCGGCGCCCGGCGATTCCAGGCCGTGGGGAAAATCATCGCTCTGCTCCGCGCCGAGATCGACGATAATCTCGCTGACCCGCGCCTCGCCCTGCTCCGATATCTCCGAATCGATTGCTATATTGGTAGATGCGCCCGTTCCCCCGTCGATCGTATGACGCGCGCTCGTCGCTTCGCCGGAGTTGCGCGGCGGCAGACGGCCAACGCGCCGATCCCCGCTGTTCTCGCGGCGCCTATCGCGTGAATCCGCAGATGTGCTCTCGCGTGATTGAATCGGAGCGATCGATCCCGCAGCGCTCTCCGGCGCCCGCGATACAACGCTATCTGAGCCCAGAGGATCCTTATGTATCCGATCTAAATTGTGCTCAACGATTACGGTCTCGTCGACCGTTACGTCGGAATCCCTGGATATCTCGATCGGCACGGCGTCGGATGTTTTACTGTTCTCGTTCGGCGATAACTCGACCGCAGGATCTGCGCTCGCATTCCGGATACCCGACTCGCCGTTCACCCGTTCATCGCCGGCGACGGATTCGCGGGGCGTTGCTTTTTCCCGCGCGGTCTGCGTCAGTTCGGGACGCGGGGCCGCTTCTGCGACGACGGAGTCGACTTTCTCCTCGTCGTTCTTACGCTCCTCGGGAGGAAGGGCATCGCGGCGACGATCCGTTTTTGCAGTGATCTTCTCGGGCGGTTGCGCCTCGTCACGGGTATTTTCATCGTCCGCGTCGCTACGCAGACGTTTTGGTGATCCAACGACAACGGCCTCTTTACCGGCGTCCTCGCGTTCCAAGGCCGTGGTAGACTCGAGGTGTTCGCTAAACGACGAAGCTCCCTCCGGGAGCGGCCGTTCGGCTTGTCGTGGTTCGTGACTTGAAGCTATCGGAATCGCCTGTAGAATCTGCACCGATTCGCGTTCTCCCTCGTTTACTCCTCCGGCTTAAGCGTCATTTTGCGCTGCAATTCGGCGGCGCGTTCGGCCGGAAATCGAGCTAACCAAACTGAGACAAGCGAAACCTCGCCTGCCTCCTGGGCCAGCTCTTCGGTCGTCCGCAACGTGTCGATCAACAGCTGGTCTTCATACCCCAGCAGAATCTGGACAGCGTTGTCGGGGCGCATGCTCGTTAAATCACGTGAGTTTTGGACGAGCACCGCTCTTCTATTTTCGTACTGTTGGAGCCGTTCATTGAGCGAAACTTCGCGTTCTTCCACTTCTCGAACCCGATCGTCCAGTTGTAGCGCCGCTTCCTCGAGGTCGAGACGGTCCTCATCTATGGAACCGCGCAAAACGACAAGCTCGGCTTCCCGCAGTTCTACCGACTCCTGGAGTTTTTCGAGGCGGAGCCGATCCATCAGCATGATGTCCTCCGGATCCTCAATTCCGGCACGCTCCTCAATACCGGCAAGGCCAAGAACCGGCGCAAAACGGTCTTGTACGTCGATGAGACCGAGATAGTCAAAAAACAAAAGTCCGCCCGATACGAGACCGAGCAGTAAGAGTATAAGCAGCAAAATCTGCGGCACGGCACCAATTCGGCTATAGCGCATTGTGATCTCCCTCCCCGGTGCGTCGTTGATGCATCGCCTGTCCTACTTCATCGAGGGCGATGTGCGCACGCAGTTTTTCACTACGGACGTGCTGGTCCTCACGCTTCTCTTTGAGACGATCGAGGATGTCCGCGTTTCGTTTGGCGAGACGGTAGCGCTCCGCCGCCTCGCGACGTTTCTCTTCCCACCCGACCAACTCACGAGCGAGGTGTTCGGCGTGTTGCTCCATTCGGTCGGCATACTCAGTTGCGGCGACCCGCCACCCGATGTCGTCGTCGGCCACACCGTAGGGACGTTCAACAAGCACCTCGTATCGTCTCCGTTTGGCGTCCGCTATGCGTTCGCGCAAGCCCTCGCAGCGGGCTACGATGCCGCCGAGCTCGAGGCGTTGCTGGTCCTCCTGGTAGCGGCGAAGATCGAGAATCGACTGCAGCCGAAAGCGAAATCTACGCATTCACGCTACCCTCGTTCTCCGGCGAACCGGACGTCTCCGAGGAGACAAAGTCGCGGACCTCGGAGGATTCCGGATCGATGTGGATGCCGGCGAGACTGAGCACCCGGCGACGGGTCTCGTCCGCGTCGGCCGGCTCTTCGATCTGTTGTCGGAGAAGTTCGTTAATCGCGGCTCGTTTTTCGATAGCTTCGTCAACGGTCGGATTGGAACCGGCAACGTAGATCCCTGCGTTGATGAGGTCTTCAGCCTCCTGGTACGCGGCCATAAGGCTGCGTAGTTTTCCAACCGCTTTTCGCTGCAGAGGATCGGTAACTTTGGTCTCCAATCTACTGATGCTGCCGAGAACGTCGATCGCGGGGTAGTGGTACCCCTGGGCAAGGCGTCGACTCAAAACGACGTGACCGTCGAGGATGCCCCGCGCCGTGTCGGAAACTGGTTCATCGAGATCATCACCCTCGACGAGAATGGTAAAAAATCCGGTGATCGTACCGACACCGTTGGTTCCGCAGCGCTCCAGGAGTTGCGGTAATACCGCATCGACGGACGGGGGAAAGCCTCGCGAGGCCGGCCCTTCGCCCCGGGCGAGACCGATCTCGCGTTGGGCACGGGCAAATCGGGTTACCGAGTCAAACATGAGGATCACGTCCTGACCCTGGTCGCGAAAATACTCGGCGATCGCGGTGGCGATGTACGCCGCGCGCAGGCGCGCGAGTGCGGGAGTGTTGGAGGTTGATACCACTATGACGCTGCGGGCGAGACCCTCCTCGCCGAGGTCGTTATCGATAAACTCGCGTACCTCACGACCACGTTCGCCGATAAGGGCGATCACGTTGATATCGGCGGTTGTATTGCGGGCAATCATCCCGATCAACGTCGACTTACCGACCCCGCTCGCGCTGAAGATTCCCATCCGCTGCCCTTTCCCGGTTGGGATAAAGGCGTCCATCGCCCGGATGCCCGTCACCACCTGCTCCGTAATCGGACTGCGTGTGATCACATCGGGAGGATCGGCGAATATCGGATAGTAGATCGCGCCACCGATGTCGCCTTTTCCGTCGATCGGCGCACCCGTGCCGTCAAGCACCCGTCCGAGCAGGTGTTCACCGACGGGAATCTCGAGCGTCGCTCCGAGACCGTACACCGGGTTGCCGACCTCAATACCCTCGGTGTCCGTGTACGGGGCGAGCTGAACATCGGTCCCCCGGAGCCCGATCACCTCGGCGAGTATAGTGGTTTGACGGCTTTCGACGACGATCCTACAAAGCTCGCCGATCCGCGCCTGGGGGCCGTGGCTTTCTATCGTGAGGCCTCGGACCGCTCGCACCCGACCGATCTGCCGTATCGTGTCGGTATGCTCAACAGCGGCCTGGTATTTCTCCAGAAATGCTACGCTCATCCGGTTCTTCCCCTCCCTGAGAACCGTTGGGCGAGTTGCTCTATCCCGAGCCGCTCCCCTTAGGTCGCGCCTTTATCGGCGCAAGTTCGATTATTCGATCTTCAATCTCTCTTAACTGTGAGCTGATCCGCGCGTCGATCTCGCCGAAGTCCGTTTCTATAAGTGCGCCACCGGTGTCGACCGTCGAGTCCTCGGCGATCGTGATGCTCTGTACCTGCTCGGCCATCTTGAGTATGTCGTCCTTGTGATGACTGGCAAGCTCGAGATCTGAAAGGTTCACACGGACGACCACATCGCTTTTCTGCTGCAGTTTTTGCAGGGACTGCACGATGTTGTTGACGACGACGTTCTTTTGATTCTCACTGATCACCTTGACGACTTTTTTAGCGATCGTCAGGACAAGGCTAATAACCTGCGGCTCACTTTCGGCGATAATCTCGTTGCGGCGTTCGATCGCTTTGTTAAGGACGATCTGGAAGCGCTCGATGATTCGCTGGGCCTCCGCTTTACCCTCGCCGATACCGGATTCGCGTCCCTCGTGCCGTCCTCGCTCAAATGCGTCGGCCTCGATTTTTTTGCCGCGTTCTTCGGCCTCGCTGATTATGTCCGCAGCGTCGTTTTGGGCCTTAGCGCGGATCTCCTCCGCTTCCGCTTCGGCATCGTGCTTGGAGGCGTTGGCCTGTTCGGTCTTTTCCTTGATCTGCCGAAACGCCTCGTCCTCGGCTTCCTTGACGATACGCTCGGCCTCCGCCGTCGCGCTCGCTACCATGCGCTCTTTTTCCGCCTCCCAGTTCTGCTTAAACTCTTCGGCCTCGCGACGAAGCTGGTCGGCGGTCGGACCCGTGTACTCATCGAGAGAGTCGAGCGACTCCAAGCTTTGAACCTCGGTGGGCTGCGGCGGTTCCGGCGCGTGGAGAAAAACCTTGTGATGCTGGTAGTTGATCTCGCCGTTCCGGAAAACGTTCTTGGCCATGGCCTATACCACCAATTCGTCCTCGCCCGCGCGAGCCACGACGATTTCGCCCTGCTCTTCGAGCTTACGGATCTGCGAAACGATACGCTGCTGAGCCTCCTCGACGTCCTTCATACGGATCGGACCCATGTACTCCATATCGTCTTTGAGGAGAGCTGCGGCGCGTTTGGACATATTCCGAAAAATCTTGTCCTGGACCTCGCTGTCGACCGCCTTGAGCGCTTTGGCGAGCTCGGGGGAATCGACATCACGCAGCACTTTCTGAATCGCCCGGTCGTCGAGCATAACGATGTCCTCGAAGACGAACATACGCTTCTTGATCTCTTCGGCGAGCTCGGGATCCTCTTCCTCGAGGCTCTCGATGATCAGCTTTTCGGTCGAGCGGTCGACGAGGTTGAGAATCTCGACGATGCTCTCGACACCGCCGGCAACCGTGTAGTCTTCGCTCGATATCGAGGCGAGTTTCTTTTCCAGAACCCGCTCAACTTCGCGCAGCGTTTCCGGAGAGGTGCGGTCCATCGTGGCGATACGCTTGGCAACGTCGGATTGGACCTCGTTCTGCAGACTCCCGAGTATCACGCTCGCTTTTTGCGGTTCCAGGTAGGCCAGAATCAACGCGATCGTTTGCGGGTGTTCCTGTTGGATAAAGTTAAGGAGATGCGTCGGGTCCGTCCGCCGAATAAAGTCGAAAGGCCGGACCTGCAGGCTCGTTGTAAGGCGATTGATGATATCCATCGCCTTCTGAGATCCGAGCGACTTCTCCAGGAGCTCGCGCGCGTAGTCGATTCCGCCGGAGTTGATGAAGTCCTGAGCCATCATCAGCTCCTGGAACTCCTGGAGAACCGACTCCTTCTCCTCGTTCCCGAAGTTTTCCATTCGGGCGATCTCAAAGGTCAGGGTTTCAATTTCATCTTCGCGGAGGTGCTTAAAAATCTCGGAGGAGATTTCGCTCCCGAGGGTGACGAGAAACACCGCCGCCTTCTGGCGTCCAGACAATGCGTTACGACCTTTGCGCGGGCTTGGAGCGACTCCTCCCTGGGGCGCGACGCGATCGGCCGGGGCGGCGTTTTGTTGCTGACTCTTGGCCATACTCTACTCCTCAGACAACCAGGTCCGAATCAACTGAGCGACCTGATCCGGATGTTCACGCGCGGCGTTGATCGCCAGCTCTTCCAGCTCCATCCTCGCCCGTTCCTCGACGGACATCTCGACCTCGGCGCTCTCTTCCTCGGCGCTCCGCAACGCCGCCTCGCGCATCGCCTGATGCTGACGGGCGAGTTCCTCTTCGCGGAGTCGTCGACGCCGTTCAATCTCACGCGAAATTAAGCGGAATACGATAAACGCCACGAGAAGTACAGCGATGCCGATCAGCACGTACAGGACGATCATTTGGACTTGCTGCTGTCGGCGGAACCGGGCGTCCTCTTCCTCAAATTGGGCGGTACGATCAAACTGAATGTGACGGACGCTTACCGAATCACCACGGTCCTGATCGAATCCGACTGCGTGCTCGACAAGCTCGCGCGCGGCGCCGAGCTCCTCATCCGTGATCGCCGTGTACTCGCGAATGATGCTTCCGTCGGGGTTTACCTCGACGTTTCCGCTATCATTATATGTCCACGACCATGTGCCGTCTATTGCGACACTCGCCGTTATTCTCTGGATCTGCGGGCTCTTCTCTTCAAAGATGCGCCGCGTGTTGATCTCGTTGTTGATCCGTTCCTCGTCGTTACTCCAGCGTCCGACGAGTCCTTCGAGGTCCTGGTAGGCCGGCGGGGTCTGACCTTCCACTCCCGGGGGTCCTTCGGGATTAAAGCCGGTACCCTCGTAGTTTTCGTCGATCGACTCCGTTGAGCGCGGAATCGAGAGAACAAACTCGGTCTCGTCGAACGGCGTTCGCGGATTGTCCTCCACCGTCGTGATTGGGAAGAACTCTTGTGTTTCCTCCGTCCGGAGTCCCATGTCCATGTCAACGTTGATACGGACAACCTCGACACGGCCGCGACCGTATATCTCTCCGAGAGCGCGGAGAATCGCCTGGCGATACTGCTCCTCTTGGTCGCGGACGATCTGGAGTTCGCGCCGTGTCAGCTCAAGCCGGTCAAACTCCTGGAGGTTTTCAAAGTCGTTGAGCGTAACCCCGGTAGGATCGGTAATCGTTATAAACTCCGGTTGTAACCCCTCAACGGCAAACTGGATCAGACTCTCGATACCCTCGATCTTGGAGCGATTCTCGCGAATATCACTTCCGGGTTTTGGGGTGATAATGACGGACGCAGTCACGGGATTTTGATCCTCGACAAAGAGTTCATCCTCGGGGATCACGATCGTGACGCTCGCCCCGTCGATATCGTCGAGCGCCGTTATGTGCTGTTCCAGCTGGCGCATAATACTTCTCTGGAGATTCACGTTGCGTTCAAAATCTGTGATCGTCCACCGATCGATATCAAAGAGCTCCCAGGGATCGGTATCGGCGGGAATCAAGTTCTCCCGCGCGAGAATCGCCCGCATACGCTGGGCGTCGCGCTCATCCTCCATCAGGATGCGATTGTCGGCGCCGACCGAATAACTGACGTTCTCCTGGTCGAGTCGAGCCGAGATCTCAGCAAGTCGTTGGGCGTCCATAATCGGCTGCGTGAGGAGCGGAACCTGACTGGGCGAGGCGTTAAACGCCGCGAGCATAACGACGCCGATCACGGCGACGGCAACGATACCGAAGAAAATCAGCTTCTGGGGGAGCTTCCATTGCGCCCACAGTGTGCGAATCCGCTCAACGAGGCGTTGTATCCATTCGTTCATCTTTCCCTCCCGGTCCAAACTCATCGCCTATCACGCCGCACCGCTGCCGATCGGTGCCCAGGGCGCGATTAGCGCAGGTTTGTTATATCGCGGTACGCCTGTATGACGCGGTCGACCACGTTTCGTGTTATTCCTAATGCCGCATTGGCCCTCGCGGCGGCGATCGTGAGATCGTGCGCCTCGACGCTTTCCGGATTGACAACTGCCTGGACGGACAACTGCTCGTGAGTACGCTCGAACCCGTTAACCTCTTCCAGACTGCCGATGAGAACGTCGCGAAACTCACTTTGCTCCTGCGCAGGTGGAATCGGCTCGAATCGACCCGCGAGGTGGGCTTCGTCCGTTCGACGCAACATCATCCGCTGGCCCTGTACCTGGGACGGCTCAAATAAAGTCATCGCTCCCCTCCCTATCGCCCGATCTCAAGGGCGCGTTGAAACATCGTGCGCGCTCCGTTGACCACCGCAACGTTTGCCTCGTAGGCGCGCGACGCGTCGATCAGATCAACCATTTCACTCACGACGCTCACGTTTGGATACTCGACGTAACCCGCCCGCGGACCGCTTCTGATCGCGTCCGGATGCGTCGGGTCGTAGACGAGTCGCAACTCCTCATCGAGATCCTTTTCGACCGAGGTGACCCTTACGCCCTGTCCGACACCGTTATCCAGGGGGCGCGGTAGAAACGGACTGCGCCAGTACGGGCCTTCTGCCTGCGGTCGGAGCACGACTCTGCTACGGCGGAACGGACCACCCTCGGTGGTTCTCGTCGTATTGGCGTTGGCGATATTGTCGGCGATCACGTCCTGTCGAAGACGCTGGGCCGTCAAGCCGGTCGCTGCAATGTTGATACTCGAAAACATTCCCATATCGCCTCTCTCTACCTGAGTACGAGATTGATTCGTGCAAACGAATCACTCACCGAGCGAACCATCATCTGGTACGCCAGCTGGTTGTTCAGAAGGTTCATCGACTCCACCTCGATATCGACGTTGTTGCCGTTGTTCTTGGCGGTCGTCATAAAATCCAGGACCCGTCGCGGCCGGACGTTCTGATATGAGATCGTCTCATTAAACGAGATATGGGCGTCATCGGTTCGCGCCTCACGAAAACGCGGACGTCGTTCCTCACTCGCCAAGGCGCGCGCCAGACGCGATTCGAAGTTGACTTCGGTCCGCTTAAAGTTGGGCGTGTTGGCGTTGGCGATGTTGTTCGCGATTACGCTTTGGCGCAACAAGCTCACGTCCATCGTACGCTGTAGAATATCGAGTTGGCGTCCGAATCCGGTTCCATCAAACATCGCTAAACTCCCTTATTACCATCTTCGACCGCCAACAACCGACCCTTTACCGATCACAGTATGTACCTCGACAGGTCCTGATCCTCGACGACGTCAACAAGCCGGTCGCGGACGTACTCGCGGGTGATCGGGATCGTTTGTCCGGATAGATCCGGTGCATTAAAGGAGACTTCTTCGAGCAACAACTCCATCACGGTGTGCAGGCGACGCGCGCCGATGTTCTCGGTTCGGCTGTTTACTTCGGCGGCGACGTGTGAGATTTCGGCGATCGCCTCTTCGTTAAACTCGAGCGTAACTCCCTCGGTGGCGAGCAACTCGGTGTACTGACGAATCAGCGCGTTTTGCGGTTGGGTCAGGATGCGAACAAAATCGTCCTCGCCCAATGCTTCCAGCTCGACGCGAAGTGGAAACCGGCCCTGGAGCTCCGGAATTAGATCACTCGGCTTGCTCATATGAAACGCCCCGGCGGCGATAAACAGAATGTGCGAGGTGTCTACCATACCGAACTTGGTATTGACCTGTGATCCTTCGACGATCGGGAGAATATCGCGCTGGACGCCTTCTCGACTCACGTCGCCCGACGTTCGGCCTTCCCTGGTTGCGATCTTGTCGATCTCATCGATAAAGATGATACCTGCGTTCTCAATTCGTCGCCGGGCGAGTTCGGAAGCTTTCTCGGTATCTACCAGGCGCTCGGTTTCCTCCTCGAGGATGTGCTCACGAGCCTGTCGCACCGACATTCGTCGCTTCTTTCTTTTATTGCCAAATAGATTTCCGAGATTGCCGAGGTTGAGGTCGAGTTCCTCTACGTTGTTACCCGAGAAGATCTCGATCGCCGGCATCGATGGTCGATTGTTGGCCACCTCGATCTCGCGGTCGTCGAGCGATCCGTCGCGGAGCATTTCTCGAAATCGCTCGCGCGTATGGGCCGAGACGCCCTCTCCCGTCGCGCGCGTCGTTTCGTCCTCGTCTTCCTCGCTTCGACCGCTTGGAAGCAGGGCGTCGAGAAGGGCGTCCTCCGTCCTTTGTTGTGCTTTCTCGCGAACCTCCGCGCGGAGTTCCTCTTTGACGAGCGAAATCGCCACCGACATAAGGTCGCGAACCATCGATTCGACGTCGCGCCCGACGTAGCCCACTTCGGTGTACTTTGTCGCCTCCACTTTGACAAACGGAGCGCCGGTGAGCTTGGCGAGCCGGCGGGCAATTTCGGTTTTGCCGACCCCGGTAGGACCGATCATGATGATATTCTTTGGCGCAATCTCATCCTGTAGTTCCGCGCTGAGCTTTTGGCGTCGTATCCGGTTGCGTAGCGCGATAGCCACCGCTTTTTTGGCCTTCTCCTGGCCGACAATGTATCGGTCGAGTTCCGCGACGATTTCGGCCGGCGTCAGGTCTTCTAGCTTCATCCGAGTTCCTCCACAGCGATCTCCTGGTTTGTAAAAACGCAGATCTCGCCGGCGATTGCGAGAGACCGCTCGGCAATTTCACGCGCCGAGAGATCGGTCTCGGACAAGAGCGCTCGCGCCGCGGCGAGCGCGTAGTTGCCTCCCGATCCGATCGCCGTTACGCCGTGTTCGGGTTCCAACACGTCTCCCGTGCCGGAGACGAGAAGGATACGGTCCTTGTCGGCGACGAGAAGCATCGCCTCGAGGCGGCGGAGCATCCGGTCGGTACGCCATTCCTTGGCGAGCTCGACGGCACTGCGCATCAGATCGCCCGAGTACTCCTTGATCTTTGCCTCAAAAAGCTCAAAGAGCGTAAACGCATCTGCGGTCGCTCCGGCAAATCCGACCGCGATTCTGCCGTCGTATATTGTACGAACCTTGCGAGCGTTGCCCTTAACAACGGTGTTTCCCATCGAGACCTGCCCGTCTCCGGCCATGGCAACGCGGTTTTCTCGCTTGACGGCGACGATCGTCGTACTGCGGATACGTTCGTATACGCTCATGTGTCGCTCCCTTTTATCGTTGATGCGTGCGGGTGGGCGTCTCGATAGACTTTGCGTAAGCGATCGACGCCGACGTGCGTGTACACCTGCGTGGTGGAAAGTCGGGCGTGTCCGAGCATCTCCTGAACAATTCGAATGTCCGCCCCGGCGTTGAGCAGGTGCGTGGCGAATGAGTGCCGAAAACCGTGGGGACTGATGTACTTTGTAAGACCGGATCGTTCGAGACGTTTGGCGACGATACCGGCGGCGCCGCGAGCACTCAGGCGTCGACCTCGAAGGTTGAGAAAGAGCGCTTTGACGTCGTGATGGCCGAGGTCGCGCAGCCGAGCACTGCGACGGCTAACGTAATCTCGCAGTGCAGTAAACGCGCGCTCGCCGATAAAGACAAATCTGTCTTTTCCGCCCTTCCCGTGGACAAGTAACGCGCGTTTTTTGAACATAACATCGTCGATGTCCGCGTTGACGAGCTCGGCGATGCGAGCGCCCGACGAATAGAGAATCTCAAGGAGCGCTTTGTCGCGATAGTCAGCAAATTCCTCGACCGGAAAGGACAGGAAGGTTTCCATCTCGCGCTCAAATAGAGTACTCGGGAGACGCTTTGAGCGTCGGACGCTACGAACCGATTCCGCAGGATTACCGCGGACGATATCGTTTTCCTCAAGGAAGGAGAAGAAGCCTTTTACGGCCGACAACCTCCGATTTATCGTTCCGGCGGAGAGGCCGGCCTCGCTCATCGATCTTACCCACGCCCGAACGTCGGCGATGTCGATCGCACCGATCGCGGTATCGCCGCCACAAAATGACATGAGACTTCGCAAGTCGTTTCCGTACGCCAGCACCGTGGCGTTGCTCAAAATGCGTACGCGCTCGAGGTAGTCGAGATAACGCTGAACCGAATCCTGAAGGGTCACGCTCACCGTTTGTCCTCCCGGTGGATCGAAGCAAGGGTGTAGCGCATCATACGATCATCGACTTCCGCGTACACCGCGCCAAACATCGCCAGTTTCTGCTGTTCGGATTCTGCCCACTGCCGCGCGACGGTCCGCTCGTCGGGTTCTGACGATACGGTCGCGCTCGGCGTCCGCATTCCGAGTATCGCCGGGATCGTGGCCGCGTCGTCGATAAGCGGCGCGCCGTCGGCGACGAGGCGCCTGGTTCCCGCCCAGTCGCGCCCGGTCTCGTGAATAAAGAGATCGCGGTTTTCGTTAAGGGCAAACTCGGCGGTGATCAGCGCTCCCGATGTCTCCGGAGCTTGTACGATGAGTGCCGCCGCGCTCAAGCCGACGATAATGCGATTTCGCGCCGGGAAGTGGTATTTCTGCGCCGCGGTCCCCGGAGCATACTCGCTCACGAGAACCCCGCCCGATTCGAGGATCGCGGTAGCCAGACCGCGGTTACCGATCGGGTATACGGCGTCGATCCCCGACGCGAGGACGGCGACCGCGCATCCGTTGACCGCAACCGTCCCGCGATGAGCCGCGGCGTCGATCCCATAAGCGAGTCCGCTCGTAACAGCGCAACCGGCGCCGGCGAGCTTGGCGCCGCTTTGCGCTCCCGCCTCGATCCCCTCGGCGTCCGGCCGACGAGTACCAACGACGGCTACGGCCAGACGATCGAGTGCAGCGCCCGATCCGCGCACAAACAACGTCGCCGGCGGATCAAATATCTCGCGAAGGAGTTCCGGGTATTCGGGATCGGTAAGCCACACCATCGACCGCGATCGCCGGTCGAGCCAACGAAGGCCTCGCTCGACGTCGCGCCGGCGCTGCGTCGGGACCCACCGACCCGAATCGAGCTGCCGCCCAATGACTTGCTCGACGTCACTTTGATCGAGGGCGAGGAGCTCTTGATAGGACGGAACGATCGACAAGAGGCGAATCCGCTCGCGCGCTCGCAAAGAAGGCGTATTGGCGGTCAATAAAAGGGCCTCGTCGTCGGGGCGACGCGCCGCATACGCGGCGGCCACCAGATCGGTTGCTTTTGTCTGTCCGTTCATCGAATCCCTCCCGCCCGCGACCGTAACGTGTCACGGTTTTCGGCGGCCTGGTCGCGCTGCCCGGGAGAAGGAGCGGAGCGCGAGAGGTCGTCGTAGACATTAATGGCTTCCTCGTACGCGCCGTTGCGTACGAGAACGTTGGCAAACAGGAACCGAACGGCCGGATCGCCCGTTTCGATCTGGGCAAGGTGTCGAATCGGGTCGAGAGCTCGTTCGGGTTCGTCGAGTTCGAACGCCAACAGCACGCCGAGCCCGTAGAGAGCCTCGCGGTAGTTGGGATCGAGGCGTATCGCCTCACGGTAAAGACGCTCGGCACGGCGCAGGCGTTCTTCTTCATCTCCGACGAGCTGCCCGGCGGCAGCACTTCGTGCGGTCGCAACAGCCGCAAGGTAGTAGAGAACGGAGTTGTCGCCCTGAATCTCAATCGCTCGACTCAGCGCTTCGAGCGCCGGACCGTATTGACCGCGCTCGAGCATCTCGTGGGCCAGGAGTTTTTCATACCGGGCAATGCCGTCCCATAGACGAATTTGCTCGGCAACCGACTCGCGATACGCGGCAATTTCCGACTGAATCTCGGCGATGCGCTCATCCGAGTTATCTAACGGAGCCCCCGAACCCTCGGTGAGAAGGATAAAACTCGCGGCGGCGTCGTCTTCCTCCTCTTGCGTACACGCTGCGAGGAAGATTAGCACCAGAATAGCCGGGAACGCTCGGCGATAGCGTTCGATCCGCTTGTCTCTCACGACGATCCTCCGCCGACAGTTTGCTTGTCGTTAGCCGACGGATTACCGGCGCGAGGATGGTAGCGGGCGTGGTACTCCTGGAGATCGTTGGTATCGATGTGGGTATAGATCTGAGTCGTACCGATATCGGCATGACCGAGGAGCTCCTGGACGGATCGCAGATCAGCTCCGCCCTCAAGGAGGTGGGTGGCAAAGCTGTGACGCAACGTGTGAACTTTGGCGTCGACCCCGACTAGTTGGGTCAGCTCGTGGAAGCGTTTCCACATGCCCTTTCTCGAGAGCCTGTTACCCCGACGGTTAAGAAACAACGCCTGCTCGCCCAGTCGCCGGGAAAGGGCCGGCCGGGCTTCCTCGAGGTACCGTGCGATCCAGTGCCCGGCTTCGTCGCCGAGCGGAACCAGGCGCTCTTTATCCCCTTTGCCGGACACAAGAACGAGTCCCTCGTCGAGGTAGAGGTTGCTGAGTTCAAGCGCGACGGCCTCGGAAATGCGCAGGCCGCAGGAGTATATCAGCTCAAACAGAGCACGATCACGCAATCCTGCGGACGTTGCGAGGTCGATTCCGTTGAGTAGGCGCTCGACCTCCTCCACCGACAGGACTCCCGGGAGGCGGTGCTCACCGCGCGGTGTCGATATTCGACCCGCCGGATTATCCTGACGTACGCCTTCGAGTACACAAAACTGATAGAAGGAACGGAGCGCCGAGAGACCTTTCGCCACCGTCCGCTGATCGAGGGGCTCCTGGGCGTTCTGCCGATCAACGAGGTAGTCAATCAACTGCACGGTGTTCAGCGCGTGCAAATCCAGACCCCGTTCGACCGCCCACGAATGCGCAGCTCCACACGCGCGCATGTAGGTGTCGACCGTCTGCGCCGAGAGGCGCAGTTCTACGGCGAGGTAGTCACGGAATCGCTCCAGAATCGAACCGCCGTTGTTCACGTCTGGTCGCCCCTATCGGTTTCCAAACGAACGTCGGCGGCGGAGTACTGCGGGAACCCCAAGCTCGCGAGGATCGTCGTCTATCTCCGAAAACAGGTCGTCCTGTCGAACCGCCGGTTTTGTCAACGTGTTCCAGACGTCGAGCGGGATGTACTCCTGTTTTTCACGCCCCGGTGTTCGGTCGTCACTCTCCCGCGCGAGACGATCGGAGACGCTCTCGTCGACGGCAAAGCCGGTGGCGATGACGGTGACGCGAATACGTCCGTCGAGCCGTTGATCGACCGAAGTTCCGGCGATAACCAGCACCTCCTCGTCGGCGTTCGCGGTGATAATCTTCATGATCTCCTCGTATTCGGCGAGGGTAAAATCACTACCACCGGTAACGTTGACGAGAATCTTGTTGGCGCCCTCAATGTGGGCGTCTTCCAAGAGCGGGTTGTTAATTGCGTTGGTCGCCGCGTCGACCGCGCGATTATCACCATCACCGATCCCGATACCCATCAGAGCATCACCCTGACCCGACATGATGGTGCGAACATCTGCAAAATCGATGTTAATCATCCCGTCTTTGGTGATCAGGTCACTGATTCCTTGCACGCCCTGCCGGAGCACGTCGTCGGCAACGAGAAATGCGTCGTTGATCGGCGTGTCTTTGGGTACGATTTTCAAGAGGTGCTGATTGGGAATGGTGATCAAGGTGTCGACCGAAGATCGGAGCTTGACGATACCCTGTTCGGCGAGCTCGCCTTTCCGGCGCCCCTCAAAAGTAAACGGTTTGGTCACCACCGCGACCGTGAGAATGCCGAGGCTCCGAGAAACCTCGGCAATCACCGGCGCCGCGCCCGTTCCCGTTCCGCCGCCCATACCGGCGGTAACAAACACCATATCGGCGCCCTCGATAATCGAGCGAATCTGGTCCTTGTCTTCGATCGCCGCCTGTTCGCCGACCTCGGGTTTGCCTCCGGCACCGAGACCGCCCGTGATCTTTGAGCCGAGCGGGATGCGAAGCTCGGCCTGAGAACTCTGTAGCGCCTGCAGATCGGTATTGACGGCAACAAACTCGACGTTCGTAAGCCCGGTCTGAATCATCCGGTTTACCGCGTTGCTGCCCCCGCCGCCGACGCCGATTACCTTGATTACGGTCGGGCTGGTTCCCGACGACGCAATCGACAGATCATCTTCATATACTTGAAAATTCATGCACTCCCCTCCCTTGTGCATATCGTGTTTAGTTTGCTACTCGAAAAAGTGTTTCATCCATCTCCGAAAACCTCGCATTGCACCGCTTCGTCGCTCACCCTGAACACCATCGTTCTCGTTCAGGGTCCGGTGTTTTGCCAAAACCAAGCCAACGGCCGTCGCAAATTCCGGGCTCTGGTACTTGTCCACCAGGCCACCGTGGCGACCGGGTTGGCCGATACGTCCGCCGAGATTAAACATGTCTTGACCAAGCTCGACGACTCCCGGCAGAAGCGCTCCTCCACCGGTCAGCACGAGACCACCGGCGATGCGGTCGAGGAGTTTTTGCTTCAGGAGCTTCTCGCGGACCATTCCAAAAATCTCCTCCATCCGCGGTTGAACGATCTGACTGATCTGTCGCTCGGTGCATTGAATTGGCGCTCGTCCGCCAACACCGGGCACGATAATCGGTTCGCCGTCTTCCGCGAGCGGCTCGTAGGCACATCCATGGACGCGCTTGATCTGCTCGGCTGACTCGGTCGACGTCTTTAACATGATCGAGAGATCACCGGTGACCTGACTTCCACCGACCGGCAGCACAAAGCTGTGGAACGGAGCGCCCTCGAGGTAAACCAGGGCGTTGGTTGTACCCCCACCGATATCGATCACAACGACGCCGAGATCTTTCTCGTCCTGGCTCAGAATCGCCTCTGCCGCGGCGATTGAACTAAAGACGATCTGCTCGATCTCAAAACCAGCGCGATTGACGCACTTCACCAGGTTCTGGGCCGCAGTCACGGAACCGGTGATCAGGTGCACTTCGACCTCGAGACGAACGCCGATCATGTCCAGTGGGTTCCGAATTCCACCCTGATCGTCGATAACAAACTCACGCGGAATCACGTGCAGGATTTCGCGGTCCATCGGGATCGACACCGCTTTTGCAGCCTCGACAACACGGTCCACGTCTTCGCCGGTGATCTCGCGACCTCGTCCGGTGACCGCAACAACGCCGCGAGAGTTGAGGCCCTCAACGTGGCTTCCGGCAATTCCACTCACAACACGCTTTACCTCGCGGCCGGCCATCTGCTCCGCGGCTTCAATCGCCTCGACGACGCTCCGCAGGGTCGCTTCAATGTTGATCACGACGCCGCGTCGCAGGCCGGACGACGGCGTGCTCGCGATACCGATAATCTCGAGGTTCCCGTCTTCGTCGTACTCGGCGATCGCCACGGCGACCTTGCTCGTACCGATATCGAGTCCCACGATCATTTCTTCAGCGGGCACTCTCTTCCTCCTTCAGGCGATAGACGATCTCGCCGCTGCGAAAATCGAGCTCGGCTACCGAGCCGTCCGCTCCTTCGGCTGTGAGAACGTCGAGTATCAACAGCGCGTAAGCGATCGTCTCTGCGGTCAACTCGGGCGCCATGCGTATTGGAATCCGAAACGACGTCATGTAGACCACCACGTCGAGCGCACCGGAGTTGCGGGGGTCGATCCGAACTTCGGAAAGCGCGCTGTACAAGCCCGGATCCTCGACGCGTATCCGGTAGAGCGCGGCAACGACGTCGACGACCGGATCGGGTAATCGGCTACCGATAACGTTACCGGAGAACGTGACGCCGGAAATAACCGGCAGATCGGTGGTATCCACGGTCGAGCCGCGACTGTATATCACACCGTCCCGATCGATGACCGCCGGGACCGTGCCTTCGCCGCTCGGGACGAGCGCGATGAGAAGCGGGCGCCGACGCTCCATCACGATTTGAATCGTGTTGGGAAATGACTTCTCGACGATCGCGTCACGGACCTGCGGGATACGTTCCAATCGAGTCTCTATCGCGGCGGGGTCGATCGAGTAAAACTGACGACTGCCGTCGAGCCCGGCAATCTCGAGGAGTGCGGCCCGATCTATTTCAAAATCCGCTTGCACCACGATTCGATCGATTCGGAGGGACGGCAGGATAAGCGTGGAAACAAGTGCGTAAATGAGCGTTCCAGTTCCGGCGGCAGCGGCACACCACATTACAAAACGCAGTGGCTGGCCATGACGGCGACGCTTTCCGCGGCCGAGAATCGCCTCAGACACGACCGGCCTCCGGCGATGCTGCATTTAAGAGTAATCCCACCATGACAAAGGTGATCACCAACGACGATCCACCGGAGGAGAAAAACGGGAGAGGAACTCCGGTCGCCGGTACCGCGCCGGCTACAACCGCGATGTTAAGAAACGCTTGCAACGCGATGCTTATCGTCACGCCAAAGATAAGCAACGATTTAAACCAGTCTTTTGTGCGTCCGGCAAGGTAGATGCCGCGTAGGGTAAAAGCGAGAAACAGACCTAGTACGAGCACTACGCCGAGGAAGCCGAGTTCTTCTCCGAGAACCGCAAAGAGAAAGTCCGATTGCGCTTCGGGCAATCCGCCGAGCTTGCGTACGCCACGACCCACGCCCGTTCCCCAGAAACCGCCGCCCTCTAGTGCCCGGCGGGCGGCGAGTACCTGGAACCCGCTCCCGGCTGGATCGGCTTCGGGACGAAGATAGGCGATTATCCGCAAAACCCGGTGCTCGCGGGAGAACAGAATCAGTGCCGTTGGCGGTAGAAGGACTACAAACATGCGGATAAACCACGATATCGGAACGCCGGCCACAAAAAAGAGAATCAGGGTCAGGGCGACGATAAAAATCGCGGTCGAGAAATCGTTCTGCAGCAGCACGATACCCGCAAAGAGAATCGCAACGATCGCCGGCGGGACCAGAGTGTGAATCGGATCGTTGAAGTTGCCTTCGCGGCGGGCAAAGATATGGGCCAGATACAGGATCAGAACGAGTTTGGCGAGTTCGGATGGTTGGAAGGAAACGTTAAAAAGCACGATCCATCGCCGCGCACCCATATACCGAGCACTTACGCCCGGAATAAACGTGAGCACCATCAGAAGAATCGCCGCGAGCATGAGCAACGGGAGAAGTCGACGGACAAAAGACAGCGGGGTAAACATTGCGATCATCATCGCGGCCAATCCGACGACCACCCAGAGCCCTTGACGCATAAAGAACCGCAAGGGTTCGCCGTAAAGCTGTTCCGCGCGAAACCACGAGGCGGTCCACAGCACGCCGAGACCGATTACCACCATGACAAAGAGGAGTGCCGCCATGACGGGATCGATTCGGCGTATCGGCGCGTCGATTCGCTCGGTGAGAATTGCGCTACTCATCATCGTATCTTCAAGGTAGAAAGGCTCAATATGGCAAAGAGCCCGCCAAGTATCCAAAGCCGTAGCACGACCTTGCTCTCTGGCCACCCAAGCAACTCAAAGTGGTGGTGAATCGGCGCCATTCGAAAAACCCGCTTGCCGCGAGCCTTGAAAGACAGCACTTGAATAATTACCGATAACGCCTCAAGGACAAACACGCCCCCGATTACGACGAGGAGGACCTCTTTTTTTGTCGCGAGCGCCAGAACCCCGACCACGCCACCAAGAGCGAGAGACCCGGTGTCGCCCATCATGATCTCAGCGGGATGCGAGTTAAACCAGAGGAACCCAACGCATGCACCGACGACCGCGAGACTTAATACCGCAAGCTCACCGGCGCCGGGTATGTACGGAATCTGCAAGTATTCGGCGTAGTCAACGCGCCCGGTGACGTAGGAAATAACTCCAAAGGTCAATCCAACCATGAGAACGAGTCCCGTTGCCAAACCGTCCAAACCGTCGGTGAGGTTGACGGCGTTGGAGGTTCCGACGAGCAACACGATAGCGAACGGGATGTACCAGATGCCAAAGTCCGCCACCGAGTTCTTAAGAAAAGGAATGTACAGGCGGGTGGCGTGTTCCGTACCGTAGCGATACAGCAAAAAGGCAACGACACCGCCGATCGTGATTTGTCCAAAGATCTTGTACCAGCCCGAGATGCCGCCTTTGTCGTGTCGTCGGATCTTGCGCAGGTCGTCGACAAATCCGATGCTTCCGAACCCGACGACGGCGATCATCGCTATCCAGGTATAGATAAGCGTGATGTCCATCCACAGGATGACCGAGACAACGATCGACGCAATGATGAGCACGCCGCCCATCGTCGGCGTACCCGACTTAACCTGGTGACTATCGGGGCCGTCCGATCGAATCTCCTCGCCAAATCTCAGACGCGTCAACATCCGAATCGTCCATGGACCAAGGAGAAAGGCGATAAGCAGAGAGGTAATCGCTGCGTACGCGCCGCGAAAAGTTATGTACTGAAAAACGTTAAACGGCGTAAATACTCTGGTCAGAGGGAATAGTAATTGCTCAAGCACCGCGAGCTACCTCCCCGGTATCGGCTGGACCATTCGAACGCTCAAAAATGGTCAGTACGGTCTCCAGACCGATACTGCGACTCGCCTTAAGCGCGATTACACTCGTTTCCAGCACCGCGGACGCCAGTCGATCGCGCGCCGTTTTGGCATTGGGGACACGCTCAACGGGAAAGCCTGCGTAGAGAGCCGCAAAATGGTCTCGGTACGTTGCCGAGAACGTATCGCCAACGAGCACGAGAAGATCCGGCTCGGCTTCGTACGCCGCCGAGAGCGCGCGTCGGTGCCCCTCTTCGGCGTAGTCGCCGAGCTCCAGCATATCGCCGAGGACGAGGACGAGTTTTGTTTGGCTTTCCTGGCAGATACGCTGCGCGGTCTGAATCATCGCGACCATCGACTCTGGGTTGGCGTTGTAGCTGTCGTTCAGAATGAAGTTCGAACGAGTGTCGTAGAACAGCTCGCTTCTGCCGGTCGGTATGGCGACCGTTTCGAGAGCAGGAAATACGCGCTTGTCGAGCAAATGAAGATGGCGCGCGATCGCAATCGCGAGGATCGCGTTGCGGGCGTTATGGTAGCCGGGAAGCGGAACGCGCCACATCGTCTCAAGATCGGTACCCAGCCACACCGCCTGGCGCTCGCGCGAGACATCAACCGCGATCCCCTGTGCGCGCGGGCCGTGGTCGCGAACGACACCGTTGATTCCTTCGGCGAGTAAATCGTGGTACTCATCATCCTCGGGAACAAACAGCGTCTCGGTACCGGTAAAACAGGATGCGATCGCCTTTTTTTCCTCAGCGATCGCGTGTTTACTGCCGAGAAACTCGATATGGGCGGTCCCGATGTTGGTGATGCACGCGACGGACGGTCGTACAATCGCCGCTAAGGCGGCCATCTCGCCGGGCGCACTCATCGCCATCTCGTAGACGGCGTACGGCACCTCCGGCGGCGTCGCAAACACCGAAAGCGGTAATCCGGTCTCGGAGTTCAAGTTTCCTTCCGATGCAAAACACGAAGTCGAAGATCGAATCGCCGCAGCTATTAACTCCTTGGTTGTGGTCTTGCCGTTGCTCCCGGTTACGCCGATACGGACAACGTTTGCAAGATGGTGGGACGCGTACCACGCCGCCAGGTCGTGTAACGCGGCAAGGGTATTCGAAACCACGATCTGCGGTATCGGACAGCCGTCGATCTCGCGAGAAACGACCGTCGCGACCGCGCCGGACGACGCGGCCTGAACAACGAACTTGTGGCCGTCGGTATTCTCGCCGATAAGCGCAAAAAACAGCTCACCGCCGTTGCACCGTCGCGAATCGATCTCCACGGCCGAAAACTCGATAGTCGCCGAGTCGGACGCAGCGAGAACACCGGATACCGCTGCCGAGACATCCGCGAGCGTGCCGATCGTTTTACTGGCGCTCACCAACATCTCCCGTCTGTATTCTCCGTAGCGATGCCGATTCGAGGGGCACGAGACCGAGGTCCTCTCGAGCAAGCAGTCGAATCCGCGCCGGAGATCGCAATCCGGAAATTCCGACGATAAGTCGTTTATTTTCCTCGACAACAGCAGTGTGGGCCCGTTGAACATCGCTGACCGCTCGCTGCGTCTGGGCAAACTGGTAGGATTGCCAAACGTTCATCACAAAAAGCAGAGGCACGAGGACAATCAAGGAAACCAGCAACCACTTTTCAAACGGACCCGTCATTACTCTCCTCCAAGCCTTTCGATAACACGGAGCTTCGCGCTTCGGGCCGCGGAGTTACGCTCCACTTCCTCGGGCGCAGGGATGACCGGTTTTGGCGTGAGAATACGAAAAGCGGCTCCCTCTTTGTCCATCGGCGGATTTTGTCCGGCTATCGAGCGGAACCGATGCTTAACGATTCGGTCTTCGAGCGAATGAAAGCTGATCATCGCCAGACGACCGCCTGGTTTGAGCGCCTTTGTCGCGATCGGAATGATCGTCTCGAGGCGATCGAGCTCGCGGTTCACGCCGATACGAAGTGCCTGAAAGGTGCGCGTCGCGGGGTGGTTGCGTCCGCGTCGATACGATGGGGGAACCGCGCCGCGCACGATATCGGCCAACCGGGCCGTTCGATCGATCGTTTGTTCTCGTCGTGCTTCAACTATTGCGCGGGCGATTCGTCGAGAGTAGCGCTCCTCGCCGAACGTATAGATCATGTCCGCAAGCTCTCTCTCACCGATGCGCGCTATGAGTTGCGCGGCACTCTCACTCTGTGGCGCGCGATTGATCCGCATATCCAGCGGCCCGTCCTCTCGTACCGAAAACCCACGGCCCGCCTCCTTGAGGTGGACCATCGAGATACCGAGGTCGATGAGAATTCGATCAAACTCACCGAGACTCGGTAACACCTCTTCGAACCAGCCGTGAAAGTACGAGATCCTGCGCAAAGAGTCGGGAAACGCCGAGAGTCGCGCTCTCGCTCGATCGAGCATCGAACTATCGGCGTCGATCGCAACGAGCATTACGCTGCTATCGAGTTCCAAAAGGCGGGCAGAATGCCCACCTCCTCCGACGGTGGCGTCACAAATCCTGGCGGGTTTTGGCAACGGACTAAAAAAGTCCACAACCTCGCCCGGCATTACCGGCGGATGTTCGATCACGGGGTGTACCCGCTAAAAGAAGGAGACGGAACCTCCCAGTTCCTCTGCCGCCTCCTGGAACTCGTCTTCGTGCTCGTCCAGATACCGATTGTACTCTCCCACATCCCAGATCTCGATGTACTTCTTAATTCCGTGCAGAACGCAGTCTTTTTGCAGACCGGCGGTCTCTTTAAGACTCGGCGGAATTAAAATACGACCGGTCTTGTCCAGTTCGACCTCCTGTGCCGGGGCGATAATACGACGCTGCAAGAGCCTCGCTTTGCGAGAGAAAGGAGAGGCGGCTTCCATCAACTTGTCCGAAAGCTGCTTCCACTCTTCGGGCGGAAAGAGCCACAGACATCGATCGATGCCCGAGGTGATAACCAACGCATTACCGGGAACCTCAGCGCGCAAACGACTCGGTAGAAGAATTCTCCCTTTGTCGTCCAAGGCGTTGTGATATTGCCCAGTAATCATCCCTTTATCACCACAGTTTCCTACAACCTACCACTTTTTCCCACTTCATTGTTATGATAGAGCACAGGTAGCGATTGTCAACGTTTGTAGACAGAATTCAGGTGTAAATAATCGAGAAGTGGATATTTAGACTATACGTTTGATTAGTAGTGTTTACGGAAGCAATTCGCGAAGTGATTCGACCGAAGCCAGACGCATCCGGCGATAATCGAGATCTGCAAAAACGGGATGTTTCTTTTCCAGGACGGTGAGCCAGCCGGTGCCCATACTCCGCTGCGACAGTTCATCGTAGACGCGGGTAAAATTGGAAAGGTGCTCTTTAATACGCCGTCGAGCGTACGGGACAACCGTTTGCGCGTTTAAGATAAACGGCCAATCGGACGCCATTGCCAACAGAACTTCGCGCGCCGCCTGGTTCAGTGCCCTCCGCTTGAGGCCGTCTTCATCAGGAAACCGCGCGACAAGCTCGCCCATCCGTTCGATCGCGTTGTGAACGTGGCGATAGACCCAATCGTTGGATCCGTCGAGCCACACCTCCGCGTATCCACGACTCCCCCAACTCGAGAACGTCGGCTCGACGCTCCCGGCGCTGCCAAATTCCTCGAGGTATGCCCCGGGGGTCGTCATCGCGTAGCTGGCGTCGTTTTGCGCTTCGCGATGGGCGATGCGGTAAAGTTCCTCGAGCCAGATCGGCCCCTCAAACCACCAGTGACCGAGGAGTTCAGTATCAAACGGGCTCGTAATAACCGACGTCCCTCCGATCGCCTCATCGATGCGATGGGTGTGCTCTCGTTGCCGAAAGAAGTAGTCGGCTGCGTGCTCCCGGGCGCGCTCGGCTCCACGGGCGAGGTCGTACGGTTCCTTTACGTCACCTTTGTCGGTAATCGCGTGGTACTTAAATCCGGTATCGATACGAATGTCGTCCTGATGGATAAACGGGCGGACGTAGTCCAGCGGCAGGTCGTAGCCGATATCACGATAGAAATCGCGATAATCGTGATGCGCCGGATAGCCGTGCTCCGCCGACCAAACCCACGCGGCCGTGTATACATCCCGCGGAAACACGTGGGTTCCAGCTGGGGTTTGCAACGGCCGATACGTGCCGTTGGCAGGCGTGGGATTACCAAAGAGTACGCCATGCGCAGCGCCGATAAAATAGCGCACACCGGCGTTTTCAAGGACGGCGTCGAGGCCCTCGTAGTATCCGCACTCCGGCAACCAGAATCCACGGGGCGCCGTGCCAAAATCGCGGACGTGGGACTCGATTCCAAGTTCTACCTGGAGTCGAACGAGCTCGGGGTAGTTACGGTAGTTAGGGAGAAACGCGTGTGTCGCCGCCGATGCCAACAGTTCCAGATGACCTTTCTGGGCGTGAAATGCAAAGCTCCGGACGAGATTGCCCTCGTACAGATCCTCGATGTCGCGTTTGTCGCCGCTGTAGCGGGTATGATAGTACTCGGCAAGGGGTCGAAACACCGAGTCGCCGCTCGTTCTCTCTATCTCACGCTCGGCAAGTACGATGTTCTGGTCGAGATAGCTCATGTACCGCTCCATCAGAAACGGATCCTGGAGCATAAACGCCAACGTCGGTGAGAAACTAATCGCCATCGGAAACGGAACACCCTCGGAATCGAGGCGATCCATCATCCGGAGGAGCGGTAGATAGGTCTCGCTCATCGCCTCAAACAACCAGCGTTCCTCGAGAAAACGCTCGTGCTCGGGGTGCCGAACGAGCGGGAGATGCGAGTGGAGGATGAGGATCGATCTACCCATCGGAGCCGTCTCCAAACGGCGGGACTTCTAGGTATTCGAGGCCGCACAGCTCGAATATCGCCAGACTCTGGGGATCGAGCTCGTCAGGCCGCGCGGGGATACGAGAAATCGGCGCGTAGACCCGGTTTGATACGGCGAGGAGCTCTCGGCGATGGTTGTTACGCGCAACAAGCTGTATACGGTACGACGCGGCCTGATGGGGCAGGTATATATACCAACTCGAGTCGGCGAGCTGAACCGGTATCTCAAACGATTCGCGAATACGCAGCTCCTGATCCTCGTCGCCCTCGAGCTCAAGGACGCGGAGAAACAGGCCGTCAAAACGTGAGGAAGAGCGATACGCCGCTCGTTTTGCGCTACTCAAGTCCCAATAGGTATATGCCCACCGTGGGTCGCGCAACATAAGTACAATTCGGTTGATCTCATAGCCGCTCGGTAGGTCTGTTTCTTCAACGGCCGTACCGGGGCCGGGAGACTCGTCGTCTCGGAGAATTACGTACTTTGTTTGCTGCATTCGGACCGTCGAGCTGTTATTACGCCGTTGCTCTTCCCGATTCTCCGTGATTATTTCCAATAACTCGTCAACGAGCTGGTCACGTTTAAGATCGGGATCTAGGTCGATGCCATTGCGGGACGCCACCATCAGGAGAGCCTCCGGCGAGAGCTCTTCCAATCGCCGGCGGATCATTCCATGATCTCCAGACGCATTGTCGTATTGTTGGAAAATGGTTAGGCCCGTGTCAAGGCCCGCTATCTGCGGCGGGCGGCTCGATAAACAGGTCGAATCGTCGTGTCCGTGGCGTTCGGTCGTAGCGTAGCGTTCGGATCTCGTACTCGTTTGCGCCCGGCGCCAGGTCGAGTTGGGCGAGGACAAGCGTCCCGTCGGTCTCGACAAGCGGCGTCAGATCATCGGCGTAGACAAATCGGTGCCGTGAGACGACCCGTCCGCCCGCAAATACCGAGATCTCCAGCGGGATCGTCGCGGGATTCCACCCATCGCGAAGCGCAACGATCTCCGCCACTCCAACGCGAAGCTCGGATTGGGTGCGTACGACACCGTCCTGGCGGTATAGCAAATCGGGAAGAACTTCAAACGGTCCGCCGTGTTCCAGCGGCAAGAGAACTCGTGGATTAACAAAACGATCGAGTCGCGAATCGTAAAGCTGATACTCCAACGTTCCGCCGTTCTCATCGAAGCGGATGATCGACCAGATATCGTTGTCGTGGCGATAGACTTCCACCGGCATTGTGCGTGGGAGAGTGGACAGACCCCGATCCGATTCTTGCTCAAATACCAAATCGCCGGGTGCGACAAGTCGGAGCTCCGAGCGATCCGCGATCCTGTACCGATAGCCGAACTCCTGTGTGGCGGAGACGCGAAACTCCCCGTCAACCGGCCATCGCCACGCGGGAAGCTGTGCGACCGGTAAAAGTAAAACCGCCAGCGCAAAAACGGCGGAGCTGCGCCTCATAGTCGAAACTCCAGTGAAACGAGAGTATGTCCGACGCGGACGATCGCCCGTCGAGCGTCGGCGATTTCGGCCGCACAGCCAAATCCGTCCCAAACAAGGCGCCGGTTGGAACGCCGATCGATAAACACGATCGAACACCGCGCCTCCCCGCCGAGAAGTAGAAATGCGTGCTCGTCGGTCGCGCCTCCGCCGATGAAATCCGAACTCTCGAGGCCGAGGTCAATCATCTCGTTCCGATCGACATCCCAAATGACCCAGTTGTCGCGTAGGCTGACTGCGTAACTATCGGCTCCCAAGGGAGATAGATCCGCCGGTGAGCGAACCGCCCGCGTCACCGCAACGTTTACCCGTCGTTCTTCGAGGAGCCGCCCATCGCTATCGGGGATAAAAAAACGAAGTTGCTGGGGATTCTGCCCGACCATCGCAGCGACCACCGCCTGGGTTCGCTCCTGATCATCCGTACGAGTATCGATCGCAAGCGCATAAATCGGCCCGATACCCTTCAGGTCGGCGTCTATGGCGCCAACCTCGATCAGCGAACCACTCTCGTATCGATAAAGCGCGATCTCACCACGAACGCTACCGCGGGCCACAAAACTACCGACGCCGTCTATCGTTCTGCTGGCGAGAGCCGTCGTGCGCACGCCGGTTGGGAGATCGACAGGGCGGCCGTCTTCGATTGACGAAATTGAGACATAGTCGTCGGCGAACTGGAGAAATAGGTCCCCAGAGATCTGCGGGACGCCGCGATTCTCCACAAATCTAATGACGTTTCCGTCCCACTCCTGGAGAGCCCAGCTAATCGACGTACGTGGTTGATTGATAAATCCGGATAGGTCCCCACTAAATCGATCCGCGCGCAACCCCGCCGCCCGTATCTCGCCGGTCTCAGGATCGATCGTCATCCACGTCCGACCGCGCGGGAGGATAAGATCGCCGGGTTGCAGATTCGATGTACCGCTTATGGCGGACGACGGAACGGCGGTAACCCAGGCAGTGCGTAGTGATCGCTCTCGTCCAGCCTCACGTGGTATGAGGACCGCACTGGAAACCACCAGAACAAACAAAACGAGAAATCGTATCGCGCGACCCACGTCTAGCTCACCGGACGTCCGTTTTTCTGACGCTTCTCGTCGGTCTCCATCTTTGATTTCCAGACGTCCATTTTTCGTTTGATCTGCTCGGCGATATCCGAGTCACCCAGGACGATGTAAATACGCCGCAGCGCCGATAAGAACTCTATCGCTTTCTTAAAATCGTCGAGTCGCAAAGTTGAGAGTTCGTACTTCTCGCGATACCGATCCGCCGATCGGGTCATCAGTTCCACGACCAGATCGAGATGGGCGCGACGGGCGTAGTACCCTTCAACGCGGGGATCGTCGCCGGCAACAAAGTTCTTGAAATCGATGATGTTTTTGGCGACGGCCGCGAAACGCCCCTCAAGTTCGACAAAGGACCAGCGCCATTTTGAGTTTGCGCCAAACGCATCTTCGACGGATTGAATGGCAAATCCAAGCTTGCGCACGAGGGTGTACCGTTTGTCGTCTTCGAATCCCTCGATCTCCTCAAGGTAGTCTGAGTAGTCGGAATAGGCGGCGTCAATGTACGAGGACACAACTTCTTCGAGGTAGATAACGGCTTGGTAGCAACTCTTGCGCGCGTCGTTGAGAAACGCTTCGTTTTTTACTCCGAGCAACGTTACCGATAAGTCGTTCTGGAGGAGGAGATAGGAGGCGAGGTTAAGCCGTTCCTCGGCCATCGCGATCCGTTTATACGGTGCGGGCCCCGGATCGGCCTGGACTACCTTTCGAAGGCTCGACTCCCGCTGCTGGATCGCCTCGACAACTTGTTTGTACTCTTTGATTCGTTCGTAATACTGTTGGCGGGCTTCGCTACTTATCTTGCCCATAGGTCTTTTTTAGCTGGTATCGGTCGAGAAGATCTCGAGCATGTTCGAGACTCGTCGTCTGTTCCGTGTCTCCGGACAGCATTCGCGCGATCTCCTCGGTCCGTTCCTCTCCCGTTACGGATCGGCACCGAATACGTGTCCGGTTATCCGCAACCCATTTCTCGACAACTATGTGATTATCGGCGCGAACGGCGATTGTCGCAAGGTGTGTTATGCAAATAACTTGCGTCTGATCGGCCAGCGCGCGGAGGTGGGATGCGAGCGCGAGCGCCACCTGACCGCCGATACCCGAGTCAATCTCATCAAAAACGAGTGTCCGACGTTGATCCTGCGCCGCGAGAACGGTTTTTATCGCGAGCATGACGCGGGACATTTCTCCACCCGATGCAATCCGAACGAGCGCTCGGGGATCCTCGCCGGGATTACTCGAGATAAGAAATCGGACTCGATCGGATCCGTAGCGGTTAAACACCGGTCGACCGGCATCGTTCTTTCCCGTTTGCACAAGAACGCGGAACTCAGCCTGGCCCATCGCCAGCTCACCGAGGGTGTCTGATATCGCCCGTTCGATCTGGGTGGCGGCGGCGGTCCGCGCTTCATGAAGATCACGGGATCCTTGGATGATCGCCTGCTCGAGACGTTTTATCTCCGCGGTTAACTCGTCCCGCTGTTCCTCACTGCCTTTAAGCTGCACAAGACGCTGCGCCGCGTGTTCCGCGTAAGAACTCAAGGTTTCCTCGTCGTTCAGGTACTTACGATTGAGCGTCCGGATTTGGGCGATCCGATCGTCGATCTGTTCAAGTCGGACGGGATCGTATCGCAGCCGGTCTTCATAACCACTGAGCGAGCGGGCGATATCCTCAAGCTCAAAATAGATACTGTCGAGCCGCTCGGCGTCGGGATTAAGCTCGCCGTCGATGTGGGCGGCGGCCGAGAACTCGAGCCTAACCCGCTTGAGCAGAGCGACCACCGCGTCATCATCGGCCAACAACTGGTTGGCCGCCGTGACATGCTCGGCGAGTTTTTCAAACTGAACGATCCGCTCGCGTTCGCTTTCCAGCTCCTCAAGCTCGTTTTTGTCTACTGCTGCCTCTTCGATCTCCGATAGCGCGTGTTCGAGTAACTCAATCTCGTGGTCGCGCTCAGAATCGCGTTCACGCAGCTCCCGCAAGGTCGCCTGCTTCTCGCTCAACGCGGTAAAATCGGCAGAAAACGACTCGACTCGATCTTCGATACCGGCAAACCGATCGAGCAGTCTCCGGTGGTTGGCTTCGACAAATAGCGATTGATGCTCGTGCTGACTGTGAAGGTCGAGAAGAATACCGGCGAGTTCTTCAAGCTCGGCACGCGTGACGGGCGTTTGCTGAATATAGATCGTTCCGCGGCCGCTGCGCTTTATCGTTCGACGAACGAGGACCCCACCCTCCTCGGGGTTGATTTCGCGAGCGGCGAGCCATTCTGCGGCATCGTCGCGTCCCGACAGATAAAAACGCCCGGCGACAAACGCCTCGTCACTTCCGGTACGCACCAAATCCGATCCCGCTTTTGCGCCAAACAAGACGCCAAGCGCACCGACGAGAATACTCTTCCCCGCGCCGGTCTCGCCGCTGAGAACGTTAAATCCGTCGGCAAAATCGATCTCCAGTTGCTCGACCAGAATAAAGTTCCGAACAAATAGTTGTTCGATCACGCGGGTCCTCCGGACCAATTGAGCTTTGAACGGAGGACTTCGTAGAACGTGCGTCGATCGGAGCGCACGATCTGCGCCTTCTCTGCGGCCGCGCGTACCACGACAGAATCGCCCTCTTCAAGCCGTGTGAGACTCTGTCCGTCGACCGTGAGCGCAACATCGGTCCGTTGCTTTTTACTGATCGTAATACGAACAAGCTCGTCCCGCGGGAGGACGATCGGACGGTGCGAAAGTGTAAACGGGCAAATCGGATTGATGATCATGGCATCCATTTCCGGATGGAGTATCGGACCGCCCGCCGCTGCCGAGTATGCGGTCGAACCGGTGGGCGTCGCGACAATGACGCCGTCGGCCCGATAAACGCCAAGGGTCTGATCGCTGAGATCAACCGATAGCTGAACCATCCGCGAGATACCCCCGGCGGCAACAACGGCATCGTTGAGACCGCGAAACTCGCATAAGCGTTGGCCCTCGCGCGACACACAAACGTCGAGAACGAGGCGAGATCCGACGCCGATTTCACCCGCCAAATAGGCGGCGAGGGCGTGCCTCCATTCCTCTCGCCCGACTTCGCTGATAAAACCAAACTCGCCCAGGTTTACCGGGAGAATCGGAACGCCCTCACCCGCCAGGACGCGACTGGCAAAGAGGACGGTGCCGTCCCCGCCGAGCGTGATGGCGAGATCGTAGGAATCCGGATCAGGAAGGGAATGAGCCACGCCCTCGTAGTGAAACTCCGTAGCGGTAATACCGAGTTCGGCACAGGCGTCGACGATCTCCCGAGAGGTCTCGCGAGCTCCGCGTTTTCCGGTGTTAGCGATGATCAGGATCGAATGTACGGTCATCGTTCTGCTCTACACTATAATGACGGTACCGAGAGCGGTAAAGCTTGACGGATAGCTAGGGGAGCGTTGCCAGGACTCGTTCGATCTGCTCAACCTCAGCCTTACGAAGCGAGGGGTAAAGCGGGAATAGAAGCGTCTGCGACAGAAATCCGTTGCCATGAGGATAACGATGCCCAAAGTCTTCGTTTTCACCGTTGACCGAGAGTTCGGTACCGGCAAAAGCGCGCAGCGTCGCAACGCCGTGTGAACGCGCGTATTTCTCTACCTCTCGCGGTGAGGTTTCAACCCAAACCGGAAGCGCCGGAAAGACGTTGTCAACCTCCTCTCCCTGGAGCGCGACACCGTGGGCACCCCGTTGCAAGGCACGGACAAAGTGCATTGCAAGCTCCCGTCGGCGTTCGAGAAATCGATCGAGCTGTTTAAGTTGTGTTAACCCCAACGCCGCGTTCATGTCGGGAAGCGGCGGTTGTCCCGTGTGGGCGTCAACGTAGCGGTTGAGTGTGGAAACGCGTCGCGTGTTATTGGTGAGCAGAACCGCGCCGCCGCCGGTCGTGATGATACCGTCCGGTTCCAATCCAACGACGACAAGTTCGCCGATACTGCCGACCGCTGTCGTCTCAATATTGCCGCCGAGCCCCTCTGAGATATCCTCGATAATCGGAATCCCAAGTTGCCGAAAATTTTCGAGATCCGGGATATAGCCGAGGCGCATATCGACGATAAGCGCCGCAATCTCGAGTTCTTCATAGTCGCGATCGAGCGGAGACGGAAGGATCGGAACGCGCCGCTGCACATCTATCGGGACGGCCGACAGCCCCTCGGCGTGGATCGCCGTATAAACGGCCGGCGGTGCGAGAACGGAAATGCCGACTCGCGAACCCTTGTGGAGTGCAAGCGACGCGAGAGCCGCGCGCATCACGTACGCTACGCTCCGTCCGGCGACACCGCTGCGCCGGTTGAGTCGTCGAGCGAGCGTCTGGGCAAACTCACGCGAGATCTCTCCCGGACCGATCGAATCCGAGGCGAGACGGGTAAGCACGGCATCCATGTCGACCCGGCGAATTGTTGGACGGTAAAGCGGTATCAACGTGCTATCGATTCTAACTGGGCAAGCTCACGCAGATTAAAGAGGCGATCGATATCGAGAATAATCAGATAGCCCTCGTCCCGGTGGACGACGCCCTCAATGTATTCGGCACCAATGCCCGACAACATCTGTGGCGGTTCCTGTACCTCGCCACGCTCAATCGTAAGGACTCGGGATACCCGATCGATGATAATCGCGACGTACATATCGTTGATGCGAATGATGAGAAAACCTCTCAGAAGGTCATCTTCCTCGCTGGCCGCGGACCGCTGGAGATGAAATCGCCGATGGAGGTTGATCACCGGAATGATCTCACCGCGAAGGTTAAACAAACCTTCGACGTACCCCGGCGAGTTAGGGATCGCGCGTACCTCCGTGGGTTCCTCGATACTCTTTACCTGCATGATGTCCACGCCATAAAGCTCTGTTCCGAGCTCAAAGGTCACCAGTTGAAGGTCGTTGGTACTCATCTGTCTTTTAGCATAGTCCGAGAGCAATCTCATTACAAGCCGTCGTTGCACCGGTGATTCACTGAGTTAGGGGCGCCGTCCCGCGATCATAAAAGCCCTTCGTCTATAACCCGTATTGCCGCGGTGCGCCGGGCATCTCTCAATGGATTCTCTTCGGGGGCCCAGCGTTTGAGATAGTCAACCGAGCACTCTTTCCGGACGTCGGCACTAAGCGTACGCGTCGAGGTGAGAACGTTAGTCGCGTTGTCGGAGAGGATCGGTTGAGCTACTCGCGGCGGGAGCGCCAATCCGCGAAAGATCGGCCTGTCGCTATCTACGGTAAACGGACTGGCCTGAAGATCCGAACCCGTGAGAAATTGAAACAAGCGGAGGTATCTCGTGAGGTTCTCCTGTAACGAGACGGACGGGAGCACAGCGTCGCCGGCGGAGTAAAAAAACGCGTCACTCCCGACAAGGATTCGGTCGGCATAACGTATAAAAAACTCTCGAGCAGCGGTGACCGCCGCGCGATCCTCATTGCGACCCTGAGGTGTTACCCAAATGCCTCCGAGCTCGGGATATAGGTAATTTCCAGGAGCAAGATCGACGAGCACATTTGGCGCGCGTTCGAGAAGCGCCGCGAGACGCGGCAGATTATCGGCGAGAAACAAAAGATGCGGAAAGATAAATCGTGTCGCGGGACATCGAATCGCAATTGTCTCGGCCTGCGCGATCAACTCCTCGAACGACGGTACGGCGGTTTTTGCGTAACTCCACGGCGTCTTGTCGGATGTCCAGAAAATTCGTGGATCGGCGACGTGAACCAAGACGGGCATTGCGAGTTCGGCCGCAAGATCAAAGGCGGCGATAAATCGGGCGTCGTCGAGCGTCACTCTCAGCGCTTGTTGAACGCCCGGCTTTCCTTCCCATAGTTTGAGCCCATCGAATCCCGCCGCAAACAACGTCTTGACCTGGGATTCCGGATCCCATTGCCGCGGCACCAGGCCGTCGACACCGCAGAGCGCACGGTTGTCGAACGATCCATAGCCAAAAACGCCGACGTCGGGCATCACCTGGCGTAGTACGGCGGCGGCGGCGAGAATCTCCGGATTGTAGTTTACGGTAATATCGCCGTCCGGACCTGAACCGACGGTCGGAAGTGATAGAAGCCCCAAGATCCCTAAATTAAGAGCCGAGGCATAGCGAAGGAGATCGTCCATTCTTTCAAGGCTACCGATATGGAGATGAGAATCGGTCGGTCGAAGCGCGTTCACCGATTGGATCCTAGCGGAGGCCAAATTGCGGAGGCTCGGCGACCGCCCGCGTCATCGTCACAACCGATTGATCATGATCGCGAGCATACGACGCGGGAAAGGTTGCCGTTACCGGACCATAGAGGATCTTGCGTACAACCGCACGTTGCCATGGGCGATTGAGGTAGACCATCAGGCGTCTGCTTTCAAGTATCTGCTTAATTCCGACCGTGATCGCTCGGCCGGGTATGACTTCCCAGGCCCCACCCAACGCAGTATTGGAGTTTATGGCGATAGTCTCCCGACTCAAGTTGACGATCCGAGTTCCACTGGACCGCCACTGGGGGTCATCGGTCTGCGGCGGCTCGTTGAAGGCGAGGTGGCCGTTGATCCCGACTCCCGCGAGGCAGAGGTCGGTTCCGCCAAGTTCAGAGATCCTGTCGTCATAGGCGCGCGGATCATCAGGATCGGGAAAATGAACGTGAGACGTTTGGAACCCACTGGTCCCTGCCAGCGGTTCTACGAGTTCGCGGCGTACGAAGCCGCGAAACGACAAGGGGTCGTCAGGCGCGATGAGATGATCGGCGGCGTCGAGGTACTCGTCCATAAAAAAGAGATAAAGTTCGTTACAGTCGATCGGCATCGTCCGAATCAACCATACGAGGCGCCGCAGGTAAAAGACGGGACCGACGGGGAGTATACAAACAAGCCGCTTTTGCACCGCCAGCTCGCGGTATATCTCGATCGCCATGTGATAGTAGAGGTCGATATCGGTCTCAACGATCCGAACCTCGGGCGATCCTTCCGCGGTCGCAACAATTGGCCGCGTATACACCCTTACCCCTTGAGCGCTCCGCTCGTGAGTCCGCTGATTATGCGATCGTGCATAAAGATGTACAGCGCCACGCTCGGAATAATCGTGAGAACAATAGCGGCAAACATCGATGTGTAGTCGGTAAAAAACTGGCTGGTGAAAAAGCGTATACCGAGCTGTAGAGTTCGCGATCGGACACTCGACGTCAGAAGCAGTGCGTAGATAAACTCATTCCACGAGAACAAAAAGACGAACGTGCCGGCGGTGACCAAACCGATCCGCGAGAGCGGAAACACGACTTTTGTGAACCGCTGATAAAAGCTCGCCCCGTCGATAACCGCCGCCTCTTCGAGTTCCGCGGGGATAGTCTTCATAAATCCGTACATCAGGAACGTCGAGATCGGGATGTTTATCGCCGAGTACGTAAGAATCAGCGCCCACAGACTGTCGTACAAGCCGAGGGCGTTGGTGAGACGAAAGTACGGGGCCATAAGGGCGATTATCGGCACGAGAACGCCGGCGATGATCAGGTTGAGCAATCCTTGCTGAAATCTGAAACGTTCCCTAGCAAAGGCAAATGCCGCCATCGAGGTAACGATCATCGCCAGAAACGTCGAAACGGTGGACACGATGACGCTGTTGAGAAAAAGGCGCGGCAGGCTGGAGATCTGCACCGCCGTCAAATAGTTAATAAATTGCCAGGCCTCGGGTAATGCGAACGGACGCGTCTGGAGCTCGATGTTCGTTTTGAATGAACTAATCAACAACCATACGAGCGGCAGGAACGTAAACAAAAAGAAAAACACGAGAACAAACCATTTGAACACCTGACCGATGATGGGAGCGATCCCCTCATCCGCGCGAACCGCACCACGTACCCGACTCATCCGCGCACTCCTACTGCATACCCTCGGCGGCGGAAGTGCGGCGTCCGAGAGTTCTGATCGTGATTATCACCAGAATACCGAGGATGACGAGCGTCGCTCCCACGGCGTTGGCGTGTCCATAATCGAGCGAGCTGAGCATCTTATAGAGCTGAATACCGAGGACCGACGTTGTGTTTGCCGGACCGCCGTTGGTGAGGAGAAACGTCGCCTCAAAATGCCGTAATCCATACGCCATGGCCAGCGTCATCGTTGTAACCAGAATGTCTTTAATCAGCGGAAGCGTGATATGAAGTTCTTGTTGCCAGACTGACGCGCCGTCAATTTCGGCTGCCTCGTAATAACTCTCGGGAATCGACATCGTCGACGCGAGAATGATGATCATAAAATAGCCGATGTAGAAAACCTGCTGGACCAGAATGGCGGGAAGCGCCGTTTCGACCTGACCGAGCCAGTTCCGGGTGAGTTCTTCCAGACCGAGAAGCTCAAAAAACTGGTTTATGGCGCCGTATTCGGCGTTGTACAACGCGGCCCACATCATCGCGATCGCAACCTGACTGATGACGTTCGGCAGGAAGTATACCGTTCTGAGAAAACGCCAACCCCTCGGTTTGCGCGCCAGGAGTATCGCCACGAGCGCTGCAAGACCGATTTGAAAGAATCCGAGCGCAAAAAGCCAGACAAAGTTATTGCGAATCGACAGTTGGATCGTCGGATTAGAGAAGTTTTCGATGTAGTTCTCGAGACCAACAAACTCCGGGGCACTGATTCCGTTCCAGTCCAATGTACTGGTCACGAAAACAAAGCCCAGGGGATAAATGAAGTACATCGTAAAGAGGATAAGTACCGGCAGCAGAAAGAGAATAATACCTACCGTCGTCGCCCGTCGTGACTGTACGATCATTCCGTGCGTGAACTCCCCCGTTGGTCGGGGAGAGAGTGACCGCTTGATCACCCTCCCCCAAAAGGATCGTCGGCGCCGCTTAGTTGTTAGCCGCGATCAACAAGTCAACAAAACCGTCGGCATCTGTCCGGCCAAGCGCAAGCGCACCAAGAGCCTGACCAAACTCGGAGACGACGTTTACCGGATACTTGCTCTGAAAGTGACCGACGACAAAGCTCGCATTGCTCGCCACGTCGACAAACGACCGCTGCAGCGGATCCGCAGCCGAGCTGAGCTCGTACTTTATCGCGAACAGGGAACCGGCATCTTCGCTGAGCATTCGAACGTTCTCGGGGTCGGTGACAAACTGCATAAACTCGATGACCGCCGCGCGTCGCGCCGGATCATCGGTATTTGCGGCCGCCAGGTTAGAGAGGAGGAAACCGATCTGGTGCCCGCTGTACTCGCCGACCTGAGGGGCGGCCGCGACGGTCGTCGCCGCGTGTACCTCGGGGGCATCACCGCGGATCCGTCCGATGTACCACGGACCGTTGATAAACACCGCCGTGTTTGCCGCCATGTAATGCCCACCTGATACGCCCGCGTCGCCGCCGACAGCATCGCGAGTTGTGTTTCCATCGGTGTAGAGGGCTGCAAGGACTTCCGCCGCCTCAACGTAAATCGGATCGGAGAGCGGTCGACTCCATACGTCCGGGCCACCCAGGCTCGCGAGGATATGGCTGTACCAGAGCATACTCGTCCACGCGTTGGATCCACCGGTCATTTGACTCGTCGGCGTGACCCCGGCTGCTTTAAGTGCTTCGGCCATCGCGAGAAACTCGTCGATCGTGCTCGGAATCTCGTCGACACCGGCTTGGGCGAGCAGATCAGTGTTGTACCAAATCGGTGTGATACCGATCTCAAACGGCACGGTCTTGATGCGTCCGTCTCGGGTACTCTCTCCGAGATAGCTCTCGACAAAATCGTCGCCCCAGGAGCCGCCCAGCTCGTCGGTGAAATCCATGAGAATTTCGCTCTCGTAGTACTGAAAGGTCGTGGGATCGGGATTAAAGACAAATATATCGGGCGCAGAACCGGTAGCGAGTTGTGTGTTGAGCTTGTCGCGATAGCCGTCGGTATCGGGGTTTGGCTCGATCACAACGCGGATTTCACCGGCGTTTTGAGCGTTAAAATCCTCTACGAGCATCTCTATGCCCGCCGCTTTGGAGTCCTGTCCGACCCAAAAGGTCGGGAAATTAAGGACGATCTCTTCCTGCGGAGCGTCGCCGACATCTTCAGCGGGCTCTTCGCGCGCGCACCCGATTAACGCGATCACGATGGCGAGTACAGCCACGCCGAGCAGAACACGTATGGTCCGATTCATAGTCCCTCCTAATTACTTTCTTTCTTAAACTAAGTAAACCATGTGATTTCTGAGGTGTCAACGAAATTTCCGGTAGGCCCGGCGTCAGGAAAGGAACCGCAAGCTGGTCCGTACCAGAAGTTCGACTCCGATCGGGAGCGTGTCCTCGTCAACGTTAAAATGCGGACTGTGATGTGGATAGTCAGTTCCAATCTCGGCGTTACCGGTCCCGATAAACACAAACGCGGCTGGTACTCGACGCCCGTAAGCGGAAAAGTCCTCGCCGGCCATAGAGCGGTAATCGCTCAGGAGCGATTTCGGGTCAACGATCTCCGACGCGGTTTCGCGAACGAGGTGGACGAGATTTGGATCGTTGACGACCGCGTCGTTGGCGGCATCAAACGTAAACTCAATTGTACACCGATGGGTCGCGGCAACCGACCGTACGATCTCTTCGAGCCGCTTTGTTGGATCCTTACCGTCGTCGGGCGCATAGAGGTAACGGAGCGTTCCCTCCAAGGTAACCTCTCCGGGAATAACGTTGCTCTTTGTTCCGCCCTCGATCCGAGAAAAAACAAGCGTCGTCGGTCGTAGCAGACTCGTGTCCCTGGTTTGGAGACGCTGGGAGGTCTGGACGATATCCGCAGCCGCCAGGACGGGGTCGATCGCGTCTTCAGGATATCCCGAATGCCCACCGCGGCCGATCACCGTGATTCGAAACGATCTCATCGCCGCCATGACGGGGCCCGATGTGACGGCTATCGTACCACTCGGGAGCGGCGTCCAAATATGCAGTCCAATCGCCGCGTCAACACGCGGGTTTTCGAGCGCACCCTCGCCGATCATCACTTCAGCACCGGCAACTTCCTCGTTCGGTTGAAACAGAAACTTCACGTTTCCTTTGAGACTACTGCGACGGCGAACGAGCAGCTTTGCGGCAACGAGGAGCATCGCCGTGTGGGCATCGTGACCGCAGGCGTGCATGATCCCGGGGTTCCGTGACCGGTAGGAAACGTCGTTTGCCTCCGTAATCGGCAACGCGTCGATGTCCGCGCGAAGTAACAACGTCGGCCCCGGCGTATCGCCGGGCAGGTTTGCCACAACTCCTGTTTTCGCCAATCGGATCGGTTCCAAACCGACATCGGCGAGATAGCGTTCTATTCGCTCCGCGGTCCGAAACTCCTGGAAACCGAGTTCGGGGTACATGTGAATCTCGCGTCGGAGCGAAATAAGCTCATCGCGGAGAGCGAGAATCTCCGGACGCAGGTTCATACCGCGACGAGATCCATCAAAACAAGCGTCTCCGCTATCTGCACGGCGTTGAGCGCAGCGCCTTTACGGATGTTGTTGGAAACCACCCACATGTTTAATCCGTTCTCGATCGTCGGGTCGCGGCGAATGCGACCTACCATCGTCTCGTCGCGGTCGTTGCTGTCCAGTGGCGTCGGATACACGGCATTTTCGGGGTCATCCATAACGACGATACCGGGAGCCGAACCGAGGATTTCTCGCGCCTCCGCGGGAGAAACGGGTCGTTCGGTCTGAACGTTGATCGATTCGGAGTGCCCGTACATCACGGGAATCCGGACGGCGGTTGGGTTTACGAGGATAGACTCGTCGCCGAGGATTTTGCGCGTCTCGTAGACCATCTTGTACTCTTCTTTGGTGTAGCCGTGCTCCTGAAAGACGTCGATATGCGGAACGGCGTTAAAAGCGAGTTGAACGGGATGGACCCGAGGACCGACCGGCGCGCCGGTACGGAGGTACTCTTCGGCCTCGGCGCGCAAACCATCAAAGCCCTTTTGTCCGGCGCCAGACGCGGCTTGGTAGGTCGAAACAACGACCCGGATGATATTGGCGCGATCGTGAATCGGCTTTAAGGCAACGACCATTTGAATCGTCGAACAGTTGGGATTGGCGATGATCCCCCTGTGATCATGAAGGTCGCCCGGATTTACCTCCGGGACGACGAGCGGGCAATCGGGATCCATGCGCCACTGCGACGAGTTGTCCACAACGACCGTGCCCATCTCCACCGCCTGGGGCGCCAACTCACGACTCGCCGTTGCCCCCGCTGAAAAGATCGCGATATCGATGCCGTCAAAGTTTGCCTTCTCCGCGGTCTGAACGCTCGTTTTCTGACCGCGAAACATGATCGTCCGGCCC
This sequence comes from Alkalispirochaeta sp., assembly GCA_965601745.1. Classification (GTDB taxonomy): domain Bacteria; phylum Spirochaetota; class Spirochaetia; order DSM-27196; family Alkalispirochaetaceae. The sequence goes on from OZ271836.1 coordinate 1,747,852, forward strand.
TCGTTCGCGGCAACGTCCAACGGGCGAAACTCGTCGATCGGAAAGCTCCGACGCTCAAGTGTTTTCACCATTTCGGTGCCAACCATTCCAAGTGCGCCGACCACGGCAACGTTGTATTTTGTCTTCACAAACTACCCTCGATACCTAAACGTAATTTCCGGCGCGTACAGACTCTCACGAAAAAACGAGGGTCACAAGAGAGCAAGATGGTCGATCTCGTGCCGACTTTTTAATGCCGTTTTTATGTCGTCTCGAGCGTACGATAAAAGGTCCTGACCGCGTCCTCGTAACGATCCTCGTCAACAACAACGTAAAAACTACGCGGCGAGTAGCCAAACGCGACCAGTCGCGGCGCGATTCGGACGCTGTCAAGCTCGGTGGTCAACTGCGCAAATCGGGTCGGATCGGCTCCAATATCGCGGTCGACAACGCCTACCAGCGCGGCCGGCGTGCTCTCGATGATTGGATCGTGGGGTAACTCGCTCACGATCTGACCGACGGCGTCGGGCGGGACCGGTCGATCAACAACAGCCACCGCCGAGTCGCTCCCCGAGACAAGCTGGATCAATCGCGCCCCATGGGCATCAAGTCCAAGTCGCAGGGAGGCGCCAAACCGCGCATCACTAACGTATGGACATCGCGACACGCGCAAAAGCCCGAGATTCCTCTTCCCGGCAACGCCGGCGATACGGTGACCGTCCTCAGTACCGATAAGGGTACCGGCGTGGTGTGGGTCGTTTGTGTTCCGAATATTTATCGGGATCGCCGCCTCGGCGACCGGGGCGACGGCGGCTTCGTGAAACACAATCGCCCCGAGAAAGGCAAGTTCCTGAAGCGCGTCGTAGCTTATCCTCTCGATTGGCGTCGGTGATTTGACGATCCGTGGATCAGCGGACAAGAGGCCGGAGACATCGGTCCAGTTTTCGTAAAGTTCAGCCCCGACCCCTCGTGCGACGAGGGCGGCGGTTACATCACTTCCGCCACGTGAAAACAGTTGGACGCGACCATCCGCGTGCATCCCGTAAAATCCCGGAATAACGTAGCGACGTTCGGGATCGATTGCGGCGCCGATAAGGCGATCGCAGGCCGCACGATCAACCGTGTGTTCATCGGAAAACTGGATGATTTCGGCGGCATCGACAAAAGTAAAACCGAGGTAGCGGGCGATCAAGTGAGCGCTCAGGTATTCGCCGCGTGAAACGACAAGGTTCTCATCGGCGCCCGCGGCGATATCGTGCTCGACCTCATCCAAGACGGTGTCGATTTTATGATCGATCTCCAGCTCTTGTGCGATCTCGGTGAAGCGACGACGCACGACCGCAAAACGTTTGCCGATATCGTCGCCCACCGCGGCGCGGGCGTAGCAGTCGATGAGAATGTCGGTAATCTTCTCGTCGGTGGTGGAGCGTCGACCTGGAGCCGAGACGACGACAACTCGTCGGCGCTCGTCCTCGCGGATGATCGCGGCGACTTTGCGAATCTGAGCCGCGTCGGCGACCGAACTCCCACCGAACTTACTCACGATCGTGTTCATGGCGTGCGCAGGCTAATGCACCAAATTGCGATCCGTCAACACAAACGCGCCGATATCGTCTATTTACCGACCCCGGCTTGTAGTGTAGTATTTACTTAGTTACTGAAAATAAATAAACGAGGGCAAGATGACAGCATCCACCATTCCAGCGATCGGCCGGACGACCGGCATAATCCGAGATCCCGTGATCGGACTTCTCGTCCTGGGACGGAAGCGACCGGGATTTGATCCGGAATGGGGCGCGGCGATACGCACCCGCGTCGGTATTGCTATGGAGACAGTCCCATGGCATGTCGTCGTCCCGTCCGAAAACATCGCCGACGACGCGGAACTGTGTCGTGCCATCGATATCTGTCGTGCCAAATCGGTCGACGTGCTCGTTCTTATTCAACCGACTATATCCGACGGGCGTCTTGGGCCGCTCCTCGCCCGCCTCTGGGACCGGCCACTCGTTCTGTGGGCCACACCGGAACGCCCCAGCGGAGAGATGATCAGCGCTAACTCGCTCGTCGGCACCCACGTTATGGCCGCGACGCTCCGACAACTCGGCAGACCGCTCGAGTTGGTCTACGGCGATCCCGACGCGGAGTCTACCAAAGCGGATCTTACGCGGGCGATTAACGCGATCCATGCGGCGACGTCGATTCGACGACGTAAGTACGGGCTTGTCGGCTATCACGCGCCCGGTTTTGTCGATTTTCACGTCGATCCCGTTTTCCTTGCCCGCGCGCTCGACTCTCATCTCTATCACTCGAGTACCGCGGAGTTCGTCGATCTGGTTAAAAGCTGGCAGGACGCCGATCTGGCCGACGAGGTCGAACAACTCCGTGCGCTTCCGATACATCTCGATGCCGATCTTTCGATCCCGCTTGACGAGGCACTCACGTTTCAAGCTCGCTACTACCGTAGCTTTTGCTACCTGTTTGAGTCGGAGCGTTATGACGCGCTTGCGTTTCGATGTTGGCCCGATCTTCCCAATATCCTCGGTCATTGGCCCTATTTGGCGCTCGCGCGGCTCGTATCGGAGGGTATGCCAATTGCGATGGAGGGCGATATCGACGGAGCAATTTGCTCGCGAATCGCCGAAAGCGCGATGCTTGGCCCCGTTTACTTATCCGATTGGCTCGAACATGACGGTAGCTCGATCGCGATCTGGCACACCGGGGCCGCTCCTCTGCAACTGTGCGAAGCGGTCGACGCGCCGGGCGGGCCGCGACTCGGCCTCCAGTTCAACAATAAAAAGCCCACCGTTGTAGAAGCGACGATACGTTCCGGTGTGGAAACCACGCTCTTTCGATTGTGGCGATTTCAAGAGGAGTACTACTTTACGGCGATCGAAGGAGTTACCGCCGCGCCTCGGCGTTACCTTCTGGCGACCAACGGCCTGTTTACGACCGATCGTGCCGATATTCGCCTGTGGTTTGAAGAACGCGTGCAGGTCGGAATGCCGCACCATATCTGCGTGGTTGCGGGACATCACGCCGAATTACTACGACGTATCGCTCGCCTATCCGGATTTACCTGGATCTAGCTCGCGCTACCCTTGCTCGCGCTCGAGCTGAGCCGGGACCATCGAGTTTCGCCGGAAAAAATGCGAAAAAACCATGTCCGTCGCTCCGTAGCACGCTTGAACCGGATCATAGACTTGCGGAATGACTCGACACTCGGGCAGCGACGTGATGATCGCGGCGCTGAGAACATCCGTCAGGATTCGAAAACGAGATATCAGGAGCACCGCGTCGGGATGAAATACGTGATAGAGGTTACGAACGGCGCGAGAGAGGACGGTGCTGGCGTCCACGAGGACGGGGGCGAGTTGCTCGCGCGTCACGCCGCGCTCGACCTCCTCCCAACGACCGATGCCCGTTGCTTCGCGAACCTTGGCGAGCATCGCCGTTTCCGAGACGATAGACTCGAGGTTATCGCCCGGTCCGTCGGTCGGAAACATTCTCCCAATCTCCAGAACGGTTGTGGTTCCGTTGAGAAATATCTCTCCGTGGTTGACCAGCGCGCCGCCTACTCCTGAACGTACGAGCACCGCGAGCAACGAGTTCTCCTCGCGGGCGTCACCGTAGTGATATGCGGCGGCAGCGATCACGGAGGTGTTGTTGTGGACGTATACCTCGGTGTCATACAGCGCCTTAAAGTGCTCGCGGATCGAGAATCCCGATAGTCCCTCAATACGAGGGTACTCGACGACGCGACCTTCCGCGGTGTCGACCCGGCCGGGAGCTGCGATTCCAATACCCAACAGTCGCTCGCGATCGATACCGCTTTTTGAAAGGGCGGTGTCAAGCATTTCGCTCACCGTGTGTAACACCGTATCGCGACTTGGACTTTCACTGTGTTCGCGCGCGGCTGAGTAGATGACCTCGTTTGCCAGGTTGACGACGATAACGGCGGTAGCGATTCGGGAAAAATCCACGCCGATCGCGTATCCGCTGTCGGGCTCGATACAGTAGAAACTCGGTTTGCGCCCCTTCCGATCCCCCGTCGGTCGCACGGATTCCTCGGTGTCGCACGGGCTGATTCGGCCTTCTTCTTCCAACTTGTTGAAAATACGGAATACGGTTGGCGCCTTGAGGCCGGTCTCCTGGACGATTTTCGACTGCGACATCGGCCCGCGAGCAAAGATAAGGTTCAGGACGAGTTTTTCGTTTCGTTCGCGAATGTCATTACTTCGCAGTGGGTGCCGTACCATAGTTTTTTTCTGAAAGTAAGTTAAAAAAGGATAGCACGGCGATCACGCGTTGTACAGCTTCGGTAACCAGTCGCGTGCAAAAACTAATGGTCGGCAAACAGCTCTTTGACTTCCTGGTAGCTTTCGAGAGTTCCGATATCGTAGCGACGACCGTCAAATCGATAGGCGTAGACCGGATGGAGCGAGAGGAGAAACGGGATAAAACTACCCGGTGCGTCCGGGTCATGCCCCGCGGCGAGGTAGCGCGGCAATATCTCGCGGAGCGACCGACCAAGAAAACAGTACAAGGGAGGGACGGCCCACTCCGATCGTGGGTGTGTCGGCTTCTCTTCAAACGAAAGGACGCGATCGTTATCGTCAAGCTCAATTACCCCCGTGCGCCGCAAGCGCGCAAGATCGGGTTGGGGGTGGGTTGCGATGCAATCCGCACGCCGATCTATCGCCCAGCTTACAAAATGGGCCAACTCAAACGCAAAGATGTTGTCACCGGCGAGCACCAACGCCCGGTCGCCATCGAGCGCGGGAGCCGCGAGCGCGAGATCGCCCAGCGCGCCGAGCCGGTTCTCATTAGTCGTTGAACCGTCGTTGATAACGTCGATCGGTACGCCGATGGCGCTCCGCCCGCGCCACTCGAGAAACTGGTCGTGGAAACGGGCGTTCGAGACAACGACGATCTTGGTGATACCGCTCACGCGGAGCGCGTTGTCCAAAATATGGTCGAGAATCGGGCGCCCGCCGAGGTCGAGTAAGGGTTTCGGAATCGAATCGGTGAGCGGTCTGAGCCTCGTCGCGTATCCCGCCGCCAGAACGATTACCGTCATAACTCGAGAACCTCAGCGCCGTCCCCGGTTTCGGCAAAAAACACGTCAAAAACAGACGCGTACGCGGGGTGCTCGCGCGGATAGTCGCTCGTGAGTCTGTCGCGGATCTCCTCGCGAAACGCAGGATCTATCAGACCGATACAACATCCGCGATATCCCGCGCCGCTGAATCGAGCCCCGTACACCCCCGGGGTCTCAGTTAGAATCGAATAGATCGTCGTCAGTTCCGGACAACCACTCTCGTACTTCTCAATCGAGCTCCGTCCCGACTCAAACACCAACTCGCCAAAACGCGCGAGGTCTCCCCCCCGCCACGCGACGACACCCTTTGATACGCGATCCATCTCGCCGAAAAAATGGTCGGCCCGCCGCCGAAATCGACCGGCGAGCATGTTCTTTTTGTCTTCGTAGACGTCTACCGGGATATCGCGAAGCGTTACCTCGGACAAAGGACTCACGGGCAACCCGCCGAGTTCGCCGAGCGTCCAGGCGGCAACCCGACACTCGTCCACCCGGTTGTTGTAATCGGTTGAAATAAGCGCCGTGCTGATCCCCGAGTAAGCGATCACAAGTTCGAACGGATCCATGCTCGCCCCGGCCGGTACCAGCTCGTAGTTCTCCGTGCGACAGTCCATCATCATGAGGCGCCCGTCACGGCTGAGAATGTTGGCCGACTGATCGAGGATGCCGTTGTTAAGCCCGATGTACTCCGTTTCAACCCAGTGGCTATAACCGATTAGCTCCTCCGCTGACACCTCCAGCTCGTTGACCCGGCACAACGCCATCAGATAGGCAGTTGTCACCGCCGCCGACGAACTCAGCCCGCCGATCGGAAGATTTCCCTGAATAACTCCGGTGATTCCTTTGGAGAGCTTAAATGTTTTCTGCAGCGATCGGACCGCGCCGCGCAGGTAGTTTCCCCAGGATCCGACGACCATTTCGGGAACCTGATCAAGGTGGAAATACTCTTCGTCGGGGAAATCGAGACTCTGAACGCGAACAAAACCGCTCTCCTCCGGCGCGAACGTTAAGCGAACGCTATCGGTGAGCGCCATTCCGGTAACCAAACCGTGCTGGTGATCGACGTGGGCCCCGAGCGGACAGACGCGGAGCGGCGATCGCACCTGAAACGCCGGCTCCATGCCAAATTTCTCGCGATACGCTTGGATTGATTGTTCCATTGCGTGGAGAATACCGACCGCGCGGGACGCGGTTCAAGCGCTCACGGTCGATCGAGCACGAATACGTGTACCGGGGAAACAGTCGGATCGAGACGAATAAAATTCCAGTACTCGCGCCAGGTATAGGTCACCTGGGTCAGAAGGTCGCGGACGACAAACGGCGGACGCTCGTGGTAGCCAACGGCGGCGGGCGAAAACTCGACCCATCCGGATTGCGGATTGGCGTAGTCCATCGAGACGCAGACGAGAACGGTGTTGTCGCCGGTCCGTTTGCTAAAACAGAGCAGTTGATCGTTATCGACAGCGTGAAAGCGGAGGTTGTTTGTGTCCTGGAGAGCTGGATTGTGGCGCCGTATCTTGTTGATCCTGGTAACAAACGACTCGAGCGGCGCGGGGAGCCTGGAGTCCCAGTCGCGGATTTCGTACTTCTCCGAGTTAAGGTACTCCTCGCTGCCGGACTCGCGAGGCTGATACTCAAGACATTCAAATGCCGGTCCGTAGATCCCGAAACTCGAACTTAACGTCGCCGCAAGAACCAGTCGCGCCCGGAACGCCGCATCCACCCCACCCTGCAGGTCCTCGTGAAGAATGTCCGGCGTGTTTGGCCAGAAGTTGGGCTGAAAAAACTCGCGCGGTTCGCTCTCGGTCAGCTCGGTGAGGTACTCCCGCAGTTCGGCGGGTGAGTTTCGCCAGGTGAAATAGGTGTACGACTGGGTAAAGCCTGCTTTGGCGAGGCGGTACATTCTCTTTGGCCGAGTAAACGCCTCCGCGAGGAAGATCACCTCGTTATCGACGTCGAGAATCTCGGCGATCAACCATTCCCAAAAAGGGAAAGACTTAGTATGCGGATTATCGACCCGAAAGACTTTTACGCCGAGTTCGATCCAATAGAGAAAGACGTTCTTGAGCTCCCGCCACAACGCCTCCCAGTCAACGGTCTCGAAGTTGAGCGGATAGATGTCTTCGTACTTCTTGGGTGGGTTTTCAGCGTACTGAATCGATCCGTCGGGGCGGCTGATAAACCACTCGGGATGTTCGGTCACCCACGGATGATCGGGCGAGCACTGAAAGGCGATGTCGAGCGCGATCTCGATTTGGTAACTGTGCGCCCGCTCGACAAGCAAGCGGAAGTCGGCCTCGGTGCCGAGTTGCGGGTGGATCGAGGTGTGTCCGCCCTCATCACCGCCAATCGCCCACGGCGATCCGGGATCGGAGGTCTTTGCGACAAGCGCATTGTTACGTCCTTTGCGCTTGGTTGTACCGATGGGATGGACAGGGGGCAGATAGAGAATGTCAAAGCCCATCCGGGCGACGCGCGGTAGCCGTTCGATCACGTCGAGGAAGGTGCCGTGCGTTGTTGCGCGCCCGGCCGAACGCGGAAACATCTCATACCACGCGCTAAAGCGCGCCCGTTGCCGGTTTACGCGAACCCGAAGGACATGCCGATACTCCGACGCACAACTCCGATCGGCCGCACGGTGCATCGCCTGGGCGATCTCATCCGTTTCGGCGAGTCGCACACGTTCGTCGAGCGATTTGGAACTGTCTGCGAGCGCCGCCGCAAGCGCCCCGAGCCGCGGGGCATCTTTTTTTCCGGCGCGCGGGAGCGCTTCGGAAACGAGGGCAGCGCCGATCGCCAGATCCGTTTCTTCGGCGACACCAGCGTCGTGCTTTTTTGCCAGACCGCTACGCCAGGTCGCGAAATGATCGATCCAGGCGATCACCGTGTACTCGTACACGCCGAGAGTGTCGACCGTGAACTCTCCCTGCCAAAGATCGTTTGTCGAGAGCGAGAGCGGGCTTTCGCGTCGTCGACGCGAGTCCGGCGATCGCCAGGAGATCACCGCAGCGATCTCGTCGTGACCGTCCGCTACTATGTCAGCGTCTACGACGACGGTATCTCCGACTATCCGCTTAACCGGATGACGGCCACCGTCGATCTCGGGGCGGACACGATCGATCACGACCCTCTTTCTTCCCGCAGGCACCACGCTCTTCATCGCGATCACTCCTTGTCTTCCGTAAATTGATAGTACGCCATAAACCGAAGATCTTCGAGTTGCTCGACGCGCTCGACTATCGGTATTTCAAGTTCGACTTCCTGTGATGTCACGACCGGGCCGACCGGAGCAGAGTATCGTTTTCCGCGTGCGCCCGTCGCGGCGACAAACTCGCGGTGGTCGCGAAGACGCTGTAACTGTCGATCGGCCAGTTCACGTTGGTCGGTGCCGATCGCGTCTTGAATACCGGGGATCAGATTCTCGTCGATTTCCCACCCAATAGACGATCGTCCGGCCGCAATCGCCGCACGGGTCGTCGTTCCCGTTCCAAGAAACGGATCGAGGACGGTGTCTTCCACGAGGCTGTACATATTGACCAGTCGAAAGGCGAGCTCAAGCGGAAACGCGGCACTTCGGGCGCGACCACCGGTGGCGTTTTGTCTTACGCCGAGTATCTCCCACGCGTCGGAAAACCAACGGTTGCGCTCCTCCCAGAAAAACGCCGAACGACGACGACGTAGGCGTTCCGAGTCGTTAAAGGTCCGTTTCGCGCCGCGACGGAATACGAGGACGTACTCGTGTTCCAGCGTGACGTATGCTCCGGCCGGAAGCATTCCCGAACCCATAAACTTGGTTGGCGCATTTGTCGGCTTACGCCAGTGGATAATCGGCAGGGAAACAAATCCGATCTTCTCGCATCCGTGGATTACCCGGGCGTGGTTTGTATAGAGCCGAAAATCGGAACCGAGTCGACGGGCGGCATCGCCGATGTTGATACATAGAAACCCACCGGGGACGAGAACCCGGTAGGACTCCCGCCACACCTGATCGAGGTTCTCGTGCATGTGAAGGAACGCCTGCCGCCCGTCGCCGGAAGAGAGCGCCGACGGAATACGCGGATCGAGACGCGTAAAGGTATCGTCCCACATCGAAATCATCGGATACGGCGGTGAGGTGACCACGAGATGAATCGAAGCGTCCGCAACGGAGTCGAGGCGGCGGGCGTCTCCTCGGACGATTGTATGGGTGCTTTCCACGAGCACAGGATAACGGGATCAGAATGCCACATCTACGATAGGTCGACGATGGAGTTGAACTTTTGGACGGGCGCGATTACCCTCGGTTCATGAAAATCGGTCTTATCGGTCGACCCAAATCGGGCAAGACCACGATTTTTAACGCGCTCACGCGCTCCAACGCCGAGGTAGCGTCCTACAGTTCCGGTCGTATCGAGCCAAACATTGCCGTCGTCGACGTCGAGGATCCCCGAGTTACCACCCTCGGCCAGATGTACAACCCAAAACGGACGATCTTTGCGACGATCGAGGTGATCGATTTTGTCGGCGTCGCCCGGGACAAGTCCGGCGGCGATCTTTTTTCGGGGGAAGCGATGGGACTCGTCAAAAGCGCCGACGCGCTTGCCGTGGTCGTTCGCAATTTTTCCGACGAGGTTCAGGACGCGACCGTCGGTACCGCCGATCCGGTCGCCGAAGCAGAGCAGATATCCGCTGAGCTTATTCTCTCGGATCTTATTCTCACCGAGACGCGCCGTGAACGAATTGCGGCCGATCACGCGCGCGGCAAAAAAAACGCGAGATCTCAGGCAGAGGAAGCGGTGCTCGCCAAGGTACACGATGCGCTTTCACAGGAGAAACCCGTTCGGGATCTGGATCTCGGCGACGATGAACGAAAGATAATTTCGGGATTTCAGTTTCTCAGCGCCAAACCGATTCTCATCGTCCTCAACTCTGATGAGGACCGCTACGGCGCCGATACGTCCCTTCTTGAGAGACTCAAGCGCTATGCGGGCACGATCGAGTTCGCCGGAAATTTTGAGATGGAGCTCGCCCAGCTCGACGACGAGGAAGAGGCCAAGGTTTTTATGGAAGACCTCGGTATAGACGAGTCGGCGCGCAGTCGACTCACAACACGTGCATACGAGTACCTGGGATTGATCAGTTTTTTTACCGTCGGCTCAGACGAGGTTCGGGCGTGGACGATTCATCGCGGCGATACGGCGCTGGCGGCCGCCGGTGCGATCCACTCCGACCTGGCGCGGGGATTTATCCGCGCGGAGTGTTTTCATTACGACGACCTCGTCGCGGCCGGCGACGAAAAAGGCGTTCGATCTTCTGGCGGGTTCCGACTTGAGGGAAAGGATTACACCGTCACGGACGGTGATATCCTCAATATTCGGTTCAGCGTGTGAATCCATCGCGGGAAGAACGCAACAGAGTCCTCTTCTCGGACAAAATCCTACAAGACGCCCTCTCCGACGTGGGCATTTTCGCGACCGACTATTCAACCGGCGAGACCTTCCCGAGCGCGGTGTGGCGCGAGCGGCTCGCCCGGTTCAGCGTGTCCCCCGATAACAGCGGGATACTCGAGTTTATCCACCCCGACGACCGCCCTCGGGTCGCCGCGAGCCTCCGGGACGTCTTTGACGGGAATGCCGAAGCGTTTCACGAGTCGTACCGCGTCAAAGGAGCCGATAAGGAATGGCATTGGATCTTTAGCACCGGTCGGACGGTGACGCACACCGACGCCGGCACGCCGGAGCTCTACATCGGTGCCGATTTTGACATCACCGATCTCAAGGAAATCGAGGCTCGCCTCCGGGAGGTAAATCGACGAGAGATCGTGCGGCGAGAACAGATCGAGACGATGCGCTCGATCGCCGCGGCGATCGGCAGTTCGCTCGACCTGGATACGACAGTCGAGAAAATCCTCCGCGAGACGTCTCGGATCATTCCCTACGAGGCGGCGACCGTTCAAATCCTGCACGAGTCTCATCTCGAGGTAATCGGCGGTTACGGTTTCCAAAATATCGACGAGATCCTCAAGCTACGATTTCCGTTTCCGGAGGCCGGGAGTATCGCGACGAGGGCGATTCAGGAGAAACGCCCGTTCCTCACCAACGATATGGAGGTCGACTTCCCGGCGTTTGTTCAACCGTTTCCAGATAAGCCGATTCTATCGTGGTTGGGGATTCCGCTTATTCGTTATGGAGACGTTATCGGTCTCGTCGCGATCGACAGCTGTGAGCGCGGTCGGTACGCCGACCATCATATCGAGCTCGCTGCGACGATCGGCGATCACATCGCGATTGCCCTCGAGAACGCGAGACTTCACGAGCGGACCTATCAACTCGCTATGGCCGACTCGCTCACCGGAGCGGGGAGCCGGCACCGGTTTTCGATAGAGGGTCGCCTGCTCTTTGAAAACGCCAAGCGCGGCCGTCGCCCGATCTCCGGTATCATGATCGATATCGACCACTTTAAGGATGTCAACGACAACTACGGTCACGACGTCGGCGATACCGTACTCCGGCGAATCGCGATTGCCTGCGCCGGGCAGCTACGCACAACCGACCTGTTTGCCCGCTACGGCGGTGAGGAGTTTGTTCTACTTTTACCCGAAACACCCTGCGACGAGGCAGTCGCGGTAACTGAACGCATCCTGGCAACAATTCGGAAGATATCCTATGACGATCACGACTTGGTCGTCACGGTAAGCGCCGGTGTCGTCGGCGACACACCCCGAAGAGACGACACCATCGAACAGTTTGTTCGCCGCGCCGACGAAGCGCTGTACGAGTCCAAACAGACCGGACGCGATCGGCTAACGGTGTGGAGCGCTTCGAGTTAGTCGGTAAGCGCAAACTCCGAGGCGAACTCGAGAACGAGGTCATCTTCGGCCAAGGTCGGCATTGCCGGCTCGGAACTCGGATCGAGTAATACCTGAACCAACGCGTCGTTGACGACTTTATCGATAAAAACCTGGGCGCGTTCGGAAAGCGACAAAAAACGAACCCTGAATCCAGTCTGTTTCCGACTCGAGACGTATCGAGAATCGAGAATCTCGCAGGTTGTCGTAATCGTGAAGTTCTGAAACATGAGTTCGATACGGCGCTCCTGACCGGTATCCCCGATCGGACCTCGCGGTTCAAGGAACGCACCTCCGGCGCTTATCTCGGTCACCTCATGAATCGCACCGTCATCTATTCTTGCCCGAATCGGCCATTCGAAACGATTACTGCGTCGACGATCGGTCGGCGCTTCGTCGGAAAACACGCGAGTGATCTCCGCGCCGATCTCGGCGAGCGGTCGCGTGCTATCGACGCAGCAAATCGAATCGGCGCACGGGGTTATTCCGCCCGGCGCGAGGAGAAGAATCGGTAAAAACGGAAAATGCCGCGTAGCGGACTCAAAAAACGCCGCTCGTTCAGCGTCGTAGCGGTCAATCTGGACGATGGCACCGGTCGGTATCCCGCGCTCGAGGATCGCGTCGATGAGCTTGCGCTTCGAAGACACAGTTTTAACGACGGCACCCGGTACGGCGTGCCGGACAATCTCCGGCGTAAGAAGCGTTGCCATAAGTACGATTGAGTCCATGTCAACAAATTATAGCAAAAAATCTTCCCCTTTACATACGCGATTCAGCATGTTAGCCTCGAATTAGTTATTTACTGAAAGAAACTATAAGATCGGGGGATTGGATGACCAGTACGGACGTTCGAACGCTGGAAAAAAAGGCGATCGAAATCAGAAAACTCACAGTGCGCGAGATCGGCCATCTCGGCGTTGGACATGTCGGCGGCTCTATGTCGATCGTCGAGATCATCACTCTGCTCTACTACCGTCAGATGAACATCGATCCTGAGAATCCCGGCTGGCCCGCGCGCGATAAGTTCGTAATGTCCAAAGGGCACGCCGGGCCGGCGTTGTATGCGGTTTTGGCCGATCGCGGATTTTTTCCGCCCGAAATGCTCGACACGCTCAACGTCGGTGGAACCAATCTGCCGAGCCATTGTGATATGAACCGGACGCCGGGCATCGATATGACGACCGGCTCTCTCGGTCAGGGACTTTCGGCTGCCGTCGGAATTGCCCTCGGGCATCGCATACAAAACCTTCCGGGTTGTGTATTCGCCCTCATAGGCGACGGCGACACAAACGAAGGTCAGACCTGGGAGGCCGCAATGACCGCGGCGATGTACGGATTGGGAAATCTCATCGCGTTTACCGACTACAACAAAATGCAGATCGACGGTCCGATCGATTCGATAATGAAAACGGATCGACTCGCGGAACGATGGACCGCGTTTGGTTGGTACACCCAGCGCGTCGACGGACATGACGTTGCGGCGCTTGACGCCGCCGTGGAGCGGGCTCGCGAAGAGCAGAATCGCCCGGCGATGATCATCGCCGATACGATCAAGGGGAAAGGTCTTCCCGGTATCGAAGGCGACTATAAGAATCACAACATGCCGTTGTCGGCGGAGCAGTCCGCCGACCTCGTCGCGAGCCTCTCCAAGGCTGAGGAGGCCCTCCGATGAACTACGCGATAAAGCGGCCGGTACAAGCGAAATCACCCGAGATGCGCGCGGTTTACGGAGAGATGCTCCTTAAGCTTGCCGAGCAGGATGAGCGTATCGTCGTCCTCGATGCCGACCTCATGCGCGCCAACGGAACCACACCGTTTAAGGACCGATTTCCGGAACGAACGTTTGACGTCGGCGTCGCCGAAGCGAATATGGTCGGAATCGCGGCGGGCCTTTCCACGGTCGGACTTATCCCGTTTCCGGCAACGTTCACCTGTTTCGCCGCCCGGCGCACATTTGACCAGTTCTTTATCAGCGCCAACTACGCTCGCCGCAACGTAAAACTCACGGGAACCGATCCGGGCGTAGCCGCCGCGTTTAACGGTGGCACCCACATGAGTTTCGAAGATATCGGCTTAATGAGGACGATTCCCGAAATTGTCATCTGCGAACCTTCCGATCCCGTGAGCCTGCGAGCGCTCATCCCGCAAATCGCCGAGCGCTATGGTTCGAGCTATCTCCGACTTCATCGAAAACCGATAACCGAGATATACGACGAGTCTGAGACATTTGAACTCGGTCACGGCAAGGTGTTACTCGAGGGCAGCGATCTCACGATAATCGCCTGTGGCGCTATCCTCGTCGCCGAGGCGATACAAGCGGCGGAGCTTCTGGCGGCCGACGGCATCGCCGCCTCGGTAATCGATATGCACACCATAAAACCGATCGATCAGAAGCTCGTCGTTCGCGCAGCGCAAACGAGCGGAGCGATACTCACCTGTGAGAATCATCAGGTCAGGGGCGGTCTTGGAAGCGCCGTTGCCGAGGTTGTTGTCGAGAACCACCCCGTTCCGATGGAACGAATCGGCGTCATGGATGAGTTTGGCGAGGTTGGTACCCAGGCGTATCTTCAGGAGCGTTTTGGCTTTACCGCAACAAACATCGCCAGGAAAGCGACGGAATTGGTCAAACGGAAGAATCGCGTTGCGGTCATGTCCTAGGGTCGCAGATTTTGCTGCGGCCGGGCGCACGTCCACTGAGGAGGTCACATGGACATAAATATCACATTAGCTATTGCCAGCGACAAATCGGGTTTCCCGTTAAAGCAAGCCGTCGTCGAATACCTCAACGATCGTAACGACATCGTTGTTACTGACTTTGGGATACCGAGTCTCGACCAAGCCCAACCCTACGACGTCCAGGCGGCAAAGGTGGCCCGCGCTATTCAGCGCGGGAAGGCTGACCGCGGGATTCTGATCTGCGGGACGGGTCAGGGAATGGCGATCGTCGCCAACAAGCATAAGGGGGTATACGCGGTCGTCGCCGATACCGTTTTTGCCGGGGCCCGTGGGCGCGCAATTAACAACACTAACGTCCTGACGATGGGTGGCTGGATTACCGCACCGTACTTAGGGATTGAGATCGTCAAGAGTTGGCTTGCTCTCTCGTTTACTGAAACGATGGAGGACCGCGCCGTTTGGCTCAAGGACGCGTTTGATCGCGTCCGCTCGATCGAAGAGGAGAACTTCGCATGAGCAGCCCCGTCGCGGGAGACATACGTCCAGCCGAACGCAGCGACAGCGAACTCGTCGCCGACCTCGTCGAACGGGCGCGCGTCGCGCAATCGATCGCTGCTTCCTACTCGCAACAGCAGATCGACGATATCTGCCTTTCGGTCGCCTGGGAGGTCTATAACGACGAGAATATCGCGATCCTCGCCCAACTCGCGGTCGACGACACTGGGATGGGCAACGTCCCGGACAAGATTACTAAACACAAAGTCAAGGTTATGGGCGTGTTGCGCGATATCAAAAACGCCGCGACCGTTGGGCTCATAGAGCGCGATGAAACGAGCGGTATTTCCAAGTACGCCAAGCCCGTCGGCGTCGTCGGGGCCCTATTGCCGGTCACCAATCCGACTGCGACGCCGGCAAGCAACGGCCTGGGTATACTCAAAGGCGGTAACGCCGTCATCTTTGCGCCCCACCCCCGCGGTGCGCGCGCAAGCGCCAAAGCGATCGAGTTTATGCGACGCGGTCTGCGCCGTGTCGGCGCCCCCGAGGATCTCGTTCAGATCGTCTCAGAGCCCTCAATCCCCCGGACAAATGAACTTATGCGACAAGTCGATCTCGTCGTCGCGACCGGCGGAGGTGCGATGGTAAAAGCCGCATATTCGAGCGGAACGCCGGCGTACGGCGTCGGCCCGGGTAACGCGGTGCAAATCATCGCTGAGGACGCAGACCTGGCGGACGCAATTGCGAAAATCGCGTTAAGCAAGGCGTTTGACTACGCGACGAGTTGTTCGAGCGAGAACAGCGTTATCGTTCACGAATCGCTTTACGATGAGGCCATTCGACTCTTCTGCGAAAACGAGAAATGCTTCCTCGTCAGCGGCGAAAACCGCGCACGACTCGAGTCGTGGATGTGGCGACCAAACAAAAAAGGCGTCGTTGCGCTCAACCCCGAGATCATCGCTCACAGTGCCCATGCCATCGCTGCGGGCGCCGGATTCGAAGTACCGGAAGACACACGGATCCTGCTCGTCGAGGGTACTAATCCACTTGAAGAGGACCGCTTTGCCGATGAAAAACTATCACCGGTCCTCACGTTGTATCGCTACGCGTCGTTTCCGGAGGCGGTCGAAACGCTCACGCGCCTCACCGATAACGCCGGGACGGGACATAGCTGCGGAATCCATACCGACAACCGCGACTACGTCGACGAGCTCGGTCGAACGATGCGCACGAGCAGGATCATGGTGCGTCAGGCTCAGGCACCCGCAAACGGGGGCAACTTCTTTAACAGGATGCCAAGTACGGTCACGCTCGGTTGCGGTACATGGGGCGGAAACATCACGACGGAGAACATCCACTACAAGCACTTTATCAACGTCACCTGGGTCAGCGAGCCGATCGCGCCGGAACGCCCGACCGACGAGGAGATCTGGGGCGAGTTCTGGACGCGGCATGACGGGAGAGACGATGAAGCTCTTTGAATACGAGGGTAAGCGACTCTTTGCCGATGCGGGGATTTCCGTACCGCGCTCTCGTTTAGTTCAAGTCGGGGACGGAGGGCCGACTCCCTCGACCGACGATCCGATCCACGCGGCGGCCGTCGCTGCCGCTGAACTCGGTGGCTCGACGGTTGTCAAGGCGCAACTCGACCTGGGCGGGCGCGGCAAAGCCGGATTGGTCCGGGTAGCCGCGGACGCGAACGCTGCCGCCGACACGGTGCGGGCAATACTGGCCACGCCGTACACAATCCCGGCGATTCTTATCGAAGAGACCGTCGCGATCGAGCGGGAGCTCTACCTCTCGATTACGGTAGACGCCGCGAGTGCGACGCATATCGTTCTCGCGAGCGCCGAGGGCGGTGTTGAGATAGAAGAGCTTGCGGCGACGCGGCCGGACGCGATAAAACGCATCGCCGTCGATCCATTTGTCGGGATCCTTCCCTACCAGGCCCGCGGCCTTGCCTACGATCTCGGCCTTAGCGCTGGAACGGCCCGCGAGTTCGCGTCGCTTGTTTTGCTGCTCTACCGCGTGTTTATCGAAAACGACGCCGAGCTCGCTGAAATTAATCCCGTATTCGTCACCAAATCGGGAACACCGGAAACGCCTGCCGTTGTTGCGGGCGATGCAAAAGTTGTGATCGACGACAACAGTCTGTCGCGGCATAAGCGTTTCTCCCTTCGGCGCGAACAGTTTGAGTCCGACGCCGCATTTGAGGCGGCGGTGGAGGGAATTCCCTACGTCCAGTTTGACGGCACGATCTCGCTTATGTGCGCCGGTGCCGGCCTTACGACGACGGTGTTTGATCTCGTCAACGACGCCGGCGGTACGGTCGCAAATTACCTCGAGTTTGGCGGCCCCAACTATCGCAAGGCGCGTCGAGCAATGGAACTTTGTCTCAAGAACAACAGCGCCGTCATTCTCGTCGTCACCTTTGGGACGATTGCGAGGGCCGACGTCATGGCCGAGGGAGTCGTCGAAGCGATCGCCGCGCTCAAACCGAATCGACCGATCGTAACCTGTATACGCGGAACAAACGAGGAAGGGGCTCACGAAACCCTCGTGGCCGCCGGACTTGAGCCACTCTACGACACCGAGGAAGCGGTTCAGCGCGCAGTAGATCTCGCGAGCCGTAAACAGGCCGTTACGCCTGGAGAGAAATCATGAGTATCTTTGTTGACGCGTCGACGCGCATACTCGTCCAGGGAATTACCGGCACCGAAGGTTCGTATTGGACCGGTCACATGCTCGATATGGGCGCTCGCATTCTCTGCGGAGTAACACCCGGCAAAGAGGGCCAATCGGTCCGAGAGGTACCGGTGTTTCACAGCGTTCGCCGCGCGATCGCCGATCGGGAAGTCGACGCGGCAATGCTCTTTGTCCCGCCACGGTTTACCAAGGACGCCGTCCTCGAGGCGATCGATTCCGGAATCAAAAAAATCGTGACGATTGCCGACGGGATTCCGCTGCACGATCAAATCGAAATACGCTCGGCCGCCAAGCAGGCCGGCGCCCGCGTCGTCGGCGGTAACACATCAGGGGTGATCTCGCCGGGTAAATCGATGCTTGGCATATTTCCGTATTGGATTAAACGAGTATACCTTCCCGGAACAATCGGCGTGATGACTCGATCCGGATCGCTCACCAACGAGGTTACGGCGATGATCGTCCGGGAAAGCCTGGGCGTATCGACGCTCATTGGGGTCGGCGGAGATCCCGTCCCCGGCTCGCGCTTTGCCGAGTTTCTGATCGATTTCCAGAACGACGCCGCAACCGACGCGGTCGTCATCGTCGGCGAGCTCGGCGGATCGATGGAGGAGGAAGTTGCAGCTGAGATCTCCGCCGGTCGATTTACCAAACCGCTCGTCGCCTTTATGGGCGGTCGCACCGCGCCGGCAGGCAAGAAGATGGGACACGCGGGCGCGATCGTCAGCCGCGGAAGTGGAACCGTTGCAGCCAAGACGGCAGCGCTCGAGGCCGCAGGTGCGCGTGTGGCCCGACGTCCGAGTGAAGTCGGCACTTTGCTCCGCCACGCACTCGCGGAAAAGCGGAGCCCGCATTGAATCAAGGCTCGTCGAACGACATGTTAAGACGCTGGACGTACCTCGCGATCGCCCTGGCGATCGCGATTACGGCAAGACTATTTCTATTGCCGGAGAGCGTCCGAAGCGTCGGTGGGGTCACGCTTAGCTCCGACGGACAGGCGGCCCTCGGCGTTCTCTTATTTGCCCTCCTTCTCTGGATGACCGAAGCGATTCCGTTTCACATCACGGGTCTCTCCGGCGTGCTCCTGCTCGCGCTGTTTCGCGTCGAGGACTTTGCGACCGTGGTCCGCCTCGGATTCGGCAACCACATCTTTGTCTTTTTTATCGGTGTTCTCATTCTGTCTAGCTTTATCACCAAGAGCGGGCTGGGAAACCGAATATCCGTGTTTTTACTCAGCCGGACGGGAAATTCCACGGCGATGATCGTTCTCGGTTTTCTCACCATCGGGATGTTTCTCTCGATGTGGATCACCAATACCGCGGTTGCGGCGATGCTCATGCCGCTCGGCGTCGCGATCCTCAAGGAAGAGAACGTCACTCCGCGTGAGAGCAACTTTGGTCGCGCCCTGATGATCGCCTGCGCCTGGGGACCGATCATCGGCGGTATAATGGCCCCCTCGGGTGCCGGGCCAAATCCACTCGCGATCGGATTTTTGCGTGAGATGGCGGGAGTCGAGCTCACCTTTCTTGGGTGGATGGCCTACGGGGTTCCCGCCGGAGTTCTGATTCTCCTCCCGACCTGGGCCGTTTTGATGATCTTCTTTCGACCGGAAATCGCGCATCTGACAAAGTCAAAGGACGATCTGCGTGAAGAGTACAATCGCCTACCGGCGATGGACCGCGAGGAACGCGTGACTCTCGTGGTTTTTCTGTTGACCGTCTTTCTCTGGTTGACGACGCCCCTGTGGGAGCGCCTTCTCGGAATCTCAATACCCATTTCGATGCCGGTTATCCTCACCGGCTCGTTGTTCTTTTTTCCCGGGATCGGATCGCGGAGTTGGAAAAGCGTCGAAGAAGAGATCAGCTGGAGTTCGATCTTGCTCATCGTCTCAGGGATATCGCTCGGTATGGTGCTCTTTCAAACCGGTGCAGCAGAATGGATGGCCGCGCTGTTTCTCGGCGGCCTCGCCGGATTGCCGGCATTTGTGATGGTCCTTGTCGTCGTTCTCGCCGTGAGCTTTATCAAGGTTTTTCTCTCGAGCAACACCGTCACGGCGACGATTATCATCCCAATCATGATTTCGCTTGCAGGGGCACTTGGGATCGAGATCCTGTCGATCACCGTTCCGGCGGCGCTCACGACGAGCATGGCGTTTATCCTCGTAACAAGCACGCCGACAAATGTGATTCCGTACTCGGCCGGATATTTCTCGATACGGGACATGGCGATCGCGGGTACCGTTATGACACTCGTCGCGGCACCGATCGTTGCCGCGACAATCTTTGTCGTCGGACGATTAACCGGGCTTTACTAGTTCGTTCAAAAGCCAAACGTCACGACGATGATCGACCGGTCGCCGAGAACGACAGTTCGACGAGGGTGCCCGCTTGGGCGTTGATTTGCAGAATAGCTCCGAGTTGGCGTGCCAGGGTCTCGACCAGCGTCAATCCGAGCGACTGCGTTGTATCGCCCGAGAAACCGACGCCGTCATCGCCAACAGCGAGGAAATACGACCCGTCGAGACGGGCGAACGTGATCGAAATCTGCCCGACGCGCTCGTCGGGAAAAGCGTGCTCGATCGCGTTTGAAACGAGTTCGTTGACGATGAGGCCGCAGGGAACGGCGCGAAAAATCTCGAGGAAGCTGTCATCACAGTCGATCGTTATCGAAATCCTGTCCGCCGTCTGGCCGTCGATAAGATTGGCGACGAGTTCGTTGAGGTAGTTGCCAAACGGTATCAGCGACAGATCATCCGTCTGATGAAGCTGCTCATGAACGAGGGCCATTGAAGCGACACGCTCGCTACTTCGTTCAAAAAGGGCCGCATCACGGGGATCTATGACTTGTCCCGATTGAAGATTAAGCAAGCTTGAAATCACCTGTAGGTTGTTTTTTACGCGGTGGTGGATCTCGCGAATCAACACCGTCTTTTCGTGAACGATTTTTTCCAGGCTTTCTTCGCGGGTCGCCACTTCGCGTCGCTGTCGTTCGATACGATCGACAAACTGATTAAATCTCCGGACAAGGCGCCCGATCTCGTGAGGTGTGTCGGAGCGGGTCGCCTCAGCGTAGCGTTCCTCCCGCTCGGCAGACGCGGCCAGTTTTGCCAGGGGATCGGCCACCGAACGCGAGACACGCATCGCCAGGATCACCAGAAAAGCGACAAGGCCCATGGTGAACGCCGAAAAGCCGAGAACCGCGACTATCGTCGGACGGCGTAACGTATCGAGATACACCGTCGTTGCTACCACCCAGTCGAAATCCGGCAAATAGCGATAAATCATGATCTTCGGGCGTCCGCCCCCGCCGGGAGGGGGCCAGGAGTAGCGCAAGCGCCCCGACGGAGAACCGAATATCGCGTTCATGATGCGGTTGTACTCGGCGGGCGATTGAAACTCGGCAAGATTACGATCGCGATATCGTGGATGGACGACAAAGTTACCGTCGCGATCGATGACCACGCTGTAGGACTCGGCGTTGGCGGGCATACTCATAAGCGAATCGGCCAAACGAGAATGATCGATTAGATCGACAAACTCCGAACGGTACGTCGTCGCCGCGACAATCCACGATCGCGGATCGTACTCGCCCATCACCAGGCCCTTGGGTAGCGGCGACGGTTCAAAGGTATTTTGCCAGGTGTACTCGAGATATCCCGATCGAAGATGGAGTTGCGAGACGACCGGTTCCGTGCTCCCGAGCGTTTGCCCCACGAGCTCCGGATCCGGGTGAATCACGATGCTTCCTTCGGCGTCTATTACGTACACGTAACCGGCCTCAGCAACCCTGATATCGAGGAGCGCGGTCGTGATCTCGTCGAGATCGGCCTGCTCGTGGTTCTCAATCGTTTGCAAGGCGGTTTCGAGTTTGGCCGTCAGGTACGAAACGATTCTTTCGCGCAAAATCGATTCGATAAATCCGTGGGTGAGCGTCGATGTGTATTCGACCTCGGCGACGGCGTTTCGCCAGATCCACACGGCGTGCGCAACAACGGTAAATCCGTTCGCGATCACAAGGGGAATAATCGCGAGATACACGAGTCGGATCAGTTTTCGCCGAATCGACGCCAACGTTCCCCCCTCCTTGAAAGGTACAGCCGAGCCGAGAACCTACGCTAATGTACGGGGCAGACGCGTCTGGACACAAGCCCGCTTCGCCCTGGCGGCCCGTATCACCGGGCGCGCTAGGCGTCGGCGTGGACTTCCATCGATCCAACGATCGGCGGGATGAGGAGCTCCGCCTCGGTCTTTGACTGGATATCCGCGACACTGATCCCCGGGGCAAGCTCTTTGAGCTCGATCCCCTCTTCTGTGACTTCCATCACCCCTAACTCAGTGACGATGAGATCGACTTCACCCACCGCGGTGAGCGGCAGGGTGCAACTGGTGAGAATCTTGGGGCGTCCGTCTTTGGTGGTATGCTCCATCGTAATTATGACGCGTTTTGCGCCGGCGACGAGATCCATAGCGCCACCCATCCCGATCGCCATCTTTCCGGGTATCATCCAGTTGGCGAGATTACCGTTCTGATCGACTTCAAGCGCGCCGAGAACGGTCGCGTCGAGGTGTCCGCCCCGAATCAACGCAAATGACATCGCACTGTCAAAACACGCTCCGCCAGGGACGATCGTAACCGGTATCCCGGAAGCGTTGACGACGTCGGGGTCTTCCTCGTGAGGCGGCGGGGTTGGTCCGACCCCGATAAACCCGTTCTCAGAGTGGAGCATGACGTCGATTCCCTCCGGGAGGTAGTCCGCAACCGCCGTCGGGATGCCGAGTCCGAGGTTGACGAGGTCTCCGGTCCGAAAAAACCGCGCCGTGCGTCGGGCGATTCGCTCTCGTGCCGCGTTCATCGCTGCGGCTCCCCATCGACCACCATGTCGACCAACGTTCCCGGCGTCATGATTTCGTCGGGATCGAGGTCGCCGATTTCGACGACCTGCTCCGCCTCGACGACGACAAGATCCGCGGCCATGGCAATTATCGGATTAAAGTTGCGCGCGAGCCGACGGAACACAAGATTACCCGAACGATCCGCTTTCCACGCCTTAACGAGGGCGACATCGGCGCCGAGCGGCAGTTCAAGTAAGTAATCGCGGCCGCCGCTGTTAATACGCGTTTTGCCCTCCTCGACGAGGGTTCCAACGCCGGTCGGCGTAAGAACGCCACCAAGGCCCGCGCCACGACAACGGATTCGCTCGATAAGAGTGCCCTGTGGAACGAGTTCAACCTCGATCGCCCCCTCGTTGACCTGTCTAATCGTTTCTTTATTTGTTCCCATGTGCGAGACGATCGCCTTGGCGATACGACCGGCGACGACCAGTCGTCCGATCCCGGCGTCGACGAATCCGGTGTCGTTGGCGATAACCGTAAGATCGGTGGCTCCGCTCGCGAGGACAGCGTCGACGAGCGTTTCGGGCGTACCCCGCGCGAGAAATCCGCCGATCATAAGTACCTGGCGGTCGGCCAGTTGCGCCATCGCCGAATCTATTGCGACAACCTTGTCCATATGATCTCGTCTCCTCCTGCCGTCCGGCGTCGCCCTCCTCGCGGTGACAACTACTCGGCTAAGCGGTGTTCAATTGTAAGAGCGTTACACGAGGAGATAATTATATGGCCAGAACGTTTATTGCGATAGCGACACTGCTAGTCGTCGCGATGGGTGCGGGAGCGTCGGGAAATCGGGAGTTTGATGGAGATTACGGCAGATTCGCCGCAGTCCGTATCGGCGTACCTGCCGAGGTCGAGATACGCCGGGGCGAGACTCATCGCGTCGAGGCCTCTATTCCGCCTCGATTGGTCGATCGGATCGTCATCGAGAACAACCGTGGTACGCTCGAGGTGCGGGAAAGAGGATTTCGTGTTCGCTTCCGGAGAGCCGAGCGCGTTACTCTCGTAATTACAATGCCTAACCTGCGCGAAGTAGCGATGACCGGCTCCGGCATCTTTCGCTCGTCGGAGAACTGGGAAGGCGAGGACTTTCGCCTGGTATCGAGCGGTTCGGCCGACATCGAGTTTGGCGGCTTGGAGTACCGCGACCTCACGTTTCGAACAACCGGGTCAGGCTCGCTCAGCGTCGCAATGGTCGAAGGCGGAAACGTGGAACTTACTATCACGGGATCCGGCGACATCGATGTGGGGGACCTACGCGCCGGTAACGTCGATATCCGCCTCACCGGATCGGGAGACTACGCCGGCAACGTCGAAGTCGGCGACCTTGATTCGAGACAATCGGGAAGTGGCGTGGTGCAAGTCTCCGGTAGCGCCGAGAGCGCCGAGATTCGGACGACGGGTTCAGGTCGATTCGACGGCGGTGAACTCCGCGTCGGCGCCGCCGAGATTTCTATCACCGGCTCAGGCGATGTCGTCCTCGCTGGCGAGACAACGATCCGCGACATTCGGATGACCGGCAGCGGTCGTTTTCGTCAACGATAAAAACTGCCGGCGCCCGACGCTCCGGTACTCGCTTGCACCGACGCCATAGTTCTTTTAAAGATCAGGATCGTTCCGAATCAGATTGAGGATCTGAAGCGGTGAAGTACCGGAGAATCCATTGGCCACAAACACCCAGTCGATATCGCCGTCAAACTCCCGCCCGTTACTCCGGTTCGAAGTAAGCACAACCTCGTCAAAGGTGTCGCCCACGGCTACCTCAACATCCCAGGGCCACGCCGCCACGCCGAGCTGCTCGCCGTTAAAGGCCGGAGCCGGCGGATCTCCCTCTGAGTTTGCCAGATCGACGCGGATAACGTTGCCGTTGTCGACCCGGACAAACACCGTGTACCAGGTGTTGAGATTTAGCGCGCCGACTCCGCCGAAATCGTACGATATGTCTCCGTTGTTAAATGACAAGGTCATAATGCCGTCGCCGTCGGTAGAGAACGACATCCAGCGGTAGCTCGATCCGCCGACGATCAACGCTCGATCAAAGGTACCCGATCCCGGATTGAGAAAATCACCAAGCCGGAACCTCATGCCAAAAGTCATTGGTGCGTTTTTATCGAGATCGGCGAGACCGTTGGTCACCGGAAATACCGCATCGTCGTAGCCGGGGTTTGCCTCCGCGTCGATGCTAATAAGCCCCTGCCCGGCCAAGGAGAGAACGGAACCACTCGTACTCAAATCCGCCTGCGTACCGACCCGAGAGTCAGTCGCGCCGCCGTCGAAGTCCCAGTAGCCGAGATAAGAAAACGCCCCGAAACCGTCGTCGACGACCGTGACGGTGGCGTCGGAGGTCGCCCCGACCGAGTAACCGACGCCCGGTTCCAAGGAGTATGTTACCGTTCGCTCCTCAAAGCCGAACTCCTCGATCGGATTGAGCTCAAAGGAAACACTGTTCTGACCCCCCGGAAACACGATGATATCGAATACCGATTCCACCCAGGAGTTGTCGATTCCGGGTCGGCTGAGGTTTATCGCCGTTGAAGCCTCCAGTACTTCGGTCGCGTTGATCGTAAAGGTGGCTACGCCGGTGTCGACAATAGACGCCGCGTCGACCGAAAGAGTGAGCACCGGAACCGGCGAAGTATCCGCGATCGAAATGCCGGCGTTTGACGGCGTACCGACGACATAAGCCCCTGCGGGATCGATGGCGACCGTCAACGTTTCATTGTCAAACTCGCCGACGTCGGGAACGGTCGTCACGGTAAATTGAATCTCGGTTTCGCCTGCGGGGAGAACAAAGACAAACGACTGATTGGATCCGGGAAAGGTTCCCGTGGTTCCGGCCGGGAGGAGTACCGATATGTCCCCGACCTCATACGATCCCGATGTCTGGACCGTGATCGGGAGATCGGCCTGCGGGGCAAAGGTCGAGCTGATTGTGAATATCGAGCTGGCTCCATCGTCGTCGAGCGTTGCCGCCGAGGATACGATCGTTATCTCCGGTGCCTGGTCGTCAAGAACGGTCACCGTCTCCGATGCCGGCGTGCCTACAACGTAGCCGGTCCCGTCCTCAACGGTGAGTACGATCAGTTCGTTGTCGCCGTCGGCGTCGGTCTGACCTGTTATATCGATACTGATACTCGTTGAACCGGCGGCTAGCGTTCGCGTAAAGGTGTCGTCCGGTAACAAGCCGCCGAGCCCCACTACGTCTGCCGCTTCGAACGTACTCGACGCATCCAGGTAGAGGTTTACCGTAAGATCACTATCAGGCGCTGCCGACGAGGTCACGACAAAGCTCGTTGTACCACCGTTGTCAAAAACCGTTTCGTCAGATGCCGATATCGTCAGCACCGGGAACGGACTCACCGTCACCGTACCGGCGACAAACGGACTTGGAAGCATTCCCGATCCAACCGCGACGGCAACGATATCTCGCGTTTCGACTCCGGTTGTTCGCGGGATGGTAAAGCTTCCGTTTGACGATGAGATTCGTTGTACGGCGGCGGCGTCAAAACTCGTGATCGCGCTACCGTCGGTGGTGTAGTAGATAATTGCGTTCTCGGTCTCGGTCGAGAGCGTTACGATCGTATCGTCGGCGGTAAACAGCGAATCGCCGTCGCCGAGGTTTCCGGATACACCACCGACTTCGCTAAACGATATCGTCACCGGCGCGGTGATTGTAGGTGCACTCGGATCGACGGGTACGTCGTCGCCCGCTCCCTCGCCACTGAAGTAATACGGCAACGGGCATCCGCTGAGCAGCGCGATAACGCCGAGTATAAAAAATCGTCGTAATACGGTTATCTTCGAATGGCGCATGCCGAGTCCCCCACTTATTCGAATATATTACTAAGCGACTACGATTTCATATCTATTGGTAGGGGTATAGCGGGGAATCGTGGGAAACCAAGAGAAACACCGACTGCGGCTAAGGCGAGTTTGCGTAACTCGTTTACTACCGGCGCCAGCCCAACAGGTGTGCGCCCGACAAACTGAACTCGAAACGTATCTACTCGTTAGACAAACTTACAATCTCGGCCGCGCTCAACGCACGGTTGTAGACACGCAAGTCATCCATGCTCCCGGGCCAGTAGCTGGTGTTGATCACTCCGAGCGATATCGGGCCCGCTGGTGGGGTTGTTGCAAAGTGCTCGTGGCGCGTTCCAACGAGCGCGCCGTTGACGTAGAAGTAGATCGAGCCGCCGTCATAAACTCCAACAAGATGCGCCCATTCATTTGCGGGGAACGGGCCGGACGCGCTTGAAGTACTCGGAGTCGAGATCGCTAACCCCGCTGTCTCGCCTTGCGTCCACAAACCCCAAACCCTACTCGGTATGGTGAAGTAGTAGCGAAGCGGCGTACCGCCATCGTACAGGATCCATATAGAGATACTTCCGGTCGAGAGCGCCCCGCCGATCGTCCCGACTGGAATCGTGACGGAGGAGTTTGATCCGTTAAACGAAATTGCGTTGCCGGCGATCCCGTGCCGGCTCGTCGCGGGAGTCGTGTTTGCCGTCGAGCCGTCGGGGAACGCTGCGAATCCGGCCTCAGCGTTTCCGTTCAAGGGATAATAGGCGGTAAGGCCGGCCATCGGAATGGCGTCGTCCTGCACCGCTACGCTTTGACTGGTTGGCGAGTTGAGCGTGTATCCCGTACCGGCAATTATGGTATAGGTCGCCGTCTGCGGGTCAAACCCGGCAAGATTCCGGGGATCGAGTTCAAAGGGCACTTCATTCTCGCCGGCCAATAGAGTCACGGTGTTGTAAATCGGCCCTGCGACCCACGCCGTCGTCATGCCTGCCGGCGACAGATTGATGACTGTGTCGACCTCGGGAATTTGGTCCGCCGAGACGAGAAAATTGGCCACCTGGGTATCGTTGATAAAGGTCGAATCGACGGTAAGGCTGACGCGGGGTACGGGCGAGGTGTCGTTGATCGTGAAACTCGCCGTCGCGGGATCGCCGAGATTGTACTGCGCGCCGTCCGTCACGCTGATCTGAACGGTCTCGTTGTCAAACTCGCCCGCGTCGTAGTTAAGCGATACTTCGACGGATGCGGTGCTCGTCTCGGCCGGAATCGTGACATTAAAGCTTCCGCCCGGACCGGGGATTCCGTCGATATCGCCCGCCTCATAGGATCCGGAGGTCGTCAATTGAACGGTCAAGTCGGTATCGACGACGACACTCGAGGTCAGCCGAAACGTGTTGAGCGCTCCCGGCTCATCTCCGAGACCTGAGAAATCCACCCCGATCGAGATCATCGGCAGGCTGTTGTCGATAATCTCAACCGTCACGCTGGTCTCGCTCCCGAGTACGTAACCGGGATCGCCGGTCGCGTCGATCGTAAAGGTAACGGTGTCGTTCTCGTATTCCGTCGGATCGCCCGCGCTCCAAAGAGAGGTTGTCACCTGCGTCTCGCCCGCCGAAATCGTGAGGTCTCGCGACTCGCCGGGGCTATAGCTCCCGGGCTCCGCGCCAAAGACCGAGATATCCCAGCGCTCAAAGGTGCCGCCGAGCACAACGGGAATAGTTAGATCGGTTTCCGGGGGTTGGCTGGCCGTGAGTCGAACCGTCGTCGATCCACCGTCTTCCTGAATCGTTTCGTCATCAACGCTTAAGGTGATCACCGGAAACGGACTGACCGTCACGGAACAAGCAGTAAGGGGACTCGGCAGCATTCCTGACCCGACCGCCAAAGCGACGATGTCGCGGGTCTCAACGCCGGTCGTTCGAGGAATGGTAAAACTGCCGTTTGATGATGAAATACGCCGGACGGACGACGAGTCGAAAGACGCGATCGAGCTTCCGTCGACCGTGTAGTAAATAACGGCGTTCTCGGTCTCGGTCGATAGCGATATTACCGTATCGTCCGCGGTAAACACGACTTCTCCGTCGTGGAGATCGCCGGACGAGCCGCCCATCTCGTTAAAAGAGATCGACACCGGGGCCGTAATTGTCGGGGCGCTTGGATCAACGGGGATATCGTCGCCCGCGCCTTCGCCGCTAAATACAAACGGTAACGGACAACCCGATAAGAAAAGAGCGAGAATCAGAATTCCGACGTACAGAATTAAAGTGAGACGCTTGCCTTCCACCATAGACACCGCCTTACCCCCATCATATCCCGATTTCGATAAAAAATCCGCCATCAATTCGCGCTTTTTCTCGCCGGGTCGATTTACACGGCAAGACGTAGAGCGATATGATTTTGGACGGAGTTGGGCATGAAGATCAGAATCAAGATAATCACGGTTATTCTCCCAATTTTGGTCGGCGCCCTTATCGTGGTCGGAGCCTCCGCCTACCTCGTCGCTACGAATGCGGTGAGTAGCGTAACCTCGGAGTTTTTGGATTTCAAAACCGACCAGCTCCAGCAGTACATCGACGGTCAATGGCTGATCCTCGTCGAGAACGACCTCGCGGATCGTGAGGACATGGTCCAGGCCGCTCAGGCCGGAATTGAGGTCTTTTCTCGCAGCGTCCTGAGGAGCGATACCGAGCTTATCTTTGCAGTCGACGAATCCGGTACCATCGCGATGACGACCGCCGAGGTCGCGTTAACGGCCGCCGAAACGGAGTCGTTACTCAATCTCTCGCCCGCTGCAGAGGGAACACTCACCGACGTCATCATCCAGGACGTAGAACGGGTCGCCACCTGGTTTCCGTTTGGTCCATTTGGCTGGCGCGTTTTTGTCACCGAGACCCGCGAGACGTTTTACAGCGATCTCAATCGAATAACGACACAAACGAGCATCTTTACGATCGGGGCCGCTATCGTCACCGGGATAATCATCGTTCTCCTCGTTTCGACAATTACGCGACCGATGACTCAGCTCGTGTCCGCGATGCGGACGATCATCTCGTCGAGCGACCTAAGCTCTCGCGCCGAGGTGTACTTCCGCGATGAGGTCGGAGAGTTGTCCAAGACGTTCAACGTGATGGTCGGCGAGCTCGATAAAGCCTACAAGCGCATCAAAAGCTACGCGTACGAGGCGGTACTGGCGCAAAAAAAAGAGCAGCGAATTCGCAACATCTTCCAGAAGTACGTACCGCAGGAGTTGATCGATCAGTTTTTTGCGAGCCCCGAATCGATGCTCGTCGGGGACAACCGCGAGCTGTCGGTTCTTTTCTCCGATATCCGCAGTTTCACCAGCATCTCCGAACAGATGGAACCGGACGTTCTCGTCGCTTCTCTGAACCGCTATTTCTCGGTCATGGTCGAGTTAATAATGGATCAGGGAGGTGTTATCGATAAGTACATCGGCGACGCCATAATGGCTTTTTTTGGAGCTCCCGTCCGACACGAGGACGACGCGCTCGCCTCGGTAAATGCGGGAATCGGGATGGTCGAGATCCTCGAATCGTTTAACGAGGGACAGCGCGAGCAAAACTTGCCGGAATTTCAGATCGGGGTTGGGATAAACTACGGTATCGTGACCGTTGGTAATATCGGGACCGACCGCAAGATGGACTATACGGTGATCGGCGATATGGTGAACGTTGCCTCGCGCCTCGAAGGACTGACCAAGCCGTACCACCAACCCATTATCATCTCGGAGTTTTTGCAGGAACGTGTCCGTGACGCCGTACCGTCGCGAATCGTGGATAGTGTCGCCGTAAAAGGTCGATCCGCGGGTTTACGGATATATACGGTTAAACGCAGCCTGACGAGCGCGGAAAGCTCCGGCTGGGAGCTTCACAATCAGGCGATGGAGGCGTATTACAACCGTGAGTTTGAGAGTGCGATAAACGTCTTCCGTCAGGCCGCCGAACAATTGGGCGACGATTTTCTTGTCGATATGATGGTTGAGCGATGCACGAGATACGTGTCCGACCCGCCGCCGGCGGATTGGAACGGTGTCGAAATCATGACCTCAAAGTAGGCGCCATGGTACGACGGGCCTGTATGATCGTCGTCGCGCTTGCGCTTCCCGCGGCGCTTGCTGCGCAGGAAGACGTTCTTAGCGCGCCCGCCGACAGCCGCGTCGTTGTTGTCGTCGAGTCACTCGAGCAAACCGAACCCGATTCGCTCACCTCCCGAATCCTCGTTTCCAATATCGCCGACCTGCTCACCGGGTATGGTTTTGAGTATCGGACCGCCCAGCTCACCCGCGATGAAGGTTTCGCAGAACTCCCCGACGAGCGGCGAATCTCCACAATTCTCGGGGGCGTCGATACGGATGCCGGCGAGATCGTCATCGGCGTTTTTTTTCTCGCGGCGCAGAATCAGCTCTTTGTTCAGTTTGTCTTGTATGATCCGCAGGTCAACACGGTTCTCGGTGGCGTATTGACGCGCTCGCGCCAAGGACTGACCGTTTTTGACAGCGTTGCTGCGGCGATCGAAGATTTTCGGCCGGTAATTGAGCGCTACATTTCGGGTGAGTACATCGCCCTCGAACGCACCGGTCTGGTTGAGAGCATCACCGTAGAAGGCGGTACCGAAGGCGCGGGCGTGTTTTTTGTAAACCGATTTGTCGGCACGATCGGGGGCGGCCGACTATTTGTCCCGTTTACTCAGTTCGAAATCGGCGCAGATCTCCGCGTTCGGCAGGAGAAGGACGGCTATCATGACGTTGAGACCGTCGTTCCCTTGGAGTCGACCCGGGTTGGTGTCGAACTCCGACCGCTGCAACGCGAAACTCGCTTTGACCTGGGCGTTCACTGGAGTTGGGGACAAAGCCGCGGCGTCGGGATTGCCGGGCGCTACCATCTCGTTCCGGACACGAGTTTTGTTGCCATTGAGCATTATCGGACTCTCCAGGAAGCGCCAACGGACAACGCCCGGAACGTTTCCTTCTACGACTCCAATATTGCGATGGGCCGCTATTTCTTCCTTCCGTACAGCTCGATACTTCGATTCAGCCTTTCGCTCGGCGTCGGGGCTATCGTATCGGACGTTGACGACTTATCGGGTCGGGAATACGTCGACTGGTACATACTCGTCGGCTCCCCGACAGCGGAGATCAACCTCGAACGTCTTTCGTTTTTTGTCCGCCCGGAGCTTAAGTACGCGCTCGGATTAGGGTACAACGTCCTCGGGCGGGTCTGGGTTCGTACTGCGTACGAGACCGACGACGGTTCGGTAGCGGTTCCGCCAGTGACCGTGGGAGCACGGTACTCGTGGTAGTAAAGACGAGAACGGCCGTATGGATCGTCGCGGTCGTTGTTCTTGCCGGGTGCGACATCGTCACTTCGACGCCCTTTCCCGATTTTCTCGGCTACACCGATATCAGCGTCAATCTGTCGGACGAGATCGACGATATCTGGGGCGATCGTGGCGAGATTGAGTACGAACTCGACGTCGTGTACTCGGCGACGGACGTCGCCCGCGTTCTTCTCGTCGTCGAGCCCCCGGCCGAGTACGGCGACAGCTTTGAGTATCGCGGGCGCCTGCTGATCTTTGACGAGAATCTCGACCTCATCGTCGAACTCGAACCGCCCTCCGATCTTGATTTTTTTGAACGGCCGTTTGCCTACACCCACGATGGATTGATCATCGCCTCGACGATGCTGATACAGCCCGACGGGTATCTCTACGATGCCTCGATTGTCTTTCAGGGGCTCGACGGACCGGCTATCGCGGACACGGCAAATACGCGGACCTACGTTTTTTCACCACCGGCCGGGGCGTTTTCAACCTTTGAGATCGACTGGCAAGAGTACTTCGGAACGGCGGACACCGGTACCGACCCTGATACGATCTATTCGCTTACCGCGTCCGGTTCCTTCCCCATCGTGCCGCCGAGCGCGCAATCCGGCGGCGATGAGTCGGGGTACCAGATCCTCGACGCCTTCTACGACGAGGCAAGCGACGAAGTCACCTTTTTGCTTTCCGAGCCCACCGGACCACGCGTGATTGTCGGCCGCGCGACACTCAGCGATATCACTGCCGGGACGGTCGATTCGCTGGTAGAGGGACCGGGCGCGTTCTCCGCCGAGGTCTCCGCCGACCGTCCACTCGACTATCACATCGACGAAAACGGATTTTTTCTTAGGCGACGCGACGGCCTCCTCGGCTGGTATGAATGGAACGCGTCGGGGGATATTTCGGATTCGGAAAGCGCGATAATCGCCGGTGACCGTTACTTCTTTCGACAATACGCTTTTTTATCCGGTGCCTCGCCGAGCGGCAACGAGTACATGTATCGGTTTGATCCTGATTCGCGAGTTCTGACGAGGTATACCAGGTGGTGGTAATGCGGCGAGCTCGAACGCAAATAGCCCTTGCAGCCGCGTTCTTCTGCGCGTTTGCGGTGCCTCTTGTAACGGCGCAGGACAGCGAAATCGCGTCTGACGCCGACGACGCGCTCGCACGTCCAAGATACATGGTCTACCTGTTTGAGGTAGAACCGGAGACGCTCTCGGCCGAGCAGGAGTTTCTCCTCTACAACTCGATCCTGACAAATATCGCGACCGCGAACGACGCTGTGGTTATCCTCGAGTCGCCCGATCCCGACGTCCCCGGTCCCCAGGTCGCAAAGGAAGAGCTCGCCCAGAGCATTCGCGCCGACAGCTGGTTGCACGTCATCGTCAACGGTGGACTCGAGAACCTCACCGTCGAGTTTGAAACATACGATATGCTCCGGCGAGCCGGAACGCAACGCCAGATAATTCGCCCCGGTTTTGTTATCGACTACCGCGTTTTGTCGGTCGGAATCTGGGACGACGTGGTTCTGACTCTGCAGGAGAACTTTGAACGCGTCGTTGATCGAACCACGCTGACGATCGTCGCCTCACCCGAAACGGAAATCCGTGGGTTACCGGGTGAGCCGCGAATCGTCGGGTCCTCGGGAAGGGTGTCGGTTTCCGTCCCGTCATCCGCGAACTTTACCGTTGTCGCCGAACTGCCAGGCCACTACCAGGAAACGGAAGATCTGTTTGTGGGCATCGACCCGTTGACGATCGAGTTTAATCCTGTGGAAAAGCCAAGCTACGGAGTCGACGTAAAGGTGTCGAGCCTGCAGTTTCCCGGTGCCCGGTTCTGGTACTACATCGTGCCGGCCGAGATCTTTCTCCGAGCGGGCGTAAGTACGCAGGCCGTCGGATTCTACCCGGTCGACAACACCGATCAGCTTGTGCGTTCCGGTTCAACGTTGAGTTTTTTCGAGCTCGACGGAGGGATGTACCTGTCGCCGGCCGAGGATCTGTTTCGCCTCTACGCAAGTCTCGGCGGCTACGTTCGCTTTGTGCACCCGTCCCTTGCAGAGACCCAGATCGAACGGGATGCGGCACCCGGGGCTATCACAACGAGTATTGCCGCCGAGTTCTCGACCAGTCGCCGCTTGCGGTTTTTCCTTGAGTACCAGCCGGCGCTGATCCTGGCGGACGATCCGGACCGCTACATCGACGTTTCATTTGTCAGAAACAGGTATCCAAACGGAGACGTTCCGGGAATTTTTACCCTGGACTTCGGGCTGTTTGATATGCGGAATCTACTGTTCGGTATGCGCTTCGACTTCTGAGTCAGTAGCCGTTCGTGCGGCAGCCGTCTCAGCTTTTTTGCGGGCTCGTGGTCGGTACGGTACCGGATTCCGAACTTAGTCTTCGAGGGCGTCTTCGAGCGACTCGAGTATGGTGAGCAACTCGTCGTTCCCTGCTGCCTCGATCTTTTCAAACCTGAGCATATTGAGCGATGCCGCGGCCGACGGTTGGGCCATAATCGCCTCGATAATGGCGGCGGCATCGTCGAGCGCGGCGCTGGATCCCGCAGTTTGCGTTGCGGCGAACAACGAGTTGATCTCCTGGTTGAGATCACTAAACAGCACCCGTACCGCACCGCTCGCCAGAAACTCATCGAGTTCCTGTCGGGCGACAAGGCTGGCCTGTTCAGCGCCCGACGCCGCGCCAATAGCCGACTGGTAGGCGCCGTATCGCCGGCGAGCGTTCACGACGACCTCTTCGAAGGTCGAGAGGCGAGCGACCTGCGACTCCAAAACCGCCTCCCGGTCCGCCGACGCGTCGAGTGCCGATTCAAACTCGATGAGCGCCGCCTGCAGGTCGCCCGACGTTGCCTCCTCCGCGGCGAGTTGGCGTAGGAGATCAGCGGCAGCGGCGCCGTCTTCTTCCTGATC
This sequence comes from Alkalispirochaeta sp., assembly GCA_965601745.1. GTDB lineage: Bacteria > Spirochaetota > Spirochaetia > DSM-27196 > Alkalispirochaetaceae. The sequence continues at coordinate 1,782,582 of OZ271836.1, forward strand.
CTCGTCGGCGGGAGATAACAACGCTGCATTAAGCTGGTCAGCCGTAATACCGAGTGTCGAAAAGGTGTTGAGAAAGTCGAGGAGAAGCGCCGCGCGATCCTGGGGATCGAGATTGGCGCTTTCGCTTTCGCCAAGCTCGCGTAAACGGCGAATCAGCTCCAACTCCTCGATGAGCGACTGATCTTCGGCGGGCGGCTCGGCTGCTTCCAAACGTGTCTGCACCAAGCGTTCGAGTTGACCGAGAAGAAATAGGTCGGTCTCGCGGCGGGCGGCGACCGAATCGATTGCCAGGACCCGTTCCTCGCCGAGAAAATCCCGGAGCGTGCCGATACGATCAAGGGCCGCTTGGTTTTCTCCGGCGACGATAGCAGATCGAACTCGATCGATCTGCCCGATGACTTGGGATTCGATCGCCCGCTCTTCTTCAACACGTTCCGCCAGGGCGGCAAGTTCCTCTCCCGCGGCGTCGAGCTCGGCCGGGTCGACCCCGGCAGCCGCACGGGTCCGTTGTTGTAGCTGAGTCCGCAGCTCCGCCTCCCGGCGCGCGAACTCCTCGAGTATCTCGTCGCGTTCGCTCTGGAGATCCGAGAGCCGCGATTCGTACTCGCCACGCAGGCGATCGATCGTCGCCTGGACCGCCTGTCGTTCTTCGTCAAGTTGTGCACGGTACTCGTCGAGGCGCTGCTCGTAGAAGGCACGCCGCTCCGTCTCGAACGCGGCCAGCAGCTGGGCAAGCTCCTCGTTGGCGAATCCTTCGCCGACGAGGCGAGCGCGCTCGGCTTCGATATCGGCCTGCAGTTGCAAGCGCAACTCCTCTTCACGCTGCGCAAGGCGCGATTCGATATCGGTTTCGAGGGCAATTTGCTCGTCCTGAAGTTCCGACAGACGGGCACGAATTTCTTCTATTTCCTGATTTTTTTCGCCGAGCTGTTCCTGCGACTCCTGGCGCAACTCTCTGATCAAGCGTCCTTCGATACTGACGTATTGACCTGCTTCAGCGCGGGTGACGGATTCGCTCTGACGGAAAACACTGAGAAGAATAATCAATCCGACAAAAACGACAAGAAGAACGCCGCCACCGACGGCAATCGGCAGGCCGACTCCGCGTCGGACTCCTTCAAGCGAGAAAACTTCCATCGTCACGGGGATTCGACTTTCGGCTGCTACTTCTTCTATCCGCGCGCGAACATCTTCTTGTTCCTGCGGAGTGAGAGTCACCTCTTCCATGGAAGAGTGGGCTGCATCCGACATACTACTGTTGTATAAAAACATCGAAGAGTGAGTCAATATCGGCGACGTATAGTTGTACCGTCGGGCGTTCTTAACTACACTTTCTCCACTATGCGCCGGCCGGCAATCGTTTTTGTCGCTCTATTCGTTATGGCGTTCTCGGTCTTTCCGCAACAAGGCGAAATTGTCAGTCGCGCCGTTGGCGAACGACCTCTGACATTCGGGTCGGCGGTAACCGTTGTTGCCGGTGCGGCCGGAACGATCCCGATGGACCAAGCGCCGGCCCCGGACGAGATCATCACCTTGTATCGATCTTTAGGCACACGTCTTCCGCGACGCGCGGCGACCGAAACGATCAGCTACGGCGATTTTGCCCTCCTCGTCATGCAGGCGTTCGATCTCCGCGGCGGATTGCGCTACGAGATCTTTCCGTCCAGAGCGTCGGCGTTTGCCGAGCTACAGAAGCGCGTCGCCATTGATCCGCGAATCGACGCGGGGACGAGCATCAACGGTGACGTTGCTATCGATATCCTTTCCGTCCTTGTAGGTGCGCCGCGATGAAGCGACTGCGGCCGACCGTCTTTGTTTTGATTGCAGCTGTTTTTGGCGTTTTACCGCTCTACCGCGTTGATGCAGAGTGGCTTGGCTTAGACTGGAACGCCGAGATCAGAAACGACTACGAGCTGCGCCGCGACGGTGACGATGTCGAGCTCTCCTCCCTCGATGCGTTGTTTTTTGTGCTTAGCATGGCGCACTCTACCGACGGGCCAACGATCAGGTATCGTATTTCGGGCGGTATTGGATACGCCCCACAGCTCGGACGCATAAGTGTCGATGAAGGGGATCGAGAGCTCATCGCCTTCTCCGGTCCCACGACCGTAACGGTACGGTGGAATCCGGGAACCCGCGAGGGGCGTTGGATCGCGGCGCGACTTGGCCGACTCGAGCTCGATGATCCTTCGGGCCTCCTGTTTACGGACCCTCGTGCGTTGTACCCGACGCAGCTTGTCGACGGTCTAGGGCTCGAAATACGGGATCGTCGATGGTTTCTGGGGATCGACGTCGGCTACACCGGTCTTCTCGACAAAGATGTAAACCGAGTTCAGCTTTCTACTGAGGATCTCGATGATGCGGTCGACGAGGACGTCTTCTTTGGCCCGCAACGGATTCTCGGTACGATCAACGCTCAGGCCGAATCGTTATTCTGGCTACAGGACGGCGGTCTGACCGCGGCGGTGGTCCAGGACGTACGTGGAAACGATGAAGATGTCAGCGCGTACTATTTCGGCCCAATCGTCAGTGGACCACTCGGGACCGAGTTCTCTCACGCGCAAGGACTAATCGCCTCGTTTACAAATAGCACGACGGACGACACGACCGGTGTCGGACTCCTCTACTTTTTGGACCTCAACTACGCCGTACCGATCGCCCAGCTCAACGACGCCTGGCTGGCGATTCGATATGCGAGCAGCGACGGCGACTCCCTCGTGCAATTTCCGAATCCGGCCGGACCCGATATTGGCGCTGTACTCCAGCACCCACTATCGGACCTCGTCGCCGTTCAATTGGGACTCGATACCCGTATCGACGTCCAACCGGCCCGGTCATTTCTCTCGCCGTCTCTCGCGACGACGCTGTTCCTGATCCCCGGCGAAGAGAGTGCGCCGGGGAGCGAAATTGAACCGTCGGGGACGTTTGGCGGTGTTGAGGTCGAGGCCGGGATTGAGTTCCTGATTCGGAACGATCTTTTGCTATCAGCATCCTCTGCGTGGCATTTCCTGGACGGTACGGCAAGACCGGCGGCGCGATTCCTCGGGAGGATTTATCTATGATCAAGGTCCGCCGACCGTTTTTACTGGTCGTGGCGTTTGTTGTATCAAGTACCATCGGTCTTCGCGCGCAAGACGGTGCGCTTGTCGCTGAAATTGCCAACGCAAGCGGAACGGCGGAAGTGTTAAATCCTGACGTCGGCTGGCGTCGTGCTGTTCTTGGCCGTCGCTTGTTCGCCGGGAGCAAGGTAACAACGTGGTTGGACTCGTCCGTCTCGATGAGTCGCGGGGATTCCCTTATCACGCTCGGACCGCTGTCGCATCTCGAGGTCATCGGCGTGGAGAACGAGCAACTGCGTCTGAGACTCGACGCGGGACAGGTCGACGTCGTAGCGAGCGAAGGACTAACGCTCGATATCCCTATGCGCGATATTGCGATCGTCGCCAATGCGCCGAGCGAGTACTCGGCATCGACTCGAGAAATTGCCGTCACCTCGGGATCCGTGACCGTCGTGTCGGAGAACACCCCCGAACTGGTGCTCGAGACGGGAACAACGTACACGCTCCTTCTTTACCCGTTCGAGATGATTCTCGCCGTTGATCCTCGATAAGATGGATCTCCACTGATGCTACATCGACAACGCCTCTGTGCAATCTGCGTCTTTTTTCTCATCACCGCGTCAACATTTCTGACCGCACAGTCACCGCGCGTTCTGGAACGAGATTTTGCTGAGGCAGCCGCGTTATTCCAAGAAGGCGACTTTGCTTTGGCGGAGTCTCGGTTCGGCGATATTCTCCGACGCACCGAGTCTCGTGCCGACGAACCGCACCGTACGTACGCGCTTTACTCCTATCTCTGGCGAGGCCTCAGTCGCTTGCGCCAAAGCGAGTTTCAAGGCGCTGTTGCCGACCTGACGATCGCGACCGAACGGGCCGCCGACACGAGGACCACCGACGTCTATCTGAGTGCCGCAGCCAGTCTCGGGGAAGCCCTTCTGTCACTCAGTAGATACGACGAGGCTGAGCAAATCCTCCAGGCGGGTCTGGCACACGCCGAGTCCACAAAGGGATCGGCGTACTTTGCTGCGTTTCATCGCGCCCTCGGCAACGTCCAATACGGCTGGGGCAAGTACGACGAGGCACTCCAGTTTTATGAAGTTGCGCTCGGTTACGCAGAACAACGGGACTCGGTGGACGATGTCGTTACGATCCTCGATGCAATCGGGCGCGTACACCTCGCGTGGTTCGATTTTGACGCCGCAATTCCCCATTTCGAGCGGGCAATTGAGATCGGGGCGGCGTCCGACTACGTCGTCTCGGCAATTGATGGTCTTGGGATATCCTATTTGTACTCCGAGCAGTACGAGCAAGCGCTGACGATGTTCTCGCGCAGTGCAATTCGGGCGGAGTCGACGGGTAATTCGATCGCCCTGGCGCGCTCGCTCGTTCATTCGGGAGCGGCGTATCAGCAACTCGGACGTTTTACCGAAGCAACGGAGAGATACGCCGCCGCGCTGGAAATCAACGAGCGTCTGTCGCGCGATGTTGACGCGGCGGTCTGTCTCACAAACCTCGGGTATGTCGCCTTGCTCGAAGGCAGATATGCCGCGGCCGATGACTATCTCAGCCGCTCGATCGAGATCAAGGATCGGCTCCGTGCTACCGCGACCGGCTTTGACCGCGTGACCTACCTCGAAAGCGAACTAAAGACCTACGCTCTTATCGCGGAGGCGCGCGTGCTCGCCGGCGGAGACGCCGATGCGTTTGCCGCGACTGATTACGCCTCGGCAACCTACCTTCGTGAACAGATCGGCGGCGATCTGGAGTCGGACCTGTCGGGAAACGCGCTGCTCCGAGCCGTCCAACGAGAACTTGGACCCGATACGCTTCTTCTTCGGTACGCGGTGCTGCCGGGAAACCGCCTCGCGCTTTTTGCGATTACGCGGGATAACATCACGACGCATACGCTCAATCCGGAGAACCCCGACGCAATCGCCGAATATGTCGATCTGTCCGCGGCAGCCGAAGGTGGAACCCGCGGGCTTGTCCCGCAGACCGAGAGCGTTACGATCGCGACGACGCCGACGGCGGAATTTGGAACGTCGTTTACCGAAGCGGTACGACGATTCCACGCCCTCCTCCAACAGCCGGCCGGGACGATTTCCGTACGCCGGGAGCGTGACGAGCTCTCCCGTTTTCTCGCGGATCAGCTTCTCGCTCCGGTGATCGACGATATTGGCAACGCGCGCCGCGTGGTCGTTATTCCCGCCGGAATTCTCTCCGCGATCCCTTTTGAGTCGTTGCGTATGCCCGACGACCGCTACCTGATCCAACACGTTGACCTGTCGTACGCCTATTCGGCCTCGATCGCACTCGCCGTCGCCCGTCGCCGCTACGATCATGAGCGGATTCCGATGCTCGCCCTTGGCGGTGCCGAATACTCCCGGGCTGAATGGCGAGTCAATGCACCGACCAGTACCCCGGTAAGAAGTCGCGAGTTTGTCGACGCCGCCGCTGCGGCTGATACCAACGGGGATATTCGTGGGCTCCTGAGTGGCCTTGGCATCGTGAGGTGGGATGACTTACCCGGAACAAACGCGGAGATCGCCCGGATCAGAGAGCTGTATCCGGACGGCGAGTTTTACGTCGGCGCCCGCGCGCGCGAAACGACGATCCGGGACCTCGCCCAGCGCGGGCGCCTGCGAGACTACGCGACGATTCATATCGCCGCCCACGGGTTTGTCGTTGAAGAATTCCCCTCTCTGTCGTCGATCGTACTCGGACAGGACCTTCAAAACGCGACCGACGGGTATCTTACCGTTCGCGAAATTGCCGATCTTGATCTCGCCGCGGATTTTGTTAATCTCTCGGCCTGCGAGACCGGTTTGGGCCGCTTGTATCTCGGAGAGGGCGTGGTAGGACTCGCCCACGCGTTTGTCACGGCCGGTGCCAACAATCTGATGGTCTCCCTGTGGCAGGTTGCCGATCAATCAACCAGCCAATACATGTCAAGCTTGTACCAACTCGTTGTTGCCGATGGTCGTGACTATGCGGCGGCAGCCGCCACGGCCAAGCGGCTCATGCTCGACGACGAACGATATTCCGATCCGTTTTACTGGGCACCGTTTGTGGTCTACGGGACGCTCTAAGGGCGCTACAGCCACGCAATCAGGCTAAAAGGCGTTATACCGCGCCTCGCGATCGGCGCCGGCCAACTGCTTGAGAGACGATCATCGCCGTCAGCAAAAGCAGACACCCAAACACAGCACGAGGCGTCAGCGTCTCACCGAGGACGATCCAACCCCCAAGGGCCGCAAAACCCCCCTCGAGACTAAGAATGATCGCCGCGTGCGTCGGCTGGGCCCTCCTCTGACCGATCACCTGCAGGGTATAGGCGATCGTGATTGAACCGAGACCGCCGTATAAAATCGCGGGGAGCGCGTCGCGGAGCGAAGCAAGACTCGTCGTCTCCCAAAGCGTCCCGGCCACGAGGCTTGTAGCGGCGACGACAAAGTACTGGGCGATCGAGAACCACAATGCACTCAGGTTCGCGGCTGCCCGACCAACGAGATGTACGTGAATCGCAAAGAACAACGCGCTCCCGGCAACCCACAGATCTCCCCGGTTGATCGATGCGTCCGGAGCAACACTCAGGAAGTACAGACCCGCTGCAGCAATCCCCACCGAGGCCCAGCGAATCGGCCCGATTCTATGGCGAGTACCGAGACCGATGACCGGTACGAGGACGACGTACAGCCCGGTGATAAAACCGGCGTTTCCTGCCGTCGTATAGACGAGGCCGACTTGTTGTAGACTCGCGGCGGTAAAGAGTACAACTCCGGCGGTCAATCCTGCACGAACATGGGCTATGCGTCGGACAGGATCGAGCGGCGCGAGACGCATCGCGACCGGCACAAGAACGATTGCACCGATGAGAAATCGGATACCGTTAAAGGTAAGCGGTCCGATATGCTCCATCCCTATTCGTTGGGCCACAAACGCAAAACCCCAAATAAGCGCGGTTGTGAGGAGGATCGCGTCACCGATCAGCGGTTTTTTCATCGGGTGGTATCGAAGCGTTACGGAGACCGACCGACGTCTACAGGTGATCGCGGCTCGCCTGACGAGCGCGTTCGATCTTCTGCATCTTCCGGTAGTACTTGGCCTGCTTTTCTATTTCGTCTTTGTCCGTTATGTGAATCTTGTTGTCGAGCGCTTTGATCTTGCTGTTCTTGAGTAGTTCACGAAGGGCCTGTTTCCCCTCCGCCATCGGCATACCGACCATGTTGATGAGTTCTTTTGTACCAAAATCGAACGTATGCGCTTCGTTGGCACGGATCGGGATACGGGCGCGCTCAAGTTGGATAAGCAGGGCGTCGTAAAGTCGTCCGACCGTATCGGTGAGCAGGGTGTTGGCCAACTGCTTGTAAATAAACCAGATCCTCTCTGCGAGCAACTCTGTCAGCCGAACGATGATCTGCGGTTGTTTGGAAACCATCCGTGAGAAGTTCTCTTTGTTTACCGCAAGCAGCTGGGTGTCTTCGTAGGCGATCGCGCTTGCAGAACGCGGTTTATCCTCGATAAGCGACATTTCGCCGAAAATATCACCGGGTTTGAGAACCGCGAGGAGCACCTCTGTGTCGTTAACGATTTTGGTGATCTTTACGGAACCTTTCTGAATGATGTAAAGCTCCTGCCCAGGCATTACTTCCGAGAAGATCATCGTGTTCTTTGGATAGTTACGTGTGAACTCGGTCTCGCTGACCTCGAGATAGACCGCTTTCGAATATGGGGCAATCTTTTCTAGTCGGGCTCGAGCGTTGTCGGCATTTGGTCCGCTCGGACAGTACTTGAGGTACTGATGATAGGCGTAGTGCGCCTGATTGTACTGGCTTTGCTTGGCGTAGAACTCGGCGACAAAGTAAAGGTGTTCGATATCGGGTTCAACGTTTTGCTTTAACGTGAGACGAGCCAACGCCTCATCGAGGTAACGCATCCGTCGCGAGAATCCCTGGATAATCTTCATCGCCACCGGTGTGTTCTTGACGATGAGGTCGCCAAACTTGTCGCGCCGAACCGAGATCAACGAGCAGTCGGAAAGCGCCTGCGCGGTCTCGATGTGGCTGTGGCCGGACATCGTAGATACAACGCCGAAAAAGTCACCCGGGCCCAGTATGTTCCCGCCCTCTTCCTGGACAACTTCAACTTCTTTTCCGATTCGCACACGACCGCTGCGGATAATATAGAACTGATCGGCGTTCTTCTTGCCTTCAACGATGATATAGGCGTCTTTCGAAAAGTTGACGATTGTCAGGTGCAGCGGAGTGGACATCGTGCGTGTATCCTACCGGCTTTCAGTATAGATTTCGCCTAGAAGCTTGTCAATTTGTGGCATAGAGAGGATATCCGTCACAAAACTCCTCGACTGAACGACGGACTCTTTCAATGGTGTTCTCCTCTCCCTTGCTCAGAAGTACTTCTAGAATACGAGCAGCAACAAACTCCATCTCCGACTCTTTCATTCCCCGCGTCGTCAATGCTGGAGAACCGAGACGAATCCCCGAGGTTACGAGCGGGCTCCGCGTGTCAAACGGAATCCCGTTTTTATTACAGGTGATATTGGCGTGATCCAGCATCGTTTCGGCGTCCTTGCCGGAGATTCCGAGCTCCGTTAGATCCACCAACATCAGATGGTTATCGGTACCCCCCGAAACGAGACGTAATCCGCCGTCCCGCAGATGACTCGCGAGCGCCGCGGCGTTGGCGACGATCTGATTCTGATAGGCGGCAAACGACGGATCCAACGCCTCTTTAAAGGCGACGCCTTTGGCCGCGATCACGTGCATAAGCGGCCCACCCTGTATACCCGGCATCACCGCCGAGTCTACCAACTCTGACCACTTTTTTATACGACCAGACTTTGGCGCGACAACACCCATGGTGTTCTCGGCATCCTTTCCGATGAGGATTAAACCGCCGCGCGGACCACGAAGCGTTTTGTGCGTCGTCGTCGTCGTAAAATGGGCCTCGGCGACCGGCGAAGGATGGGCACCCGTCGCAACAAGGCCGGCGATATGGGCCATATCGGTCATAAAGAAGGCACCAACCTCGTCGGCGATTTGACGAAACCTCTTAAATTCGATCGTGCGCGGATAGGCCGACGCGCCGGCGATGATCAATCGCGGTTTGTGTTCTCGCGCAAGACGGGCGATCTCGTCGTAGTCGAGACGTTCCGTTTCACGATCGACGCCGTAGCTCTTGATCGTGTAGAGCTTTCCCGAGAAGTTGACCGGTGACCCATGGGTGAGGTGCCCTCCGTGGGCGAGATCCATGCCCAGAATCGTGTCACCGGGATTAAGAATCGCCTGATAAACAGCAGCGTTCGCCTGGCTACCCGAGTGAGGTTGGACGTTGGCGTAATCGGCGTTAAACAAACGGCGCGCCCGGTCGCGCGCCAGGTTCTCGGCCATATCGACGTACTCACAACCACCGTAATACCGTTTGCCGGGATATCCCTCGGCGTATTTGTTGGTTAAAACGGTTCCGGTGGTCTGCAAAACCGCGGGTCCCGCGAAATTCTCGCTGGCAATGAGCTCCAGTTTGCTTCGTTGACGGCGTTCTTCTCGCTGAACGATGTCGTACATTTCCGGGTCGGTATGCTGCAACGCTTCCATTGCGTCGAGCATAGGAGAAAGGGTCCGGGGTGTCAATTTGAGCGCGCCCGTTTGAAGAAAAAAGGCGGTCGCCATTCGGACGACCGCCTGGTGTAGTGGCGAAGGGACTTGAACCCCTGACCGAGCGGATATGAGCCGCTTGCTCTACCGACTGAGCTACGCCACCAAATTCTGTGAGGCAAGAAGATACCAGTGAGCAAACGGCCTGTCAATACCGATGACCGGAACGACCCAGACACGGCGAGGCTATGCCAGATTGTGCCGTTGAGCGGTTTCCATAAGTCGCCGGTTCCAGACGTTGTTTTTGAGAAACCTGATCTTGGCCCGATAATCGTCGATACGACTCGTGCGCTCCTGTAGGATCTTCACGCTCTTACCAAGGACCGTAGTCCGATCCTCGCGTTCGCGCGACCGTTCCTCGGGTAGGATGCTCGCGTACAGATAGGTATAAAACGCCGTATACGGATCCTCGGCCATGCCGCTACCCGTTCGGGTAAGCCGGTAAAACTCCTCAACCGCTTCATCAACCTTCCCAGTCTGCGCAATGGCAAACGCGCGCAACGCGCGGAGTAACCGTATCAGTTCGGTGCTTCCGGGTTGGTCGGCAAGAAGGAGGTCCTCAAGCGGTGCGAAACCGTTGTCCCAGCATACGCCTAATCGTGGCCAGCGATCGACGTTTTTCTCCGCCGCGATACCGCGGTCAAAAACGGCGGCCGCTGTTTCGTAGTCGCCACGACGCACCAGAGACTCGCCCTCGACAAATGCGCTTTCGGCCGTGTGTTCCGGTCCCAACTCGCCGATCAGCTCGTCAACCGGACCGTCTCCGAGAAGTGCGGATCGAACCCGCCATCGTCGAGCAACAGATGCCGGACCCGGGTATCCGCTCCTCTCCGCCGTCACCTCCATCTCTTTTGCGGTCGCGGCGGCGGCGTGATAATCACCAAGTTCAAATGCGACGCGGACTCTACCGAACCAGGCGAGATACATCCAGTCGCTATGGCCGTACAGCGCCAACGGCTCGATTAACTTATCGTACGCGGAATCAGCGTGGGCGAGATTTCCGTGAAGAAAATGGCGGGTAGCGTCCAGGATCTCGGAGACAAGGTAGATGCCGCGTTCATCAACAGCGTCCTCGCGGGCAAACGAGAGGTAATGGCCGGCATCGGCAACGCGCCGTTCCGCGAGCATGATCCGCGCGATCAAAAGATGACTTTCCGCCTGTGAGACCGTCTCCCCTGTTGCCTGCTGAATCATGATCGCGCGCTTCGCGTGTCCAAGCGCCTGCTGGTACTTGCGCTCGCCCAAAGCCAGCTCGCCCAGACTGAGCATGGCGTCAATACGCTCGCGCTCGACAACGGATTCGCTTTCGAGAATTTCTGCGAGGCGGATCGCATCGCCCGCACAGGTTTCCGGGCCTAACGAGTCACGCAGATGTAGCCGGACTCGCGCGCTCAAGACACTTAGCTCTCCGGGAAGTCGATCGATCTCCGCGGACGCGGCAATCGCCTCAAACGTCTGAATCGCTCCGCGCGACGCCGTATCGTGAAGATAGGTATGACCGATTTCTCGCCGCCGATCGCTATCAATAAGAGGTTGGTACAGGCTCCAAAAATGCGGCGTAATCTGAAGAACACCTTCCTGATGGAGCGTCTCCAAAATCTCGACAAGGATGCGCTCGATCGTTTTCCGTCGCTCGGCGTCCAGGAGGATAGCGGTCGAGCCTGCGATCGCGGGGTGAACGACGGGAACTCCGTCATTACTCACGAGACCGTAGTAGGACAACTCGGTAATTATTCTCGAGCGCTCGGCAGGCACGATACCGAGACGAGGAAAAAACCGTGTTATCGTATCACCTGCGATGACGTCGGCCGTACGGTCGATCAGGTACAGCGCCGTGCGGAGATTTTCTCCCAGAAAACGTCGGAGCGAACCCAGGACCGAACGTAGCCGTCGATCGATCCGCGTGGCGAGAATCGGATCTCGACCGCCGTATTCGTTGACAAGGGATTCCCAATAAGCGTACGCGCTGTGCCACCGCGACGCTTCTGCCGGGCCGTCGATTTTGTACGGAACGTTCAGACGAGTCCAGTCGCCGGCGATCGGTGCCGCGGCGGTCGCAATCGTCGTAAGCTCCACATGGGGCGGTAGTTCGTCAAACACCGTTTCGAGTTCCGCACGTATCGCCTCTGAGCACAAATCGCGGTCGAAATGAACGACGAGAACACGGGACACGCGGTGAGCCGCTGCCGATATGGTCGCCTGCGCCGTCCACCGTAGTTCCCCGAGCCGCTCTGGAAACTCCTCGTTCCTCGCGGCATCAGCGCAGTAACGTCGATGGAGTGCCGAGCGTAGTACGTTTGTGATCGTGGTCGTATCGCTGTCAATCGGCGCAAGATCCGGCGGAATGGCGCGCAACAGGTGTAGCGATACTACCCCTGCCGTCATTTCCTGCGAACACCGGATAGGGATAAACAAAACGTCTCGTTGTAATCCCTCGACGACCGCGCGTACGACCCGCTCTGCTTTGACGATATCAGGACAGGTCACGAGGTAACGACCTGATGGATCGGCCTCGATCAAATCTCTTAGTCGATCAGGGACCTCTGGAACGAGCATCGTATCGCCGAACGACGGCCCGTTTAGACCGTGTGACTGGTGAAAGTCGCGGACAATCGCGAGCGGTTCCCCGTTGTCCGTTTCGATGACCGTCTCCAGGGCGCGGCGTACCGGTCGGGTCACATATACACAATGAAACTGGCGCGCAAACCGAAGCAGATCCTGCATTTCGAGAAAGGCGTGCTCCGGCTTTCCGATATCCGACATATGGAGAACGACGACGTAATCGAGGATGTAATCCGACCGTGCCTCCAGACCGCGTTCGATCTTTGCGACCGTCGAGGCGATCAAGTGGGGTTCGATGGAGGAATCGTCGCCCGCGTCGTAGAACATCTGATCACCGTCGAGTAGTCGCGGGACAAATCCGGCCTCGCCGACGATCTGATTGAGATCCTCGATTATCCTGGTACAAGCCTCTACGTCAATTCGCGAGATCTGACGCAGACCACCCGCTTCGATCAGAAGATGGTACATCTCTACAAATTTCGGTCGAATCTCATCGCGATTAACCCTCGCTATCCTCTACCTGCCATTCTAAGTCAACGACCAAGCCATCCTGGGACCAAATATCGACGTACACGACACCTTGCTCGGCGATGAGAATAAACCTCGACGGACCGTTCTGGGGCTGCATCGTCGGAACGTACGCATGTAAAAACGAGGTTTGGTCGCCAAGAAGTCGTTCGATTTGAGAGCGAACCGCTGACCACGAACGCGAAAGAACAAGCGCCTCGAGTTCTTCATCGCCGACATCACGTATCGCCGACAACAAGAAGCGTTCGGCGACGCTATTACTATCTCGTACCGCTGGATCGAGGATCCGTATCGCGATCCCGTCGTGCGTCGGGGCTTGTCCCGGCGAGAATAGCGGTTCCCAGCGCTCGAGCGATTCTGCCATGAGGACGTCGGTGATTTCGTCACTATAGACGTCCGCACCCGTTGGGTGCTCGGCAGGAATTGCGTCCGAAGCGGGCGTCAGATCATCGGCCTCACGATCGGGGACCACTGACGAACGCTCTCGTTCGGCGACGTTTTCAACCCGTTCGGTCGCCTCGGCGGCTTCTACAAACGACCCGACAGAAACTCCCTCGTCGACTCCGTCTGCAACCTCCGGCGTGTCACCACTTCCCGGTACCATCCGTCGTCGATCGATTCCTTCGACGGCGATTGTGCGCTCCGAGTTTTGCGGTAAACCGGATCTCGTCTGCCGAATCGCCGAGAATCCCGCAAAACCGACGACGACGACGATACCGAGAATGAGCAAAGCCCGTCGAAGCGAGTTGGCGACCATAGCATTTCTATTGTACCAACACGGGCCGGCGGTGATAATGGAATCGATGCGACAAAACGACGCGCTTCTCACCCACCTCGCGACCGACTATACGGACCCGATTCGCGATCCACTCTGGGGTCATATCTACCTATCGGGGCCGATGATGGACCTTGTTTCGACCGCGGAATTCCAGCAGCTGGCGCGAATAAAACAGCTTGGCCCTTCGTACTTGGTATATCCCGGCGCCACGCACACGCGCCTGAACCATAGCCTCGGTGTATTTCATATCGCCCGACGTATCCTCGATCGACTGGCGGCCCATCCGTTATCGCCCGCGCTATCCCTTGAGGCTGGAACGGCGTTTCTCGCGGCGGCACTGCTCCACGACGTCGGCCATTTTCCCTACACGCACGGCTTTCGCAATCTTGACCTGACCGAACACGAGGTGCTCACCGGTCAAATCGTCCAAGACGGCGCGATCGCCCACATTCTGCGCACCCGTGTGGGTGTTGATCCACAGCTCGTAGCAGCGATCGTCGATGAACACCTCGACTCCGGACAGAGTGAAGAAGTTGAGCTGTTTCGACGTCTCCTCTCCGGGAGCATGGATCCCGACAAACTCGACTATCTCAACCGCGACGCCTATTTCTGCGGCGTCCCGTACGGTTTACAGGACCTTGATTTTGCTCTCAGCCGCATCGTACCCGATGGTTACGACGGGATAGGGCTTGAGGAAAGCGGAGTTACGGCTGTCGAGAACATTCTCTTTTCCAAGTACTTGATGTACCGCGCCGTGTACTGGCATCGAACGGTCCGCGTAGCAACGGCTATGATCAAGAAAGCGGTCTATCTCGGACTCCACGACGGCGCTATCGAGGCGAGCGATCTCTACGGCCTCGACGACGAATCTTTTCTTATCGGTATCGGCGGCCGAGACTACCTACCGTTCGCGCTCATCCGACGCGTCGGCTCACGAGACCTTCTCAAACCGGCCGTTGACATTCCCTACGATCCGGAGGACCCGTCCCATCGCCGCTTGACGTCGATCGCCGAGCGCACGCGCCTTGAGGACCGAGCTGCCGAGTTGATCAGGCACGAAACAGGCTATCCGCTCGAGGCCTACCAGACGATTCTCGACCTACCTGACGCCGTATCGTTCGAAGCCAACTTTCCGATCTTCAGCGACGGACGGCGAAGTGAGTTCGTTGATAAAAGCGTATTCACGCCGGAAGTCGTCAACCGGTTTACGGAGAGTCTTCGCCGCATTCGGCTCATCGTTCCCCAGGAGGTCGCGGTCAAACTAGAAAATCCGCGACAAATCCTCAACGGCATCCTCGATGATTCCTGACGGTCACCCGCCGCCTTACATTTCGAGGTTTCTCAAAACTGTCGGTCGCGGTATAAACCGGTACAACATGATCGGCGACGGCGATCGTGTTCTTCTCTCGATCTCGGGGGGAAAGGATTCGCTCGCGATGGCGATGGCCGTGGCGTTGCGCCGACGTCACCTGCCGATTTGGTATGACCTCGAGGCGCTCTTGATCAACTGGCGCGAGTTTCCGCATCCGGAGGAAAATCTCGCGCGGATTCGCGCATTGTTTTCTGAGCTCGGCGTTCCCCTACACATCGCTGATCACGATATCAATCCGTCGTCATTTGGTGACCGGTTTAATTGCTATCTCTGTGGTCGTAATCGGCGACGGATCATCTTTAACTACGTCTCCGGATGGCCCGGGCGTCCGTTGATCGCGACCGGGCACCATCTCGACGACATCGTCGAGACGACGCTGATGAACCTCTGTTTCCGGGGATCGTTTTCCACGATGAAGCCGGTCCAGAGCTTCTTTAACGACCGCCTTCGAGTTATCCGGCCGATGTGCCTCGTCAGAGAAGAGAGCGTTCAAGCGGTCATTGATCGTTTGGACCTTCCGGTGAGTGACATCGACTGTCCGCTCAAGGATCGAAACATCCGCGCGACCCTCAAGCCTATGATTCGTCAACTCGAGATGGTTAATCCTCGGGTTCGGGAAAACATTCAGAGATCCCATGCCAACATCGATTACGATTATCTGCCGGAGTTGTGAGCGCACCTCCGATCGTGTAGACTAGGGTACCACGATGAAACCGAATCGCCTCATGCAAGAGCGCATCCGGCGCGTAACCGTCCTCTTTCGCGAGCTCGGGTATCAGATTCACGAAGGAGACACCACCGATGACAGCTACAGCGCTGGCTTCTCGACGTCGGAGGGTTTTCAGGCCGGAATGTTTATCGACGCCGACTCCAAGTTTCTCGAAATCGCCTTTACCTTTGCCTTCTCCAATGGGATGGCCGATTTTGTTCGCGAGCGTATCGAAGACGTCATGCACAGTCTCTACGAGTTCGGCTGCTACTTCTCGCTCCAAATCGACGACCGCGACATCAGCCTCACCGTGTTTTCAAAGATCTATTTCGCCGGTCTCAACTACTTTGCCTTAAAAGAGACGATTCGCGACTTTCGCGAGGCAATTGAGGCCAACCAGGAAATCTTCGAGATTCACCTCGAGAAAGAAGGAGGGGCTCCTCGTGGAGATTCATAACCTGATGGAAGAGCTGGTCAGACGGGCCGTGGACGACCTGGCCCGAGAGGACGAGGACACCGGAAGCCCTCGTTTTTGCTCAACAGAGGACTGCCGCAACGATGCGATCTGCTACGTCCTCAATCGGGTCGGGCCGCGCTACGTCTCAAGCGCGCGCGGCTACTCGCACATCGTCGACGACCTGGAGTCTGACCGACAGCTCGCTGTCGATCTGGTTCGACTTGCCAAAGAGGGCCTGCAACGGGTGACGCTCGTCCGTCGTGGATATTACGACGAACATGCCAAACGACCGTCCGACGGCCCGTCGTTTAACTTTCCGACGATTACCGGACGTGTCCTGGACGGAAAAAGCTTTTTCCCGGTCGCGGGCGTTCAGGTAGAGCTCAAGATCGACGATAAAACGGCGGAAATGTTCGATCAGCGCTGGAACAATCCGTATCTGCTCAACGCCAATCTCCCCGGTACCTACACCTTCTGGCCGTGCCCGATCGCCCACAAAACCCCGGGTGAGCAGCGCTCGTTCTCCTGCGAACTTACCATTTCCGGGGCCGGATACGATCCGCTTTCCCATATCTTTGAGGTCTCCGTAACAAGCGAGGAGGACGTCGCCGGTTTTCTCAGCCTGCATCGAGAGTTCAAGGTTCCGGATCTCTATATCTTTGAATCGTGATCTACCGAAACGCTACTCGTAGCGTTCGGTATAAATCTGAACGTCCTGGACGCGCCCCGGAAGGTTGTCTTCGAGAAAACGGAGGATGCTCTGCATAACCCGTTCTCCATAGCCCTTGTCGTTGCTGACCAGCGCCACGCCGATCTGCGTAAACGACAGACTTTCATGAAGGTCTACTTCGGCGGCGCTTACGTGAAACTTCCGGATGATCCTGTCGCGCAGACTGTGGACAATGCGGCGTTTATCCTTTAGCGACTCCAAGTCGGGTATTTCGAGAATCGCGAGAAGCATCGAGACGTTCATCGCCGCCCTCAGTCAAACAGGTCCGATACGTCCCCGAGAGTAAGCTGCGAACCCTCCGATTCATCTGAGGCGTTCTCGCGATCTTTCATCGGCAGAAAAACTCGATTGTAGTCACCGGCAAGCCGATACACGTCGTCTTCGACGTATTCGTCGGGAACGCGGACTTCGAGGTTGTAGTTCTTCTCGGCCATGCCCCGACGCATCACGTGGATCGGATCGGTGACGGTGAGTGCAAAATGGGGGCTGTATACAAACACAAAAACCAGAACAATTGCGATTATCACGACGAAATAGCGCAAATTCGCCGCAGCCTGCTCGGCGTTAATCGGTTTAAGGTCAAAAAACACACCGGTCGATCCGCTTTGAATGTAGCCGTAGTCAACTTCCTGGTAGTAGGTATCAAAGTGTTCCTGTGAATAGCGGCTGTACCGAGGGATACCGTCGTCCTCGACGCTTAATACGGCCGGTTCGCTCTCAGCATAGGCGGCGAGATCGGTCTCCCGCCCGGCCCGGCCGAGATCCTGCCCGTGGATATAGGCAAACGCGGCGACGGCGCGCTCTTGATACTCCGTTTCGAGCGACGGGAAGGGAAAGAATGCCCCGGCGACGGCCATCGCCAGGAGCACAAATACCAGGACCGTCACGCTGATCGCGCTGATCATCGCGACGTGCCGCTGGGCCATAACCGAGTCGGTATTCTTGATTCGGCGAAAAACTTTGAGTACACGAAGAAGTCGAAGAACCCGTGCTATCCGGATCGCTTTGACGACTTTGAGTACGTTGAGCATTCCGCCAACGCCGACGATCGAAACACCGCCGACGATCATGGCGAGAAATGCCGGTCCACTATTTAACAAGAGGAGGGGGACGCTCGCGAGAAAGTCTATCCACCCGCGCTCGCGCCAGAAGTAGGCGTGAAGCCGACGGTACCGCCAGGCGTCGTGGCAGCGAACCACAAACTCGATCGTAAAAAAGAGGTCAAAAAAGAGCCCGAGAACAAGGAGTAAGCGTCGTGTTTGGACGGTCCACTCGAGCACGGTGGCGAGGTCCTCGAGAAAGGTTTGGATGAGAACCAGGACGATAGCGACCAACACCAGATTTTCTAATACTGAACGTGTTCGATTCATTTTTTACCAACCGTTCTCCGCCGCAATCTTGTACATCTCATCGAGCATCTTTATATCAAATCCGTAAAACCGGTAGTTGCGCCTCGCCGTACTGAGCCAGCTCTTATCGGGTGAGTCCGCGCCGCGATCAACTTTGAGGTCGGGCTGATAATGGCGGCTCCGGGCACTTATTATCGCGGCAAGGCGCGCGGTCGCTTCGATAAAACGGTTATCGTTAAACGAGACGCTCGCGTGGACCGCACTCTTGAGTACCGCTTCCGGGAGTAGTTTTAGTTCTTTCTTGATCGACACGAGAACTTTCTCGGCAAATTGATTCTGTACCATTCCGGTCGCCCGTTCCTGCTGGTTCTGAGCTCCCGAAGATATCATATTGACCGTCGGTTTTAGCAGCAGATTAACATCGACAAAGTTGCGTACCTCGTCTTTGCCGAGTCGGAGGCGCTGCACTTTTGTCAGCTCGAAGTGAATGTACTTTTTGCGGGTAAAGACCTCGTCGACGTAACGGTCCGAAAGCCCGTACTGGAGACCGGTCAACGCGCCGGTAAACGCGCGACGCGCCTCGGACTTTGTGAGCATCTGCTTAACGTGGGCGACGGCTTGCTCGGCGATCATCTCCGCGTCGGTCTGTTGTGGCCGGAGCAGGTGGATAAAGGTAAAATCGATGCGGTCGCGGACAATCCGTTCGATCTCCGGCAACAACGTTCGATTAATAACTTCGTACAGGTTGGCAACAAGCAGACCAAAGATCTGGTTCCAGGTTTTACCCGGAAAAAACTGCGCCGACGACAAAGTTGGCGCTAACTGCGCTGCATTTCCATGGAGAAACTGGATGATCTGTTCCTCCTTCTGGAGGCTCGTAAATCCGTTGAGTGCCGGGTTTTGCAGCAGTCTCCCGACAAATGCCTGCGCTCGTTCGCTCTCGCTGTTCATAGGGCTGCCCTTGGCATCATACTATAGTCATGTCGGCCGTCTCAAGCCACGGATTGAGGACCATTTGTATCATCATTCTGCTTTTGCTCGTCGACGTTACGATTTTTTCCCAGGAAATGACCGAAAACGAGACCTCGACCGACGAAACCACCGACGACGATTTGTCGCTCCCACTTGTCGGCTGGTCGCCTAGCAATCCGTTTATCGATGAAGAGGCTCCCCCGGCGCTCTTTAATCTCGATCGCGGCGACGCCGATGTCGACTTGTATCTTCTTGGGTCGTGGAACGTATCGAGCACCTGGGCGACCGGAATCGCGTTTCATCCACCGCTGCCCGGATCCGGAGATCGGGTCACCTACCCCTACGTCTATCCCGGATTCGAGACAAATCTCTTCGATCAGACGGTCGACCTCACCCTATCGCTGTGGCTGTATGAGCGTTATTTCTTCGAAGCGAGTTTTGCCGACGACTCTGACCTCAACACGATCGCGGCCGGGTACTACGGCGGGGACGAC